>DASYYE010000324.1:0-17443 GCA_035946955.1 Streptosporangiaceae bacterium | reverse complement strand
CACCTTGATCATCCCGGACGGGAGGCCATCACCGCGAACCAGGACAAGACCGCTCCTACCGGACAGCTACCCCGCGCCAACCCGGACACCGGGCGCATCCGTTATCGCCGCGCACCAAATCACCAACTCGCCGAGCCCGTGAGGGCGAACCTGGGGTCGGCTAGTCTGCCGATCCGCTTTTTGGGCTCCCATTTAATGACCACATCACGTTCACCTACGGTTTCAATCCACTCTCGATGGAATCTTTTGATGCCGAACGGTGCTTCCCACTGCTGGTACCACATCACAACGTCAATGGGCCGCTTGAGGGTCCGTTCGGCCTGTTCAATGACTTTGATGTTCTTCCGCACCGGAAACGGATGGAAGTAACCGCCAAAGTTCATACTTCTGTCCCATGCCCTCACCTGGCCAAAATTTCCATCAGCCTGAATGTTTTAGGAACACCCAAGCCCTGGCACCCTTGACATGACCTTCATCCCACTCAGGCTGTCCTGGCTCTGGCGAGTGCGGCCTGCCAGGCTGCGTACAACTGGTCCGACTCGAGGCAGTGATCGCCGTAACACCCATGGTTGAACTGATGGAAGTGGAAGGCCATCCGCTCACGCTCACCAGCAAGCTGGTGGCGTGCGGCCTCGTAGTCCCGGTGTCCGGCGCCACGCTCTGCCGTTGCGCGTCGCGGGTGATCTACGGTGCTCACACCGCACTCCCTTCTGCTGGATAGCTCGCTGCTGCTTACATGCTCATCCTTGGTGACGGCGGCCCATCAGTGCCCAAGGTCCCCTGCCAGCCGGCGAACGGCCCGCGGCTATCCCCCGCGAGCCGCCCGGCCGGGGTTCCCGGAGCTGGACTGTGGTCGCGCGGGCCATGCCCCCAGGGCTTATCAGGCGAGGCTGGACGGCGATATCACGGCGGCGGTCTCGAGGAGTGCCCGGAACTCGGCGGTGAAGCGGGCGGCGGGCGCGCCGTTACCACGTTGTGATCAACTGCCACAGTCAGGTCCCAGGACGTCGCGGACCGCGACCTGGCCGTCGATGACGCGCGGGGGCTGGCTCATCCTGCCGACGATGGCCTCCAGGGACATCAAGGACAGGGGCGTGATGCCGGAGCCTCCGCCTCTGCAAACATGCCGACAGCTGTCACGGCGACAGTACCGATGTCTGACAGTGACAATGACAGCAATGGCAGTGACCACCGCATAGGCCAGCGATCAGCGCCACCCACGGTCGTGTTCCAGCACACAGCTATTAAGGAGGTGCCGCCAGTGACCACGACTGTTCAGGACGTGATGACCCGGCGGGTCATTTCTGTCCGCGAGGACGCGTCCTTCAAGGAGATGGCCGACATGCTGCGGCGCAGCCGGATCAGTGCGTTCCCGGTCATCGACAGCGACAACCGGGTGATCGGAGTCGTCTCGGAGGCGGACCTACTGGTCAAGGAGGCGGTGCAGGCAACAGGGACCAGCATCATCGCGGCGCTGCGCCACGTCCGCGAGGATGATAAGGCCAAAGGGGTCACGGCCGCGGATCTGATGACCCGTCCGGCGATCACGATTGGCCCGGGCACCTCAGTGGCGCAGGCCGCCAGGGTCATGTATGACCGGCGCGTCAAGCGACTGCCGGTGGTCGACGCGGCAGGGCACCTGCTCGGCATCATCGGCCGCGCCGACGTCCTGGCCGTCTTTAGTCGGCCGGATGAGGAAATCCGTGACGAGATCGTGCACCGGGTGCTGCCCGCCGCTGTGACCGGCAAGTCCGCGGACTTCGAGGTCACCGTGCGGGATGGCATCGTGACCATCTCTGGCCTGCCACAGAGCGAGCAGGCCATTCGTGCGCTCCTCGACGGTGCCCGTCATGTCCAGGGGGTTGTCGCCGTGCGGGACCGATTCAGCTGACGCGGTCATTGTGCCGTTCCCGGCAGCAGACGGCGGCCGCCGGGAGCGACCGGGCACATCTCATGGTCTAGCTCGTATACCACCGGCAACCCATTCGGAACCTCTAGCCGGGAGCTCGCCTCGTCGTCAACGCGATCCAGATGCTTGATGAGCGCTCGGAGCGTGTTCCCGTGCGAGACCACCAGCACGCACAGGCCGGTCAGCAGATCGGGCACGATCGCGTCGTACCAGTGCGGCAGGAGGCGCGCGGACACGTCGAGCAGCGATTCTGTGTGGGGCCTGGCCTCGGCGGGAGTGGCCGCGTACCGGGGATCGCTGAACTGCGAGTACGGCGAGTCGTCGGGCAGCGGCGGTGGCGCGCAGTCGTACTGCCGACGCCAGGCCAGGTACTGGCGGTCGCCGTACTCGGCCCGGATCTGACCCTTGTCCCGGCCCTGCAGCGCGCCGTACCGGACAGAACCTTGGCCCCGGGTGCGCTCAGGCACCATCCCAGGGTTCGGTCAGGCCGGGTGAGCGGCGGCCGACGGGCGGTAGGCCATGTGGCGTGGTCGCAGCCCACCGGTGTCAGCTGCTCTGGAAGTCGCGCTGGGTGAAGCGCCAGCCACCGAGGACGGCAGCGGCGCAGCCGAGCGCCAGGTAGGTCGCGGCAACCCGCCAGTTCGGCGCGACGGCAGGCGCGAGGGCGGGGTGGTGCAGCAGCGAGGTGTCCATGAGCCAGTGGTTGATCTTGGTGGCGAAGCCGAGCATGTCGAGCAGGAACGCCCAGGCGAGTGTCCCCCAGCACACGAGCGAGGCCAGCCGGGGAGCGAACCCGAGTGCGAGGACTCCGATTCCGAGCAGTAGTGCCGCTGGTGCCGCGCTGTTGATGCCGGCTAGCAGCAGCTCGTGGAAGGTCAGCCCGGCGTGCTGGCTCGCCGCGGCGGCCCAGAACCCAGTCCCGCCCAGCATGCCGGCGGTCACCAGGACAGCCAGGACGAGGCCGACCCGCCCGGACAGCCAGCGCTGGCGGCTGACACAGCGCACGACGAGGTTGTCAAGGTACCCCTCGGCCTCGTCCTCGCGCACCCTGCCGATGGCGCTCGCGACATAGGCCATGACCAGTGTCATCAGGATGAGGAAGACGACACCGGCGTAAGCCCGCGCCCCCGCTAGCTGCAACTGCCGCAGTGCCAGATGAGCGAGGCCGCCGGTGAACCTGCGCAGCAGGCCGGACGAGGTAAAGGCTTTGCTCACCGACTTCGTCAATGAGCCATAGAGCAGGCCCAGCACCATCACCGCACCCAGCCAGCCCGCGATAGTGGCCCGGGACAGGCGAAAGGCGAGCAGGAATGGGGAGCCGAGCAGCCTGGTGCGGGGCGCCGCGGTGTCGGAGTCAGCCAGCAGGCTGGTGCCGAGGTCGCGGTCGGCCAGCAGCACGGTCGCCGTGGCGCACACCCCGGTCAGGCCGGCGATCGGAAGCAGCCACAGTGGCTGCGCGGCGGTCAGCGGACGAAGCTGCTCCACCCAGCCCAGCGGGCTGACGTATACGAGCCAGTGGGCGCCTGACGAGGCATCACCCAGTGCCCGCAGCATGAACGCCACACCGAAGACCGCGGCAGCCAGGCCCGTGGCCCCGGACCGGGTTGGCATCACCTCGCTGGTCACAGCACCGACCGCGGCGAACATGGCCGCGCCCGCCACTACTGCCGCACCGAACAGCAGGCTCTTCCCCGGACTGACCGCGACATTGGACCTGGCGCCAACGAGCGCGGTGAGCAGCACGGTCAGCACATACATCGTCAGCACTCCGGCCCCGAGCCCGGCCAGTGCGCTCGCAGCGGCCCGGCGCGGGGTCGTCTTCCCGGCGAGGAACAGCTCCCACCGCCCGGCCGTCTCCTCACCGCGCAGGGACTTGGCCGCCAAGAGCAGCCCCCAGACCGACGCGACCAAGGTCGTGACACCGATCGCGCGCCAGTCGGTGAAACCTCCCCGGGTAGTGATCTGGTGGGCGTCGCCGAGCAGCGCCTTCAGGCCCGCGTTGGCGGCCATCGTGGTCAGCAACGCGTCCCGCGCGCCCGGTGTCTGCGCGACGGAGTCGAAGGCGACCGCGTTGTCGTAGACGTACAGGCCGAACACCAGCCCCCACAGCGCGCCAGAGCGCACTGTGCGGCGGCCGGTGAACCGGGCCACAGTCAGCTGCGGCAACCGGTAACGAGTCTGCCGGGCCGCGGGGGCCGAGGCCGCCCCGGCCGCAACGCTAGCCACGGTGCACCTGGCCGTTGCGGCGGGCCCCGCCGTTCATGTGCTCCCGCTCGCCGTAGATGGACAGGAACAGTTCCTCCAGCGAGGGCTCGCGGCTGAGCAACGTCTGGGGGTGCCCAGCAGCGAGCACCGTAACCAGCTCGTCCACTGGCCCGCGGACCTGGCAGGTCAGGTTGTGGCCAGTGACCTGCACCGCGCTCACCCCCGCGACCTTGGCCACGTCTGCCGGAGGCGCGCCAGCAAACGTTGCTTCCACCGTCACCGCTGACAGATGGCGCATCTCGGCGAGTGTGCCGATCTCCACCAGCCTGCCAGCCCGCAAGATCGCGATCCGGTCACACAGCGCCTCCACCTCAGAGAGCACATGCGACGAAAGGAACACTGTCTGCCCGTTGTCTCTGGCCTCCAGCACGCTCTCCCGGAACGCCTGCTCCATCAGCGGGTCCAGGCCAGCCGTGGGCTCATCCAAGATGAGCAGGTCAGCCCGGGTCACCAAAGCCGCGATCAGGTTGATCTTCTGGCGGTTGCCCTTCGAGTACGCCCGGACCTTGCGGGAGGCGTCGAAGTCGAACCGCTCCACCAGCCGGCCGCGGTAGGCCACATCGGTCTGGCCGTGCATCCTGGCCAGCAAATGCAGCGTTTCGGCACCGGTGAGCGAGGGCCACAGAGTTGCCTCCCCGGGCACGTAGGCGACACGGGCGTGCACCGCCACCTTCTCGGCCTGGGTGTCCATGCCGAAGATCTCAGCCCGGCCAGCAGTCGGCTTGATCAGCCCGAGCAGCAGCCGGATGGTCGTGGTCTTGCCCGCGCCGTTTGGCCCGAGGTAGCCAACGACCTCGCCCGCGTTCACAACCAGGTCAAGGTCTTCGAGACCAACGACTGTGCCGTAGTGCTTGGTGAGATTCTCGGTCCGCAACGCGACTTGTGTGCTCTGCCCGCTCGTGTCCATACGGACCCACCTCTATGTCCGTGCCGTCTCCACTGGACGGCCCTCTCGAGTCATTCCGGACGCTAACCGCAGGTAAGACCACACAGACAGAACTCAAGGTCCCCGCTGAGACGGCAGAGGTCCCGGAGATGCCAAACGGCTGCAGGCCGTGGCTGCCCGAGTCGGACCGATGACCCGCGGCGGGTGGGGTGATGCGCTGGCCAGTGGCGGATCAGCTCGCGGCCAGGAGCAGGGCGGCCGCGCCACCCAGCAGCACCGGGCAGACCTTGAACCACACCGCTGGCGTGCGCGCGCCGGTCAGGGCAGTCAGTATCCCCAGCGCCACCAGGAGTGCGGCGGCGGCCCGGTACACCCAGGCCTGGATGGCTGACGGGCCGCCGGCCACGGTGACGGCGATCACTGTCGCAGCAACCCCCACATTGTGAAGGCCTCGGCCAGCCACTCTTGCAATATGACCCGCCGGTTGTCAGTGGTGAGCGGGCCGAACCCGGAGATGACCTGGCGAGTCGGCAGGGCATGCGCCACCCTCCCAGACAGCGACGACCGCCGCGGCCGTATAAGCCAAGATCGCGCTCATGACCTCAAGGATCCAATCGGGACTGGGCGTGCCCAGACCAGTTCCTGGTGCAGGGCCGCTGTGAGCACGCCCGCGTCGGGAACCCGGCTTGGGTCGGACAGGACGGTGATCAGCAGCGTCCCGGCGTAGGACAGTGCGGCGAAGGTGACGGTGACGTTGCCGGTGGTGCTCGGGATGGGGATGACCGCCTGCACTTGGGCGCCGGCGAAGGTGAGCGGCCGTTCCGGCCCGCGGAGGTTGGTGGCGAAGGCATGGACCAGTCGCTGGCGGTTGATGAACCAGCGCAGCAAGCCGATGGCGGCCAGCAGCCGGACGGGCGGGCCCAGCAGCACTGCCGATGTGCCGTGGGCGGCGGCCTTGCGCTGCCGGGTGACCTCGGCGGTCTGGGCTGTCCGGGTGGCTAGGTTGCCACCCGTCGGCAGAGTGACCGGCATGACCCCGATCTGGTTGCCGAGCTTGCCGCTAGTGGCTTCCTGGCGCGCGGACACCAGCACCGAGATGGTCGTCCAGTCGAGTTGCTCACCCCTGGATGACAGCAGGGCACGCAGGGCGCCAGTGATAGCAGCCAGGATGGCGTCGTTGACGGTGCCACCGTGGGCGTGCCCCATCTCGCGGACCGCGGCCAGGTCGGCAGCGACGACGTCCAGGCGACGTCGGGGCCCGGTCGGCTGGTTCAAGGATGTCGGCGGGAGCATGCGGGGCGGGTTCGCGCTGCCCAGCTCAGCCAGCCCCTGCCGGGCAGTCCGCACGCTGCCCGCCAGTCTGGTGAGGCAGTGGGCCCGGCCTGCCCACGCATCGGCGGCGATCGCCGCAGCCCGCGGTGCGGGGACCGGGAAACCTGTCTCCAAAGTGGCGGGCGGTGCTCCCTCATCCATCAGCTTGGCCAGTACCGCCAGCCCACCGATACCGTCCGCCAGCACATGGCTCATGACGACGACCAGGCCGGTGCTGCCATCGGCCAGGCCGGTGACGAACGTGGCCGACCACAGCGGCCGTGACCGGGGCAGCGGCTCGCCAGCCACCGCCGCGGCCACCTCCAGCAGTGCCCGCTGGTCACCCGGTGACGGGCAGGGCCGCTGGTGGATGTGGTGGCGGAGGTCGAACTCCGGGTCGTCGGCCCAGAACGGCCGGCCACAGCCGGGCGGGGCCCGGCGCAGCCGCTGCCGGAGCCGAGGCACCGCGTGGATCCGATCACCCAGCAACCGCTGCGCCACCGGCACACTGAAACCTGGCCCAGTCCCGAGCACCAGTACGGCACCGATGTGCATCGGCGCAGGCCCGACGTCCGTGGCGAGCTGCAGCAGGTCGGCCGGGCTGGCCCGGTCCAGCCTCACCCGCTCCGTTTTGCCCGCTCTCACCTCACACCCCTCAAGGTTCTGGGCCATCCCCGCGAAAGGCCCCACCACCAATCTCGCCCACGTGGCCGTAACCGTGCTGAGCCGAAGGTCCCCTAATCACCGCGGAAGGTCTGCACGTCCGGCGGAGGCGTCCGGCACGAGGTCAACCGGGCGGCTGAGGGTTGCCCAGGTCACCGCGTGCCCCACAGCGGGGCACCAGACCCGCCCAGACGAGTGCGCTCATGGTCGTGTTCTCAACGTGGCGGCCGTGGCCGGGACGGTGCTGGCGCGCTGGCCGGTGCCGGTGCCCAGCTCGTTCATCGGTCCTCCAGCACGGCGAGCCCGGGCAGCGCCTTGCCCTCCAGGAATTCCAGGCTCGCGCCGCCTCCCGTGGAGACGTAGCTGAACGAGCTGGGCGGGAAGCCGAACGCGTGGATCGCCGCGGTGGTGTCGCCGCCGCCAACCACAGTGAACGCACCGCTGTCAGCCAGCGCCAGGCCGACCGCGAGGGTGCCTCTGGCGAAGAGAGCCAGCTCGAATACGCCCATCGGGCCGTTCCAGAACGCGGTCCCGACACCGCTCAGCCGGTCCCTGAACAGGCGCGCGGTCTGCGGGCCGATGTCCAGGCCCATCTGGTCCGGTGGGATCGCGTCGGCGGGCACGACCTCGGCTGGTGCACCGCTGGCACGCCGAGCCGCGACAACCACGTCAACGGGGAGCACGATCTCGGTGCCCGCCTGTGCTGCCTGCTCCAGGTATCCGTGGACGGTGTCAACCTGGTCGGCTTCCACCAGCGACGTGCCGACCTTGTAGCCCTTAGCGGCGAGGAAGGTGAAGGCCATCGCCCCGCCGATGAGGATACGGTCTGCCAGCGTGATCAGGCGGTCAACGGCGCCGATCTTGTCCGCCACCTTGGCGCCGCCGAGTACCACGGCGTAGGGGCGGCTGATGTCACCAGTCAGCCGGGAGAGCGCGGAAACCTCGGCCTGCACCAGGTAACCAGCGGCGTGCGGCAGGCGGGTCGCGATGTCGTAGACGCTGGCATGCTTGCGGTGCAGGACGCCGAACCCATCTGACACATACACGTCAGCCAATGCGGCGAGCTGGTCGGCGAAAGCGCCCCGCAGCGTGTCGTCCTTGCTGGTCTCTCCCTCGTTGAACCGGAGGTTCTCAACCATGACAAGGCCGCCGGGGGGCAGGTCGGCCACTGCGGCCCGCGCCGCGGCCCCGGCGGTGTCGGCGGCCAGCCCGACCGGGTGCCCGGCAAGCTCACCCAGTCTGCCCGCCACAGGCCCCAGCGAATAAACCCGGGTCCGGCTTGCCACCGGGTCGGCCGAGGTGCGCGCAGACAACCACCCGCGCGCCGCGGGCCGTCAGCGCGGTCAGCGTCGGCAGGCTTGCCCGGATGCGGCTGTCGTCGGCCACGCGGCCACAGTCAAGCGGCACGTTGAGATCGGCGCGTACCAGGACGCGCTTACCGTCAACCGCTATGTCTTCGATCGTCTTCATCACCACATACGTCCTTCTTCAGGATCCCCGCGCTCACGGCCCGCCCGGGGGTGCTTGGCGAGAATCTCCTGCAGTCTGGCGACGAAGGCGAGCGACTCAGTGTGCTTGCGCTGCGCGAAATCCGTCCCGGCCGCCGGTGTCCCGACGTGCAGCGTGTACCCGACCGCGTCCGCGCCTAGCCGCACCGCGCCGGCCACAGTCGCCTGCACTGGCGACAGCGCCTCGGCATCCGGCGGGATATCGGTCTTCCCATTCAGTTTCAGGATCAGCGGCACCTTGCCCGCGTAGTCCCAGTAGAACTTCTCCGCCAGGCCGATCTGAATGGCGATGCCGTTGAAGCCGCCCTCAAGCGCGAGCCTCGCGATGTAGGCCGGGTCGCCGGCCGCGGGGTTGGCGAAGAAGTCCCGCGGGCCGTGCTCGAGGCCCTGGTCGTACGGGAGGAACAACGCCGTTCCGTTCCGGAAGCCGAACTGATACAGGATCCTGTGAAGCCGCGCCTTCTTACCAGCGTTCAGGCCCAGGTCACCAAGGTCGGACCAGATACGCATCGTGAACCCACCTCCCAGTGCCTGGGTGGAGAGCACCTCCCAGGCGCCCAAGTGCAGGCACGCCGGACACCTCCAACTCTCAGGCTCTGTGAACCGGAAGTTGACGGCCATGGTCGTTCGTTGGGGCCAGCCGGGCCTTTCGTCTCTGATCAGCCCCGCGGTCCTGCGCCTTGGCCGTCAACGACCTATGTGTCTGTCGCCCTGTGGGCTTGGGACGAAAGACCCTGCTCAGGACCGCCCGGATGTGTGCTGACTAGGAGAAAGACCATGGGAGGAGACATGAAACAGCGGATCCCGCGGAGAGCGTGGTACTCCCAAAGCGCACCGTTCCGCAGGCGGCGTGTGCTGGTGGAGGACGACCGCGCGGCTCTCGCCTTCTCAGACTTCAGCCAGTTCCAGCAGGCCGGATTTGACGTTGCCTTCTGCACTGGGCCCGGCGGCGACCCGAGGGCCTGCCCCCTCATGCGCGGCAGGGAATGCAAGGTGCTGGCTAACGCCGACGTTGTGCTGCACGGGCTTGACTCCCGTCTCGGTATAGCCGCTGCCATCCGACGCCGTTACCCGGGCCTGCCCGTCGTGGTCCAGCAGCGGCACCCGGGTGACCCTGGCCCGCAGACAGTGCCTGACGGCTGTCTGTTGCTTCCGTTCGGGTGCTCCGTACGGGGCCAGACCGACGCGTTGTGGCGGGCACTGGTGACACCGCGCAGATGGACTCGCCATGTCAGCACATCCGGTTGACCACGCAGGCCTGGAGGTTCTTGGGTTCGAGGAGTGCCTGATCCGGCTGGCCTCGGTGCCGGTCGGCCGGGTCGGCTTCGTCACGGACGGGGAACTGCTGATCCTGCCGGTGAACCATGTCGTGGACGGCCAGGATCTGGTCTTCCGGACGGCACAAGGGTCGAAGCTGAGCGCGGCGGCAGGCCAGGACAAGGTCACCTTTGAAGCGGACGCCTATGACGACCGGACCCGGGCAGGGTGGAGTGTCCTGGTCACCGGCCGCGCCGAACTGGTCTACGAGGAGGCCGAGGTCGAGCGGCTGGGCCAACTGGGGCTGCACCCGTGGCCCAGGACGGTAGAACGCCCGTTCTGGGCCAGGATCCGGCCATCCTCGGTGACGGGACGGCAGATACCGCAGCAGGAAACGGGCTTCGGCAGTCCCTCGCGCTGATTCCCTCACCTGAGGACACTTGGCGCGCGGCACTTCTCACGTGCCGGCCGCTGGGCGTTTCCCCGTGTCGTGGCCGCTTGCGGAGGAGGGCGCGGCGGACCTCATCGGCTCCGGTAGCTGTCACTACCGCCTGGGCCTCACCGCCGGTGCAGGCGGTGCCGCTGAACACCAGATCCGTCGCCTCCAGCAGCGGCACACCGAGGTCAGCAGGCCCCGCTGCACGGGTCACCGGCACAGACTCACCGGTCAGCGTAGACGCGTCGACTTCTACAAACACCGGTCATCAGCACCGGTCATCAGCCGACCGGTGGTGGCCGCCAGCCTTAGCGGATCCGCCGACGGGGCGCGGCAGCGTGTCCGCTGCGGGATCGGGAGCATCCATCACGCCAAATCCCCTTCCGAAGTCGCGCCCTAGCCGGGCTTGCCGAAGCCGCTGACAGCCAAACCCACGCACGCAACCGCGAACACGCAGTTCAGAAGGTTGAAGCTGGTCAAAGGTTGGTTCGCGTCGTCGTCTGTTCAGGGCATGGGAGCGAGGTTACCGCCGAGGTTCTGGGCGCCGGCCCAGCCATGGCCGGGGTGGTAGTAGGCGTGCCAGAGGTGGTCATCGCCGGAGCCGCGCCAGAAGACGTCGACCGTGCCGTTGGGTTGCCCGGTGGCGAACGGCATGCTGCCGAGCGCGCCCATGTTCAGGGCCGCTGACGCGGACCAGCCGCTGCCGCCGTTGTTGTACACGTGCCACAGCCCGCCGTCGGCGCCTCGCCAGAACACATCGACGTTGCCCGGGTTGGAGGTGACCGGTGCCACGGGGTCCGTGCTGGCGGGCAGGGCGCCGCCGAGGTTCTGGGCGCCGTGCCAGCCACTGCCGGGCACGTAGTAGGCGTGCCAGAGCTGGTTGTTGCCGCCGGAGCCGCGCCAGAAAACGTCGACGGCGCCGCTGAGCTGGCCGGTGGCCGCCGGGCCGCTGCCGAGCGCGCCCATGTTCAGGGCCGCTGGCGCGGACCAGCCGCTGCCGCCGTTGTTGTAGACGTGCCACAGCCCGCCGTCGGCGCCTTGCCAGAACACATCGACGTTGCCCGGGTTGGAGGCGGCCGGTGCCGGGTCGGACGCCAGGGCGCCGCCGAGGTTCTGGGCGCCGTGCCAGCCGCTGCCGGGGGTGTAGTAGGCGTGCCAGAGGTGGTTGTCGGTGCCGCGCCAGAACACGTCTTCATTACCGTTGGGCTGGGCCATCGCCTTGGGCGGGCCGCCGAGCGTGCCCATGTTCATCGGGCGCTGGGCGCTCCAGCCGCCGCTGGTGGTGTACTGGTGCCACAGGCCGCCGTCGCTGCCCTGCCAGAAAGCGTCGACCACGCTTGGGGTCGAGGTGACCACCGATGGCTCGCCGGTCACAGCCTCGGCGCCCATCGACACGGGCCCTTTCCAGCCCCCTGCGTACCATGTGTGGCCCATGGTGGTGTCGGCTGCCTTGTAGGACACGTCGATCGCGCCGCTGGTCTGCGCGGTGGCCTGTGAGGCCGTCCGGGTGCTCCACCGGGTGCCCCCGGACAAGTCCACGAAGGTGTACCCCTTGTCGCGGAAGAACTTGATGATGGTGGGCAGGGCGCTCACCGTGGCCGGGTTGCCGACCGGCTGGTTGTGCATGAGCACGACCGGGTGGTTCAGGACGCGGCCTTCGGACTCGGCCAGCGAGACGATCCGGTTCACCCAGTAGGAGGAGCCCGAACCCTCGGCCTTCCAGTCTTCGGTGTCCACCGACCAGGTCCAGAACTTCATCCGCCGCTGCTGTGCCAGGCTTTCCGTGGTGGAGTTGTAGCTACCGCCGGGTGGGCGGAAGGCACACGGCAGGGTGCCGGTGAGGGTCTTCTGCTCGGTGCTCGCCCGGTCCATCTCAGTAGCCTGCGCCGACGCCGACAGTGTGGTCATGTCCGGGTGGTCCCACGTGTGGTTGCCGGACATGTAGCCCTCGCGGGCTTCGCGGCGGACCAGCGACGGCCGGGCCGCGGCGTTCTGGCCGATGTTGAAGAACGTGGCCGCCGCGCCGTAGGTCTCCAGGATCGCCAAGATGCTCGAGGTGCTCGGGCCCGGCCCATCGTCGAAGGTCAGCGCGACGGTCTTGCCGGTGCCCGGAGCGGCACTGAACACCCCAGACGGCGCTGCGGGGCAGTTCGTCGAGACCACCGGCGCGGCGACGCGCGGCGGCACTGCCACCCGCCCGTCCGGCATCAGCGCGGGCGGCCCGGCCGGCCCTTCATTCGGCGGTGAAGGCGGCGGGCGGCCAACCGCCGCCGAAGCCGGGGCGGTGATGGCCAGTGCCCCTGCGATGCCAAGGGCAACGGCGGCGGACAGCAGCCGCAACCGGGAGGCGGACATCGGGTACCTCCAAGGATCAGCCTGGCGCCGTGATGGCGGCGGCAGGGAAGCCAAAAATGGTGACAACACCAGGGTCGGCAGACATGCCTCAAGGCAGGCAGGGCCATTAGCCCTGGCCGCCCAGGGCACAGGTCATTTACCCAGGGCTCAGCGGGACACGTAGCGCAGGGGTAGGACGACACCCGGCTCGATCCGAATCGCCACGCCCGTCTGCAGTGAGCCGATCATGGTCCGGCGGTCGGCATAGATCCCGCCGTGACCGATAGAGCCGTGGGCTTTGGACTTTGTGCTCTACCAGAGGCGGCCATGTTCGGGTCGGCTGAGGATGACACCGGGCTGGAAGGAAGATGACATGACTTGCGACCTGGCAGGAAACCACGCGTCCCGTCCAAAAAGCCGTGCCCGGGATGGCCCCACGACGGGGGCTGGTCCGGCGACGCGGCGGTGGGCTCGGTCCCCGGCGGCTTCGCCGCCTGAGTTGGCCATGCCCGGGCCGCTGGGGTCGCGGCCCGGGCATGTGCTGGTTGCCGGAACGGCTCACCGTGTCAGTGGCGCAGGTAGGTACGCAGCCAGCAGCCGAAGTTGGCGCCGTTGTTGAACAGTGGTGACGGGCTCATCACCACGTGGCCGGTGGGACCACCGTTGGTGGTGTCGATGATCTGGTTTGTGATCCAGTTGCCCGTCAGGGTGCCATGGACCCCGGTGTAGGTGGTCACTGCCGAGTTGGTGGCCTGCCACAGCCTGAGGTCAGTGGCTGGCGGGGACTTCGGGTTGTCGACCACGCCCGCCACCTCGGCGGCGTTGAACTGGGCGTGGGTGCCCGGACTGATCCCGAAGGACTGGGTTGCCTTGGTGGTCAGGTCAGTGGCGGTCGCAGTAACGCCCCCATCGGCCCGGTCGTAGTACAGGGCGATGAACACTGTGTCCCCCGGCTTCGGGGCGACCCTGGACAGGGTGCCGCCACCCATGCCGAAGGGCGGGACTCCGACTGCCCAGCCCACAGAGTTGGGGCCACCGCCGGCCTTGACTGCAAGGGTCACCGGGGCCGCGTGCGTCCCGCCCAGCACGACCTCCGCGTAGGTGTTGTAAGTGCCTGCCGCCGGGACCTTGACTGTGGTGTCGACGAAGCGGAACAGGCGGCCAGTGGTGGAGTATCCAGCCTGGCTGCTGGTGTAGACGACGGGGTGTGTCGCGGCGTGTGTCCCCGCCGCGGCTGCGCCTGAACCGGCTAGTCCCACTGCGACAAACCCAGCTCCTGTGACAGCCGCCACGAGGAGCGTGCGCACAGTGTGCCTAAGCATCGCAAGGGCCTCCCTTTGCCCTGGGCGCGCTGCGGAGCTCATGCGCGACGGGAGGCGATACCGCAGGTGCCCGGCTCATCCAGATTGACCTAACGCTGTGAGCTGCCAATCGCCGTCCCCTGCAACCCAGCCTGCCTGCCGGAGAGAGCGCGCCACAGGGCCGGTGGTCAGTAAAAGGATGGGCTTTGGCCATGTTCTCTAAAGCCAACTGGACCGCTAGGACGTTGGTCACCAGTGAGAGCCGTCTTTGGTCTCTGCAGTTCCCACCCACCCCTGATGCATCCTTGCTCGGGAAGAGGCAGGTGAGCGCCATGACCGAGGAGGATGCCTGGCGGGCTGTACCCATCCCGGCTAGACGGGCCGACTACCTAATCGCCATGGCGGCCCGGGCGCCGTCGGTGCAGAACACTCAACCGTGGCGGTTCCGGGTCAGCGAGTACGTCATCGAGCTCTACGCCGACCCGGGCCGCAAGCTGAAGGTGGACCCGGTCGGCCGGGAGATGCTGATCAGTTGCGGCGCCGCCCTATTCGGGCTACGGCTCGCAGTGCGGTCGCTGGGGTACATGCCTGTCGTCGAGCTGCTCCCAGATCCGGCACGGCTTCGGCTGCTCGCCCGGGTGACCCTGGGCAACGCGGAGTCGATGACCGCCTACGAGCACGAACTGCTGGAAGCGCTCCCGCACCGCCACACTCACCGCGGCCCGTGGGCTCCTGGTCCGCTGCCTACCGGGCTCGTCGCAGGGCTCCAGCACGACGCGCTAGCCGAGGGTGCTCAGTTGGCGCTCGTTCACCGGGCCATTGCCTATTCCGAGCTTGCCGACATCGCCTATGCGGCGGGCCGCAGGCAAGACTCTGACCCTGTGGCTCAGGCAGACATGAGGCGGTGGACCCGGAGTGCGGCCAAACCCGCCCGCGACGGCGTCCCCGCGCACGCTTTTCCTGCCACTGCTGATCACCAGCCCGGGCGGCTACCGCAGCGTGACTTCGACCTGGGCCGCGGTCTTGGGCTGCTGCCCAGCGGCGGGCCACCGCCCGCCGCCACCATGATCCTGCTCACGGCCCACGACGGCCGGGCTGACTGGCTACGCGCCGGCCAGGCGCTGCACCGACTGCTGGTACACGCAGCCAGCAAGTGGGTGTTCGCCAGCCTGCACACCCAACCGCTGGAAGCTGGGCCCATCCGGGCCCTGATCCGGGACCGCCTGGCCCTGCCCGGTTCCCCGCAGGTAATGCTGCAACTAGGTCGCGCCCACACTACCCACGTCACCGCGCGCCGCCCACCAGCTGACCTGACCGAGCCGTGAGACGAGCACCACCCGTCGTCACTGTGACTCAGAAATGCAGTTGCACGGGTGGGCGGTGACCGCCCCCGAGTGCCCTGGGCCACATCGGAACGTCGCATGACACAGCCAACCTGGCCCGGCCGCCGGTCCCCTCGGGGACCGGCGGCCGGGCCAGGTTGGCGTCCGCGTGGTTTCGGCGGACTGGGTTGCCTCAGGTTGTAGTCGGAGTCTGCGCTGGCCGTGTGCCGTCGCCGCTTCCCGCTCCGCCGGTGCCGTCTGGCCGTGCGGGCGCAGGCTGTGGGCGCCAGATGAGCCGGTGCACCGGGACCCATCGGGGGATGTCGCGCAGGCCGGGGATGAACGGCACCGCGAGCAGCAGCAGTGTGGCCAGGCCAGTCAGGGCGATCGCGATGATGTCGGCGTTGGGCGAGGTTCCGATCGGATTGATCTGGTACCACAACGTATACAGCCACAGCCACGGCTGGCCAGGGTAGCTGCCAGTCTCGTTCATGACCCCCCACTGCGACCCCGTGAGGTTCATGGCCTGGGCCTTGTTGGCGAAATACTGGCCGTCTTCGATGAACAGCAGCGGCTTGGTGAAGTCGGTGCCGTAGAAGGTGCGGTCGGCCAGCAGGTCGGTGTCCAGCGCACCGCTGCGGGCCAGGTTCAGCTCTGCGGCCAGCATGGTCGGCACCGGCCCGTCATTGGCCCGCGGCACCACCGGCGAGCCGCCTGCGAACCGGACCTTGGTCACAACGTTCGCGTAGGCGTTCGCCCAGGCGAGTTGCTGCGACGCGGGGGCTGCCTGGTAGGTGGCCAGTGCTGTGGCCAACGGCGGGTCGGTGCGGGCCAGTTTCGACAGGGGTCCGGTCACGAAGTCTGCGGCCGTGTTGATCGGCAGCGTCACCCCGGTGATTTTCGGGGGCGAGATCAGCAGTTGCTGGACGCTACCGGTCTGGTTGTTGTAGGGAGGGCCGTAGGTCGCGGTCTTGCTGGTGGCGTTGAGTTCGGCTGCTGCCGTGCCCAGGAAGTCCGCAGGCGCGATCTGTGACCAGGTCTGGATCGTCACCGACGGCACGTCGGGGGAGGACAGGATCGAGGCCAGGACGAAGACGAGGGCCAGCACCACAGCGCTGGCGATCGTGCCTTCCTTGAGGATGTCGTAGCGCCGGGTCGCACCGCGCCATGGCCCCGACCCCACCCGGGCGGCCACCCGCTCCCGCTGCCGCCAAGAGCCCTTGTCACGGGCCGGGATGTCCGAGTCGATCGGGTGCGAGACCCCACGCATGCGGACCAGCAGGATGTGGCCGCCGACCAGGGCGACCAGGATGATCGGGATCAGCACGACGTGCCACAGCAACATCTGCCCGAAGTTCAGGAGGTTGAAGAAGGCTCCGGCGCCGGAGGCGTTTATCGCGTCCTTGCCGTTGGTGGAGATCCACTGTGAGTCGAAGTTCTGCTGGGATAGGTAACCCGTGAAGCATTCGACGATCGCGGCGATGAAAGCCACCACCCCGGTGATCCAGGTCGCGGCCCGGCGACCGCGCCAGGCTGCCATCCAGAACTTGCCCCACAGGTGGATCACGATGAGGGCCATGAACAGCTCGACGCTCCACAGGTGCAGGCTGTTGAAGAAGCGCCCCACCACGTTGGTGTGCCACCAGTCGGTCCCGCCCACCGCGATGGCGAACCCGGACACCACCGCCACACCGAATGCGGCCAGGCTGGCCACGCCGAACACGTATACCCACGAAGCCACGTACGCGGGCTGGCGGTCCGGGAGCAGCTTGCCGGGGGGCAGCAGCGTCAATGCCCGGCGCCGCACCCGGGCCGTCCACATCCGGGCGTCCTCGTCGTCCTGGGTGCCGTCGGCCTGGACGGCCGTGTTTCTGGCGGTTGGCTCGGCGTACGGGTCGCTGTCTGTGGGCGGGCCTTCTTCGGGGGGGAAGGTGCGGCCCTTGGGGAACGGCAGCAGGAGGGCCGCGCCGAAGATGACGACCATCACGGCGATGAGCACCAGGTTGGCCACGGAGACGTTAAAGATCGACCAGTGCAGATAAGTGCCGGGCTGGTCGAGGTTGATCACCCCGGAGCCAGGGTCTGCCAGGACAGAGCTGTTCATGGGTTGCTCCTATGGACTGCACGAGTCCCGGATGGACACCGGGGACTCCCTCAACCCTCGTGTCTTTGACATACCCATTGCCAGGGGATGTCGGTCATGGGTGCCGTGGACAGCAGACCCGGGGGGTTCGGGACCTTGGTCCCGAAC
>DASYYE010000323.1:0-8859 GCA_035946955.1 Streptosporangiaceae bacterium | reverse complement strand
CAGCGCCTACGGCATCGTCACCGACCTGGCCCGGGCCGGGTACATCGTCAAGCAGAAGGACGGCCGCCGCAACCGCTACCAGGTCCAGGCGCACCTCCCGCTGCCAGAACCCACCAGCCGCGAACGCACCGTGGGCGAGGTCCTGGCCCTCCTCACCGGCGACAACCCACGCGGCGACTGATCTCACCGCCCATCCACCCGTCCAGCCCTCGGTGACTTCCCGCGGTGCCGGCCTTGGGAGGGTGCGAGGTGATAGCACGGGCCACCACGGGTATCGCCCGCCCGGCCGGTGACGTCCAGGCGGGCCGGGAACCTCCGGGGCTCCCAAGAGTGGGGAGAGCATGAGTAGCAGTGCGGTCCACGGCCAGGAGCAGCTATCACGCCTCAGCGCGCGCGGTCGGCGGGTTCCCTGCCGCTGCCGTGTGGGCTGGGGCCTTCGTCAGGCGTGGGCGGGGTGCAGCGCCCGCCGCAGATGGGTCGCGGTTGCGGCGACTGCTGGGGAGTGGGTGAGGGGGTAGCGGGCGAGGGCGGACATCAAGGACCGGGCCGCCGCGTCCAGGGCAGTGTCGTCGGTGCTCTCGCGGGCGCGGGCCATCGCGCGCAGCGCCGGGGTGAACCGGCGGCCTGGGTCGGCGTCGTGCCATGCGTCGGCGCGGGTCAGCAGGTCCGCGACCGCCTCGCGGAGTTCACCGGCGTCGGCCGGGACCGGGCGCGGCCTGGTGTGCCCGCCCTGGTGCCCGCGGTGCGCCCTGGCAGCCCGGCCGCTTACGGCTGCTTTGCCGTGCGGGCCGGCCCGCAGCCCGGTTGCCGCGGCCGCGGCAGTGGGGAAGACCGCGAGCTTGCGGTGGAGTCCGGTGATGTGCAGCACCCGTTCGACCTGCGGCGAAACCGCGGCGAGGCGTAGGGAACCGCCAAGCAGCCTGGCACGGCGCCCGGTGCTGAGTAGCACCGCAAGCCCACTGGCGTCACAAAAGCTCACCCTGGACAGGTCGATAACCAGCCGGCCGGAGCCGGGACTCAGCACACTGAGGAGCTGCTCGCGCAGGTCCGGGGCGCTGGCAATGTCGAGTTCACCGGACAGCTCAGCGACTGTGACACCGCCCGTGGTCCGGGCGGAAAAGCTCAGGCTGGGGCCGTCGGTGGTGCTGGAGTTCATGATGGGTCTCCGATCAGATTGAGACGGACAGGCTGCCGCGTCCCGCGTACACGCGTCCCGGACGGGGTGGGCTCAGCGGCGTCCCCTGTGCTGGCGGGTGGCCCGGTGGCACAGCCCACGAGGCCAGCAGCACGCGGTCACGGTCTCCCTGGGAACCCCAGCCGCTCATGCCTGAAAGACTATCAGGATTTCTGGAAAAAAATTGCTAGTTATATGTCACCAACGTCGAGGCGGCACGGGTGGCTACCCGCCAGCGGCCAGGTGCCCGAGGCCATAGGGGGGCCAGGCCACGGCTTCTCGCTGCTCTGACCACCACCGCTGTGCTCCTGGGGCTCACCGTGCGCTGGGTCAGTGCCTCCGCCGGAAAGGCCCGGGTAGCTGTCAGGAATATGCGGGCCACCTGGCACGCTGTAGACATTGGCTGTTGTCGAATTTTGCGATCGTGAAGGCGCCCGCAGTTTTGGCAGTGGGTGCCGTGCCGTTTACCTGGACCCCTCGTCCCCATGGCGGGCAACCCAGCCGATCCGCGCAACTGCGCGGATCACTAGTTCGTCCCTTGAAGGAGACAGCAGATGGCCCAGGGAACCGTGAAGTGGTTCAACGCGGAGAAGGGGTTTGGTTTCATCACCCCCGATGACGGTACCGCTGACGTTTTCGTCCACTTCTCCGCGATCGACTCCGGCGGGTACCGCTCACTGGAAGAGAACCAGAAGGTGGACTACGACGTCAGCCAGGGCACCAGGGGCCTGCAGGCCACCCAGGTCCGGGCGCTCTGAGCCTGCCCACGCCGCAGGCCCCCGCCCCTGGGCGCTGGCCTGCGGCATCCGGGCGAAGTGACTACGCGGAGTTGTCCAGCGCAGTCAGGCGGGCAGGCCTGCTGCGGCGGCGGCCGGGCTACTACAGCGTCAAGATCACTCTGAACCTGCTCCTGCTGGCTGGTGGATGGGCCGTGTTCGCCCTGCTCGGGCAGTCATGGTGGCAGATACTCGTCGCTGTGTTCCTTGCGGTCATGTTCACCCAGACCGGTTTCATCGGGCACGACGCCGGCCACCGTCAGATCTCCGGCTCCAGGCGCACAGACGACCTGATCGGCCGACTCCACGGCAACCTGCTGATCGGCCTCAGCTACGGCTGGTGGGTCACCAAGCACCACCGTCACCACGCACACCCCAACCAGACCGGCCGCGACCCCGACATCGCCGGCCGGGCCGTCGCGTTCACCGCCGACCAGTCCCGCGCCCGCCGCGGCGCGGGTGCCTGGCTCGCCCGCCACCAGGCGTGGCTGTTTTTTCCCATGCTCCTGCTGGAAGGCATCAACCTTCACGCCGCCGGCGTCCGGGCACTGGCCCAGCGCCCAACCAAGCCGGGCAAACTGGCCGAAGCCAGCCTGCTGGCAGCCCACATCGGCGGATACCTGGGCGCTGTGTTCCTGGTGCTCTCCCCCCTGCAGGGTGTGGCCTTCGTCGCCCTGCACCAGGCGCTGTTTGGCGTCTACCTGGGGTCTTCGTTCGCCCCCAACCACAAGGGCATGCACGTGTTCGCTGAGGACGACAAGGTCGACTTCCTGCGCCGCCAGGTCCTCACCTCACGTAACGTCCGCGGCAACTGGCTCACCGACCTCGCGCTCGGCGGTCTCAACTACCAGATCGAACACCACCTGTTCCCCTCCATGCCACGGCCGAACCTCCGCCACGCCCAGGCACCCGTCCAGGCGTTCTGCGCCGCGCGCGGCATTCCATATGCCCAGACAGGCGTGCTGACCTCCTACGTCCAGGTGCTGCGGCACCTGGACACCGTGGGCGCTGCGGCACGCCCATGAACCCGCAAACACGCCAGCAGGCCCACCCGCCCACACGACGGCGAGACAAGCGCATGCTGGGCAGTGATGAGCCATTCCCGCGCCGGATCCCGGCGTAACCTGCCAGGAAGCCCTTTCAACGTCCCCGAGACTCCTGCCCGCCCCGCCGTGACCTACAGCCTCAGGACTTGGTGACCCACGAAAAGTACGGCCTCGGCAAGATCATCAGCGTGGAGGGGGGACCGCTGTCACGGTCGACTTCCGCTCGCACATGCAGCGGCTCAGCATCCCTTGCACCAAAATGATCGGGCTCTGACCAGCGCGGCCCGCAGCCTGTCAACCCAGGCATGTTCGCCCTCGCGAGCCTGGGTATAGGTTATGTGCGCTCCGGCCATGCCGACGATCCTCCGCTCATGGTCCTCAGTGTCAGCAATCGCGGCGATGGTCCCGCGCGGGGATCGGAGCAAATGATGAAGGCGGTCCGTTTCAGCCAGTTCGGGGGCCCGGAGGTCCTCGAGATCGTGGATCTCCCCGATCCGCATCCGGGTTCCGGCCAGGTCCGGATTAGGGTACGTGCGGCCGGTGTCAACCCGAGCGACTGGAAGAAGCGCAAGGGCCTGATGGATGGGGGGCTCCCGCAGACCCTGGGCCACGAGGCGGCAGGCGTCGTCGACGAGCTCGGCGAGGGCGTCGCGGACGTGGCCGCCGGGGATCGCGTGTTTGGCTTGTCCGCCGAGGGGGCAGCCCAGGCCGAGCTGGCGGTGCTGTCCCACTATGCGCTGATCCCGCCGTCGCTTGACTTCCCCGGCGCTGCCGCGCTGCCGGCGGCCATCGAGACGGCCACGCGCGCGCTCGGCCAGCTCGGCGCGGGGAGCGGCAGCACGCTGCTCATCAACGGCGCCTCCGGAAGCGTCGGCAGCGCCGCGGTCCAGCTCGCCGTGGTGCGCGGTGCCCGCGTGATCGGCACCGCCAGTCCGGTCAACCACGGCTACCTTCGCTCGCTGGCGGCCGAGCCCGTCGCCTACGGTGAGAGCCTCACCGGGCGGGTTCGCGAGCTCGCGCCTGACGGTGTTGACGCCGCGCTCGACGTCGCCGGGAGCGGCGTCCTGCCCGAGCTCATCGAGCTCGCCGGCGGCCCGGAGCACGTCGTGACGATCGCCGACTTCGGCGGCGTGCGGGAGCACGGGGTGAGGTTCAGCAGCGGGGACACCGGCCGCGCGGTCCACGCGCTCGCCGAGATCGGCGAGCTGATCGAGTCCGGGCGCTTCTCGCTCCCAGTCGCGCAGACCTTCCCGCTCGCCGAGATCGCGGAGGCGCACCGCGTCAGCGAGAACGGTCACGTGCGCGGGAAGCTCATTTTGCTGGTCGGCTGAGACGGTGCCGGCGACGCCGGTGGTCGCCATCCGCCAAGGGACCGGAGCGGGCGGCGGAGGGCCGTGGACGAACCCGATCATGACCAGGTCAATCACGGCCAAGTCCCCAGCCCATCGCAGACCGGGGCGTCGGCGTAGAGCGATCTTGACCCTCGCCATCGCGGGGGTGGGTCGGCGCGCACGAGCAGGTCGCCCAGACCGGCCCGCCGGTCAGGTCGCCCAGACCGGCCCGCCGGCTGACCGGTTATCTGCCTTCGGTTATCCGCCTTGCGTGACCCGGATGATCGTCTTGCCGGGCATCCGGCGGTCAGGGGCGAACGCGGACGGCACCTCAGCGAGCGGCCGTACGGCCCCGATGATCGGGTTCAGCCGCCCGGACCGCACCCGCTCGGCGAGGTCCGCCAGCCGGAACCGGTCCGGCTCGACGACGAAGAAGACCGCCCGGCCGTCGGCGGGCCGGACCTTCGGCGGTCCGACGGTCGTGACCAGCGTGCCGCCGACGCGTACCAGCGGGGCCGAGCGTTCGGCGACCTCGCCGCCGATCACGTCGAACGCGACGTCGACCTCGCCGACGTCCTCTAGCCGGTCGGCCTGCAGGTCTACGAACGCGTCCGCACCCAGGCCGAGGACGGCATCCCGGTCTGCGGCACGGCCGGTGCCGACCACGCGGGCGCCCAGCTCGCGGGCGAGCTGCACCGCGATCGACCCGACGCCGCCCGCGGCACCGTGGATCAGGACGGTCTGGCCGGTCTTGAGGTGGGCGTGGTCGAACAGGCCCTGCCAGGCGGTCAGCCCGGAGATGGGCAAGGCGGCGGCCACGGTGTGGTCGATGCCGGCCGGGAGCGGGGCGAGGTTGCGGGCCTCAACTGCGGTGTACTCGGCCAGCGACCCGTCGCGGGTCCAGTCGGCCAGCCCGAACACCCGCTGGCCCATGGTCAGGCCGGTGGTGCCATAGCCCAGCTCGCTGACAACACCCGACAGCTCGTGTCCGGGCACGCTCGGGGTCCGGTCGTGGCCGGCGCGGTCGGTCCACGTGCCCGGCCAGCCCAGTTCCCCCGGGGTGAACCCGGCCGCGTAGACGCGCACGATCACGTCGTTTTCGGCAGCGTGGGGGTGGGGGATGTCAGACAGCGTGAGCCCGGCGGCACCGGCGGCACGGTCTCGTACGGTGATGGCTTGCACAACGGTTCCCTCCTGCGACGAATTCAGGTTCTGACGCGCCCCTCCGGGACGCCTGGTGCGCCATCGCCTCGGCGGCAACTGCACCCCAACCGCCGCTTTCACACTGGCGCAGACATGCCAGATCACTTCGCGGGCACGCTCGGGCTCACCGGGGTTACCAGCCCGGGCTGGCTGATCAGATCGTGCCCGCCCACTCGCTTGCCTCAAACCGCCCCGGCCGGATGCTGCGCTGCCAACGCCGGCAGGGGCCAGTGCGCCGCAGCATCGAAGGCATGACCTGCGTGCCGCCACGAGCGAGATCCGCGCCGGTGGTTGCCGGTAACGCCGGGGGTGATCCTGGTTGGTGTCGCCAGATGTCTCCGCGGGTACACCGTGGCTCGTGAGCACTGCTGTGTGTCAGGCGCTGGGGATTGAGCGGCCGGCCGTCCAGGCACCACTGGCCGCCGTTCCGCGACTGACCGCAGCGGTCTCGAATGCCGGCGCGCTCGGCATAGTGCCGCTCACCTGGTCCGATGACGCTGGGGCCGTCGCTCGTCAGACGGTGGCGCTGACGACGCGGCCGCGCGGCGGCAACTTTATTCACCGAAGACCACCACCGTCTTGCTGGCCAGCTTCTTGACCAAGCGGTACGGGCGCCGGGAGAGAACTGTACGGCGCCCATCCTGAGCGTCGACCCGCACCGTCGCCGACCATAACTTCGGCTGCAGGCCCCGTCGTAAGCGGGGTGCCAGCCCCAGCCAGTGGAGGTGCCAGATGACCGGGCTCCCACCGCCCCCAGAGGGAATTGTGCTGGCCCACTTCATCGTCTCCGACGATGTCGAGCGCTCTCGGCGCTTCTACACCGAAGTACTCGGCGGCAGGGTGGTCTTCGCCGGAGAGGTGACCTATGTCGCGCTGTCCAACAGCTGGATCATCATCAATGTCGGCGGAGGCCCGACCGACGACAAGCCGGCGGTCACCCTGGAGGCGCCACGTGATCCCGACCGGGTCAGCAGCTTCCTCAACATCCGGGTCAAAGACATCGAGGCCGTGTACGCCGAATGGAGCGCCCGGGGTGCCCAGTTCCTGACGCCGCCGAAACAGCACCAGTACGAGAAGCGCTGCTACATCCGCGACCCCGACGGTCATCTGATCGAAGTGGGGCAGACCACGGACCCAGAGGGGGACTGGTCGCCCGCTCACTGGCCACCGGCTACGCCCACCCAGGAGTCCGGGTGAATGCCGAGACCACCGGGTGCTAGCAGCGTGACGCTGGCCGTTATGGCCGTTTTCACGTCCCAGGTCTTGGATGGCACAGACGGGTAGACGTTGTACTTGCCGTAACGCCCGGCTCGACGCCAAGCGCCCGCAATTGCCGTGCCGCGGCGTCGGATCTGCGCCCCAGCTCAGCGAAGTCGACGCGCTCTCGATATCGGAGTGGCAGCACTGCGTGCTCCCATCGTGTGGTCCCCCTCCTCCCCAGGGCCTCGGCATGGTGACGTGGTGTCCGTTTGGTCATGCCAGGCTGAGCCTGGGGTTGGCCAGTGCCCGCGTGGCGTCGCGGGCGTGGTATCGGCAGACGGCGGTGCTGCTGTGGTGCCCCGCGACCCCGCGGCACGGCTGTCGGCCGTTCAGCGAGGTGATGAGGATCCCGCCGCGCACCCCACGGGGGGACGCTTATGCGGAGCGCTGGGTGTGAACAACCCGGGCCGAGGTCACCGACCGGATGCTGATCACCGGGCCGAGGCACCTGTGCGCAGTTCTGGATGAGTACAGCGAGCCAGCGAGAGCTTGAAGACCTGCAGCAGGTCGTAAAACGCTGGCCGGATGATCGCGCAGCAGGCCGGGCAGTGTGTGTCGCAGAGTTCATGACTATCCCATACTCAGTCTGCAGGGCCCGCGAGATTGTTGCGGTAGGCGTATCGCACCGCTTGGGCGCGGTCGCGCGCGCCGATCTTCGCGAAGATCCGGTTGACATGCGTCTTGACAGTCGCGTGGCTGACCGTGAGACGCACGCAGATCTGGGTGTTGGACAGGCCGTCGGCGATCAGGGCGAGCACCTCCGCCTCGCGCGGGGTCAGCCCGTCCGGCAGCTCGTCCGCCTCTTGGTCGTTGCCGCTTGGCTCGGCCGCACCGGCCTGCGACTCAAGGGCCGCGGCGACCAGGCGGCCTTGGATGACCGGATCGAGAAAGGTACGCCCTTCGTGGACGTTGCGGATCGCGGCCTCCACCTGATCGCTGTCAGCGTCCTTGGTCAGATAGCCGTGCGCCCCGGCCCGCAGCGCCGGGAAGACCGAGTTATCGTCCGCGTATGTGGTCAGCACCAGCACCGCGCACCCTGGCAGGCGCTCGCGGAGAGCCGCGGTCGCGGCGGTCCCGTCGAGCACGGGCATGGCCAAGTCCATCAGCACCACATCGGGCCGCAGCTCCCCTGCCAGCCGAACCGCCTCGGCACCGTCCCGGGCCGCTCCGATGACCTCGATCCCCTCGAGCATCCCGAGGAGCAGCACCAGCCCGTCGCGCACCACACGCTGGTCGTCAGCGACCAGTACCCTGATCGCCCCGCGAGCCTCGGTCACGCTCGGACCTCCATCCGCACGATCCACCCCTGCATCGTCGGGCCCACGCTCGCTCTCCCGCCGGCCTCCGCCAGCCGTTCGCGCAACCCGACCAGCCCCAGGCCCGAGCCCGTGGCTACCGGGACGGAAGCCAGGTCGGCCATCGGGCGCCGGTCCTCGACCGTCAAGACCGTCACACCCTCGTCATAGTGCATGGTGACCAGTACCTTCGCCCCCTGCGCGTAGCGCACGACATTCGTGAGCGCTTCCTGTGCGCCGCGGTAAAGGGCCATTCCGGCGTCGGCCGGCAGTTCCCGTTCGGGTCCGATGGTCGTCAATGTGACGTCGAGGCCGAGGTCGGACCGATAGCGCTCGATGAGCTCGGCGAGCCGGCCCACGGTCGGCACACCCTCGCCGCGCAACGCGCCGACAGCGCGGCGCGCGTCGGCCAAGCCCTCCTTGACCAGACGCCCGGAGCGTTCGATCACCTCGCGTAGACACACATCTGTCTGCGGACGGCGGGACATCCGGTGTGCCGCTTCTAGCTGGATGGCCAGGCCGGACAGCGACTGGGCGAGCACGTCGTGGAGATCCTGTGCGATCCGGGTGCGCTCGGCCAGCGCCGCAGCCGCCGCCTCCGCCTCGCGCGCGTCCTCGAGCTGGGCGAGCAGTAGTTCGGCCCGGTCGGTGGCCTGCCCGGCCTGCCGCATGCACAACGCCATCGCCGCGAGCACCGCGCAGAACAGCACCTGGGTCAGCGCGTCGGTCCCGCTCCGGCCGGCCCCCACCAGATCGGCCACGTACAGGCCTGCT
>DASYYE010000322.1:0-5840 GCA_035946955.1 Streptosporangiaceae bacterium | reverse complement strand
GGCCTGGCAGCCTAGGGTGGGCGGGGGTGCTGATCTCGGTTTCAGGGGTTCACTGACGTCACCCTCGGTGGCATCACCTCCTCCGGTTGCCCGCTGGCAGAAGGAGCGGGCTCGGCCTGGGTGGCTAGGTCATGCTCCGGGCGATGGCGAGCAGGGCGGCGGTCCCGTAGGTCCGGCTGACGATGTTGGTGTCCACCCCGTGCAGGTCGAACTCGACCCAGGCGGGGTTGGGGCTGCCCGGGTCGGTGTGGGGGAAGGTGACGAGCATGGGGTAGCCGTTGACCTGGGTGATCTGGGACTTCGCGTTGATGCCTGCCATGGACTTCTTGAAGAAGCTCATCGGGTTGTGGTAGATGGCGGGCCACATCATGACTGTTACTTTCCCGTTGTCGAAGACCAGGGCGACCTGGTGGAGTGGTGGGCTGACCCACACCTTGGCCAGGGTCTTGGCGTCCGCCAGAGGAGCATTGGGCACATGGACGGGGAAGCCGGCTGCTGCCTGCGCACCGGCGAGTGTCGTCTGTTTCTCGTGCAGGAACGGACGGCTGTAGTCCGGGGCCGAGGCACTCCCCGGCGCGGAGTTGGGCCCAGGTCCAGAGCACGCGGTGACACTCACCGCGATGGCTGCGGCCACCAGGAGTCTTGCCTTCATTCGCCGGTCCTCCCTAGCAGACATGACCGCCGCTGTTCTGGACGTACAGTTCGCTGTTGCTGACCTGGGCCATGTTCCATCCCGGTGCGGTGTCCGCAAAGCACACGAGTTGCGCCCACGGCTGCCAGTGCGTGAGCGACGTGGCGTCCTGGAGCCCGTAGAAGTGGGTCCACAAGGTGTCACAGGTGTTGCGGCGCTCGGAGTTGGTCAGTGCCCATCCCTGGTTGAACCGCATCGTCGGGGAGTAGTTGAAGGGCCTGGTAGCACCGTCGAAGTAGAACCTCCAGATCCCGATCCCGTGGGCATTGTCGACCTCGAAGTGCCAGTTGGCCCCGGCCCCGATCGTCCCGGCCCACTGCTGCAGGCTGTCCGCGCCGTTGTCCACCCACTCGGCGTACAGGCTCGGCTGGTTCATGGGTGCCCCGCCTGTGGCCCAGCCGACTTCGACGTCGTTGCCGGGGCTGAACCAGATGAACAGACTCCGCGACACTTGCGCCGCGTGCCGTTCAGGGTGCCCTGGTTGTTGGTGGCGATCATGGCCTGGTTGCCATACGCCGTCTGCCCTGGGCCGTTGTCGTCGCCTTCGACGTTTTGGTGCGTGGTCACGCACGACGCCGCTGGCCTGGCACCAGACTCCGCAGCAGCGGGAACCGCCGAGGTGCAGAGCAGCACGCCCACGGCGGGCACACCCAGCAGGCATGCAGCCCAGAGCCGTAATGCACCCCAGTCCCTGATCCGGCGCACCCATCCCATTACGACCACCTTTCTCTTGGAGTTATCGACTCGATGGCGGACGGCGTCAGTCCAACTGACGTTGTGGCCGCTGCCGCGCTCAAGGGCTGGCTCCGTGTCTGGCCAGGAGCGCCCACACGGCTTTGCCGCCCCCTGCGGGGCAGACGCCCCACGACGCGGCCAGTGCGTCCACCAGCACTAAACCGCGCCCGTCCTCCGCGTACTCGCCGCGCTTCGACAGCACTGGCTCTCCTGGCGCGTCGTCCCAGACCATCACCAGCACCCGAAGATGATCGGAGGCAACTGAGAGGGTGACCGGGTGGCCTTTGGCCACACTCAGGACCGCGTTCGTGGTCAGCTCGCTCACGCAAAGCTCGGCGTCCTCGGTCAGGCGTGACATGCCCCACTCAGCCAGGACAAGGCGGGTGTGCAGGCGGGCACAGGAGGGGGCGGTAGGCAGGCTGCCAAGCACGAGGTGAGACCGCATCGGCCAGTCACACGCCAGGTCGGCGGGGTCCAGGGTCAGCGTGCCGCGCGTGCCATCCGTGCTGTGAGTCATCGCCTGCCCCCGGGCTCTCGCAGGGTGGGGGCAGGACCAGCGCTGGAGCCATGCCCGGGGCAGGTGTCTGCACCACCGGTTGTCCCGCTGACAGCGCCAGCCCCGCCGCTCATGGACACCTACAGCGCCTCCACCGACCGCAGTACCCAAGCGACCCTGCCGACCACCGTCTCCAGGTCGTCAACCGACCCGATCGGCTGCCGCCAGGGCCACCAGTAACACCACGAGCCGTCGTCGGCCTGGTCGCAGAGAACCCGTTCGTTTAAGTCGGGGACGTCTGGGTTGGCGACCTTGACGGAGGGATGTTTCGTTCCCTCAGTCAGCTCAGCAGTCAACTCGCGCTTGGCCAGTTCCTCGGCCAGGCGTGCCAAGTACCGCCGCTTCTCTGCATGTTGCTCCACAAGCCAAGGACGGTAGAAGGCTGAGCATGATCCAACTTCACCAGTGTGAAGTCAGTTGATCCCGCAGCGTAGGCGGGTCAGTGAGGCAGTCCCATCCGGGCAGCCATACCTCGCAGATCCCGGCCGCCCGCGCTGGCGACGGCACGGTTGAGTAGGTAGGCAACTGCCTCCCGCGCTGGTGCCGAGTTCCTGATCCGCTGTGGTGCCGTCTCTTCGGCCCGGTGCAGCCAGCGCGCAGCCTCGTCCTTCATCTGTGGCTCCCGGGCCAGCCCACGGCCAACGTCGGCCAGGAAGTCCGCCCGGCGTGACTTCACATCCAGCCGGGCCAGGCTGACCTGCTGAGCCAACTCACGCACAGTGCCGCCTGTTTCGCCGCGCTCCACCCCGACGGTCACCCGCCAGACGTTGACGTTGGTCGTGGAGAACGACTGCCAGTTGTGTGCTGGCTCGTCGGGCACCCGTGCCGCGATGCTGGTTGCCTCATCGAGCCAGTGTGATGCCTTGTCTCCTTGCTGGAGCGAGGCGGCCGTCAACGAGGCGGTCAAGGTGAGTAGGCCCAGGACTGACAGACCGAGCAGGTCATGCGCGTACGGTTCGAGCGTGTTGGCTGCCCATTCTGCGGCGGCCATGTTGCGGTCCAGCGAGCCCGCCCGTGGCAACGTGTGCAGCCACACGAAGTTAGCCTTCCCCAAGGAGATGGGGTCATCGAGCAGCGAGGCTGCTTCCAAAGCTCTCCGGGCTGCTAGGTGGGCCAGGTCGTTGTAGTTCAGGTCCTTGGCGGTGAACGCGGCAGCGACACATGCCTCAACCAGTGTTTCCAGTGCCAGCTGGTGCGCAGCCTCATCCGCTGGTTCAGCCACGTGGTGGTGCAGCTCATCCAGCACATCCGGCAGCAAGCCGCCGAGTGTCACATAGTCACATGCCCGGTACAGAGGCGCTACCTTGCCGGTGACGATCTGGGCCAAGTCAGAGAGTGGCCGGGCACGGTCCACGGCTGCCGTGGTCAGCGTGTTGGTCTGCAGTGCCACCCGCAGTGATGGGATACCCATGTGCGGGTCTGACTGCATCGGGTCTGGTGTCAGGTGCGGACCGCCTACCAGGTCGGTCTCAGACACTTTGAGCGCACTGGCCAGGGCAGCGATGTGCGAACGCCGGTCCAGCGGGCGCTGCCCACTCTCCACCATGGATACAAACGACGGCGACAGACCAGCCAGTCCGGCTAGCTCGGCCTGTGTCTTACCACGCCAGCGCCGCAGTGTCCGGAGCCGGGCACCGATGGTGTTGCGGTCGTCCATGGCTTGCACCTTCCTCGGGGCGGTGCATCAGTTCCAGGGTATGACAGCACCACACTCACTGGCGGACCCCGGACGCGGCGAGGATGCCCGGTTCTGGCTTCTTGGTCACCTATCGTGAGATGTCACTCCTTTGCCTGGGGCGGCCTCTTGACGTGGCCTTTCTGGATAACGGACAGGCCCGTTGCCCACAGCACCGGCTGATGTTCCTCACCAGCCGGACGGCCACATGTACCACCGTGGCTTTTTGGCGCGCCGCGCAGCGGCGCGCGCCCTGGGTGGGCTGGAGGGTCAAGGATGTGGGGGAGAAACTATCAGGGAACCGGGGTGGGGGGGTTGGTGCCCTGGTGGTTCTCTCCCCCGCTGCCTGCCCGCGCAGACAGGCAGGGCAACGGCCCCCATGGTGACCCGCGCAGTGGCCGCACGCCGTGTTACGTCGGTGTGCGGGCGCTGTGCAGGCTCGGGCGCGACGCGCCGACGTGCTTCCTGGGCTGGGCGTGGTTGTCCGGATACGTTTGTTTGCTGTCGGTCAGCTATGTGTTGTGGTCCGGGCTCCTTCCGGGGACTGGGGATCTATGCCCCAAGCCCAGGAAGGGGGTGTTGCCGGTGGGCAGTCGCCGTCGAGCCCGGACGCTGTGTGTCTGGCTGACGTTGGTGACCGCTGCCCTAGCCCTCCTGACGAGCCTCGTTCAGTTCGGGGAGACGTTAGTGAACATGTTTGCTCGCTAACACCAGGGCAGTGGCCGTAGGGCGGCGGGCTGCCTGTTACCGCAGGTGGCCCGCTGCCTTCCTTGCTCTCCGGTGGCCTGCTGCCCTTGGCTGGTTGCTAGTTGGCAGTCGGCGCGCCGTTAGTTGTCTTCTCCACAGACAACTTAACCGGTACCCGCAGGCCGCGCCATCATACGCAGCGGTATGTCGAACATAACACCTCGTATGTTGCCGTGGAGGCCGCTGTGTGGCTCGGCCGGGTCTGCGGCGCGCCTGCGGTTCGTTTCCCGGGGCTGTGGGGTGGGCGGTGGCCACGGTTTCGGCTTGGGGCGGGTGTTGTTCCGTGGTGAGGGGTGACTGCGGTGGCGGTGACCCTGACCCGGGGGTGGGCGGGCGGGCCACCTCCGGTGGGTGGGTGGTCATAGCTGGGTGGTCCACTGAGAGGCGTCGTCTGAATGTCAGTGGTCAGACGACGTGGGGTTGTCGGTGCCCTCGATGCCGCGCCGCGGGCGGGCCGCCGCTGCACCATTGGGCTGGTCCCGGCGAGCACAGCCCGCAGCTGGTGCACCGTGTCGGCGCCGTCAGGCACGGCTGGACCCTCGCCGGCTCCGCGCCCAGGGCGGCGGCATATCGTCCACGACCTGCCGTGTGACGGCGGCCTCGGGACTCTTACGTGGCTCCTCGCTGGTTCGTGGCGGGTTCTGCAGGTTCGGCTGTGCTGGTGGGGTCTTGCGGGGGGGCCAGTCCCAGAAGTCTGGGTCTGCGGCGGGGGCTGTGACCGGTTCGGGCGCTGCGGCGTCTGGTCTGTTGGATGCGGTGAAGCGTCCACAGCGTCACGGCGGATCCGTGCTCATGGAGGTACGGGCACGGCAGCGCCGTGCTGAGGAGGAAGGTGTCATGTGATGAGATCAGGCTGGCGGCAGCTGGGGGCGTGATCGGGCTGGTCGGCGCGTTGGGCACACAGTCGCTGTGCCAGGCGGCGGCGTCGCCTGGTGTGGCACACGCTTACGGCGCAGCCGTGGTGCGGGCACCGGCTTGCAGGCCGCAGCAGCTGCGGCTGGCTGTCGGCCCGCCGGTGGCGGAGAGGACTCAGCAGGAGACCGTGGTCTTGGCAGTGGGTAACTCTTCGGCGCGGCGCTGCGAGCTGGACGGGTATCCCGTGGTGTCGCTGGCGGCCGCGCATGGCCCGGCACTGCCGTTCCGCTACCGCGACCACGGCGACCAGATGCTGACCAGTGCCAGGCCATACCCGGTGGTGCTGGTGCCCGGTGGCCGGGCCTACTTCGGGGTCAACAAGGACACCTGCGCTGGCCGGTCCTCCGCCACAGCCGGGTACCTGGCCATGTTCCCCCTCGGTCAGCTCCGCCACAGCCTGCCCAGGTACCCGGTGCTGGGCTACTGCGGCACGGGCGATCCCGGGCATGTGGTGGACATCTCACCGGTCGAGCCGACAGCCCTGGCTGTCCTGGCCAAGGACTGAGCCCCCGGCCACACGG
>DASYYE010000321.1:0-22840 GCA_035946955.1 Streptosporangiaceae bacterium | reverse complement strand
TTCCAGCCAGTCGCCAGCCGGTCACCGAGCACCCGCTCCGCGCTGACCGGCTTCGTGCCCTCGACGAAGGTGGTGAGCTCGCTGTTAATGGTGATCCTGGCCAGCTGTACCCGGGGCCGCACCGGCCCGGCGAACCGCATGCTGGTTGCGAGCCGCTGCCCGAATAGGTCCATCTCACCGGGCCCGGACGTGCTGAGGCTGGGCGAGGTGGCCCCGACCTTGATGACCTGGCCGGCGACCGAAACGGTCTGCATCGGCGTCAGCCACAACGCCCCGGCGATAGCGGCTCCCGCCACGGCGAGGAGACCAGCAAGTTCGGCCAGCCACCGGCTGGCCAGCTGGACGGGCCGCGGAGCCCGCCAGCGCCGTGTCACCAGGCGGCCTCGCCGTAGCTCACGGTGGGCCCCGCCTGCGTGCGCGTGCATCCAAGCGTCTGGAGACTAGCCATGCCTTGTTGCCTACCCGGCATGCGATGGCCGGATCCTCCGCCGGGAACCCTAGTGGCCGTAGGCAATCCGGCAGTGGCGGCGCCGGTACTCCCCAGGCCATGGCGTCATCCCAGGCAGGTATGCCAAATTGAAGGCGGCGAGGTAGCCACGATCGACGCTGTTGCTCGTTATGCCGAAGCCCTCGGCGAGCGACAAGGAGGAATCCGGTGACCCAGGACACGGTGTCCCCCCGCGGAGGCTCCCAGGCTGTCCGCGCCGCCCGCCGCGATGAGGCAGCCTTACTCGGCGAGGTATTGGCCGACGCCTTTGCCGAAGATCCGGTCTTCGCCTGGCTGATCCCCCCGCAACTGCGTGGCCGCGACGTTCGCATGCGCGCGTTCTTCACCAGCATGAGCCGCGGTTACCTGCGGCAGGGCAAGCCGTGTTACCTCTCTGGCGACGCCTCGGCCGCTGCGCTGTGGGCCGCGCCGGGGGGCTGGGCTATGCCGCTCAGCCAGGTCATCCTGGAGGCGGCGCCCAACGGGCTCGCCTTCCGCCGCCGCCTGTTCCGTGCGCTGCGCACGCAAATGCAGATCGAACACCTGCACGCTGAGCAGTCCCCGCCGCACTGGTACCTCGGCTACCTCGGCGCCCGCCGCGGCCGGCAGGGCCAAGGGCTGGGCACCCAGATGCTGCGGGAGGTCCTCGTCGACGCGGACACCGGTGGCGTGCCGGCCTACCTCGAATCCTCCAACGAGCGGAACCTGCCGCTGTATCAGCGCAACGGCTTTCGCGTCATCGGCGAACTACAGGCACTGGGTCACGGGCCCACCATCTGGCTCATGTGGCGCGAACCTCAGCCCCGCACCTGACCAGGGTCACGCTCGCGTGGTGTTGCACTCGTGGGCGGGGCAGCCGCTGTGGCGCGCCCATCAACTCGACGCCCGGACACCAGCCAGTTGCCTGTGTTCCTCGGCTGCAGGCATGCGATCGTACGCACGGACTGGTCCTTCGGGTAGCAGGCGAGCCGGAGGCCGGGCCATCGGCAGGTCTTGGCCGTACCCCCGGGCCCGCCGTACATTCCGTGCATGGCGGGGATTGCGCCGCAGGCCGATGAGGCGCAGGGCGAGGGCCAGGACTGTGGCGCTGATGACGGCGCTGCCGCCGATACCGAATATGAGGGCGACTCCGCCGGACTGGGTTAACCAGCCAGCCAGCAGGCCGCTGAGGGGCGAGGTGCCGATCCAGGCATAGGAGTAGAGCGCGAGGATCCGGGTGCGGAAGTCGTCGGGCACGTGGAGTTGCAGCGTGGCGTTGGCGCTGGAAGTGAAACAACTGAACGTAACTCCAGCACAGACCAAGATCGCGGCGAACCCGATGGTGGTTGTCTGGGTTGCGAGCAGTAACTCCAATGTGCCTAGGAGGCCACACGAGGCCAGGAGTACTGCCCAGCTCGCACGGCCGATGGAGGCCACGGCGAGCGCACCGCACAGCGCGCCTGTGCCATAGCACGCGAGAAGCAGGCCGAGCCCGGTAGACCCGGTGTGCAGGGTGTCACGGGTCAGGATGGGGAGCGCCACATTGAAGTTGTTGCCGAGGGTGGCGACCACGATGATCATCATCATGATGATCAGCACCGCGGGTATGCGCCAGGCCATCCGTAGCCCCTCGCCGGTGCTTCGCAGGACTGCCTTCGCACTGGTCTGAAGGACGCGGGACGGCTGGTGGAGGTCCCCGCGTCGCATCGCCATGAGCCCTGCCAGCACGGGCAGGTAGCTCAGGGCGTTGACAAGGAAGCAGACCCGTACACCGACACCTGCAATCGCAAGGCCACCAAGCACCGGACCGAGTATCCGGGCGGCATTGAACAGACTCACGTTGAGCGCGATCGCATTCGGCAGTTCCTCACGGCCGACCATCTGTACGACGAAGGCCTGACGGATAGGTGTGTCGAGCACGAGCACCAAGCCCTGGATGGCGGCGATGACATCGGTCTCCGGCACCGTGAGGGAGCCAGCGAAGGCGAACGCCGCCATCACGCCTGCGGTGCCCATCTGCGCGGCCTGTGTACCGATGAGGGCTCGGTGGTTATCCAGGCGGTCAGAGAGGGCACCGCCGAACAGCCCAAAAACCGCATATGGCGCGAACTGGCAGGCAACCAGAACCCCTAGGGCACGCCCCGAATGTGTGAGGTCGAGTACGAACCACGCTTGGGCGACCTTCTGGATCCACGATCCGATCTGCGACACCATCTGGCCGCTGAAGAAGAGACGGTAATTACGGTGCAGCCGGACGCTCTGGAACATGCGGGCATGCAGTGGATTGGTCATTGAGATACGAGCACCCGGTAGCGCTGGATCGTCTCGGTGATCGCGTGTTCCACCAGGGCAGAGGACGGACCCGCGTAGCGGAAACGACCGCCGGGCCACCGGTCCGTGCGCAGCCTCGCCGCGTCGTAGAGCTCCCCAGGCTCGGGGAGTTCCTCATGGTACAGACAGGGGACATGGTCGGAGAGGTGCTCAGCGTCAAGCACCCGGTATGGCGGGGTACCCGGTGCGGGTGCCACCAGCCAGCCGCCGACTGAATGGTCGTTGACCCGGAGTTCCGTTTTCTCCCCGAGTTGCAGGTTGACCCATTCACGCAGCAGGTCGACCCCATAGACGTCCTTGGTCATCGCCCGAATCTGGCCGCCACCGATCCGGGCCCCGATCTCAAGGAAGACCGGGGTCTGACCATTCCGCAGGATGACTTCCAGATGAAACGCGCTCTTGTCGAGTTCAAGAGCGGTCGTAGTCTTCACCGCGAAAGTCTTCAGTGTCCGGCTCAGGATCTCGTCATCGACCACAAAGGATCCGAGATGCATGCCGCCCTGAGCCTGCAGGCACGTGTTGACGTACTTGGAAGCTGTTCCGAAGACAAGCCTGCCTGCGTGGACGAGTCCATCGATGTGGTAGATCGGTCCAGGGACGAACTCTTCACACTCGTAGGTCGGCGGGTCGATCAGTGGCCAGGCTCGCGCCAGCTCAGCCTCGTCGGCGATGATGTGGATGCCACGGCTGCCCATCCCCCTTCTTGGCTTCAGCACGACCGGGCCGCCGACCTCGCCCATCATCTCCGCGACTACCGCCGGTGAACTGCACTCGGCGAAGCGAGGCGTTTCTATCCCAGCCTCGCACAGCCGCTGCTTCATGTGCACCTTGTCACGGAAGTAGAGGGTATGTGACTCACTCATGCCCGCAATACCGAACTTGTCGCGAATCCGTGCGGCCGTCAGCAGGTCGTACTCTGATGCGGCAAAAACGACGTCGGCTCCACCATGGCGACGGAACAGTTCGGCGGCCCCCCGGCACACCTCTCCGTCCGTGTCAGCAGGGTCATCCACCACGACGATATTGGCGCTCTTCTGATATCGCTCAATAACCCGCGCACCGATCGCGTCGGTCAGGTAGGTCACAACATGTGCCGTATGGTCGATGTGATGGTCGAACGGGATGATGGCGCTCCGCTGGAGGGTGACTATCATAAGGTGTTTCATCTGCTCAGAACTTTCTTCCCGACCCCCACGGCCGCCCGCCGCGGTATGGTGAACCGCCAGGCCTGGATCTCGTCCACATATTCGATAACGCTTTCAGAGGCTGTCCCGCCGTCATCCTGATACCGGAAGATTGCTTTTCCCTGATCGGCTGCCCAGCGGAATGCCCGCTCCTTGCCTTGGGACTCTTCGGCCTTGGACAGGCCATACATGTTCACGAGGTACTCGCCGAGCCTGAGTTCGGCTTCCTCGGGGCTACTGCCGATGGCTGTGTATGGGTCGTCGATCTCGAGGACCTCATAAGAATCGAACCCGGCCTTGACGAGGTACCCCATGATCTCGTCGATGGTGAAATGCACGTACTGGTGGCCGGTCTGCGAATACTGGTCCACGACCGTCTCGAACCATGTGTCCATCGGAGAACCAGCCAGGAAGTCGTGAAGCACGAAGGTCCCGCCTGGCCGCAGCATGCGGCACGCCTCCTCCACCACGACCTGCCTGTCCTCCGGGGGGATGTGGTGAGTGCCATAGGCCAGCAGCACGCCGTCCACGGACTCGGAGAGGAACAGTGGACGTTCTGCCCGTTGCAGCAACGCTGGGATGCCGGTCGCCCACGCCGACTGCACCATGTATGGCGAGGCATCACAGGTAATGACATCCACGTCGGACATGCCGAGGAGCGCGCAGACCCGCCGCACCAGGCCATCACCGCCCAGCAGGTCCACGACGAGCCTGCGCCCGCCTGAGTCCTGCCGCATCAGCCCCATGAGCTGGTCTATCCCGCGGGCACGGGCACGCACGTTCAGAGATTGGGCGTGGACATAGGCTCCGCCCCTGCCCCCGGCCGCCACAGAGCCGAAGTCATCCTTCCAACTGCTGTTCGCCAGTTCGTCCTGCCATGCCTGCACCCTGCCCATATCAATGCACTGATAGATATCCGGGTGTGCCAGGCGCAGCTGACTGAGCTGTGCCGAAATATCGTCACCGCGAACCGAAATGCCGTGATCCTCAGTTAACATCTTGATTCCCCTGTTCAGTGTGTCATTCGTCAACGGCGGCCGCGCAGCGGTCCGGACACAAGCCCCCGTCACGGGTTGGTCGCAGAGATTGGCCTAGATGACTTAATACTCACCAAGCCTAGTTGCGCTCGCGGCCCACCTTCGGCAATGAGAAGCGGTATGACGCAAACCAGCCACTCGAGGCTACCCAACCATTACCGAAGGGCTGCCTTGCTAATCTGCGCTTGCTTTTGACGTAAAGGCATTCAAAAAGGCGTGGCAGACGCACTGTAGACACGGTGAAGCCCCCGTCGGCTTGTCTTGTCTGGCTCAGGACTCCCGAAGCCGTCCTGAAGTGCAAAGCGGCCAGAACGGCATGGCGTTGGGCGTGCTACGCAGCCAGCCTGGCGCTGACCACCGCGCCCGCCTGGGCTGGGTCAGGCCAGCGGTGGGCTTTGGCGCGATGGCCACGCAGGCCCTTGCCGTCGGACGCGAGACGGCAGAGAGCACACTGCTGATGTTCCTGGAACCCACATTAGGACCGGGGACGATGACCCAGGCGTTCGTGGCAGCGCTGGCCGGGACCAGCGATACCGCCGTGGCCGACCCTCTCCTGAGCTTCAGCGCGTGACCTCTCAATCAGTTCGCAGGGCCGACACTTCCGGCCCACCACGCACATGCTCACCCACCCGCCTTGTCAAGGCCTTGTCGATCTCTGACTGCGCCCCACCATCTTCCCTCGACCGTGCGCCGGCCAGCGGAACGATAGGCGCGGGTCAGCCGACCCAGACACCGGCCCGCACCACGTGGTCGCCGAGCACCAGCAGGTCCATGCGGCTGGCGAGGAAGGTCCGCAAGGCGTCGTCGGGTGATTCCACGATCGGCTCCCCCGCGACATTGAACGAGGTGTTGAGGAGGACCGGCACGCCAGTGCGAGCCTGGAAGGCAGCGAGCAGGTCGTGGAGCCGGGGGTTTTGGCTGCGGCTCACCGTCTGGACGCGGGCGCTCCCGTCGACATGGGTGATCGCAGGCAACCCCCGCTCCGGGCGCACCGGCACCACCCGCAGCATCATGGGAGACGGCCCGTCGACCTCGAACCATTCCTGCGCCGCGTCCTCGATGACAGCCGGGGCGAACGGGCGGAATGCCTCGCGCCCCTTGACCCGTGCGTTCAGGGTGTCTTTCATGTCGGGGTCGCGCGGGTCCGCGAGGATGCTGCGGTTGCCAAGGGCACGCGGGCCGAACTCACTGCGTCCCTGGAACCAACCGACCACCGCGCCAGCGGCGAGGGCGTCGGCGGTCTCCTCGGTAGTCTGCTCCGGTGCGTAACGCACCGCCCGGCAGCCAGCACGGTCAATGGCAGCTTCGATCTCGGCGGCGCTGTATTCACGCCCGTAGTAGTCACACACCTCTTCGGTGACCCGCTTCCCGGTCTTGGCGTGGTGAACGGCCAGCGCGGCGCCGACCGCCGTGCCGTTGTCCTCACATGAGCCATTCATGTGCAGGTCGATGCCTAGCCGGTCGATGAGGTGCTGGTTGGCGATCCCGTTGAGCGCCACGCCACCGGAGTAGCAGACGCGCGGCACGTCGAACCTCGTCCGCAGGTAACGCACCAGGTCGCAGAGGAACTCGTTGGTGACCTGCTGGATGTGGGCCGCCAGGTCTTCGTAGTGGGACAGCCCCGTCACGTCGCGCCCGTCGAGGTTGGGCTTGTCGAAGCGCTCGTACAGGCCGGCGAAGTTGACCAGCAGGTCACCGTCTGGGCCCATCCGCACGGTCTGGAGGTCGCGGTGGACCATCGGGTCGCCGAACGGAGCGAGGCCCATGACCTTGCCGGCCTCGCTCATGCTCCCGTGGCAGTAGTGGGCTGCCCACTGCCACACGTGCCCCAGGCTGACGAGGAGCCGCCCAGAACGCGTGGTGAAGACATCGCCATGCGCTGGCTGTGGGGCATCGCCGCGCGCGATGCGGTGGATCAGTCTCAGGTCACGTCCGTCGTAGGCGTACGCGGAGATCGACTCCTTGCCGGATGGCGAGATATGGCGGACCGGGTCAGCCTCAAGTTCCTGGATATCGAGCCGTGCCCGGTGGTCTTCATAAGTCCCACTGCCGTCGCTGACGAGCACGATCGACGGCTCCGCGGGCGCGTAGTGGATTGCATACTCCGCGTGCGCCAAGTGGTGGGGGACTGAGACGAACGGCGGCAGGGTGAGCTGGACAGATGGGTCCTTGACCTCGAACCGGGCGTCGGGGTCGTAGGGAGAGCACGTCGCGATCGCCTCGATATCGGCCATGTCGATGCCCGCGTAGCGGAGGCAGTACTGGATGACCTGGCCGGTCTCCCGCGACATCCGCGAGAGCCGGATCGGCTGGCGTTTGACCCTGGTCAGGCGTTCGGTCTGCACGGCGACCACGACTTTCCCGTCGTGGACCAATGCTGCGGCCGAGTTATGACTGCCGGCTATTCCCAAGACCCACATGTGCTTTTCTCTTCCTCGTGTTGATGGCGGGTGGTGCCGCCAGGGGACTGCAGGACGACACCAGCGGCCAGCAGGCACCGCAGTGCGGCAGCCACTTCACCGGGCGGGAGCCCGGCGGCCGTGGTCAGGTGCTCGTAGGTGAGGTGGCCGCGTGCTTGCAGCAGCGCGCACACCGCCGCTTCGGCCGGGCCGAGGTCGAGGCTGACCGGGTAGGCCGGGTCCGCGGACCTCACCTCGCCTGGACCGCTTCGCAACAGCACGGACGCGAACATGAAGACCGACCCCGGGTCCGGCTCGATGTCCTGGTCACGCGTGCCGTAGGGCCGCAGGACCGCCCGGATGATGTCGTTGTCGCACGGGCGCGCCGGTGGCAGCGGACGGGGCAGCACTCCCGGCGAGGCGTCGATACGGACCGAGTAGCGCTCGAACAGCCGCTGCCCCAGCGCAGTCCAGCGGTGCGCCCGTGACCCGCCCATGCCGTGCAGGAGGTCGCGCACCTCGTCGAGCAGGGCGTCTGTGCACTGGTCGACCAGGTAGCGGTCCTGTACCCGGGCGGCGGCGGCAGCGCCCATCCGGCGCCGCAGCGCCGGGTCACCGCCGAGCCTCTCAGCCCAATAGAGCAGGGAATAATGGTCCAAGGCCGCTCCGGCACCGGTGACAACGGTCGGGACGCGGTAACCGGTCACTCCGTGCTCGATAGTGTCCTTGAGCCCACCCCAGTCCGTGCCGATGACCGGGAGCCCGGCGGCCATGGCCTCGACCGTGGCGAACCCGAAGTTCTCGCCTCGGGCGAGAGTGAGATTGAGACCGATGTCGGCTGCCCCGACCACCTGGGCCACCTGTTCACGAGAGCCGCTCCCCCACCACCAGACGAGGCCGGGGTCCGCACTGTGCAGGCTTTCGGCCAGCACCTCCCAGTAGCCGGCCCGCGGCAGGGCAGACAGGGGCCGCGGCCCCCAGGGCAGCGCGGGGGCACCTGGGGAAGGGCCGGCAAGCCAAAGCCGGCAGCGGTGGCCACCGCGGGCGAGCTGACTAAGCAGCGCGACCGCCGCGTGCACGTTCTTCTCCATCTCGATTCGTCCGTGGATCACGAAGACCACTTCGTCGTCGGCGATGCGCAGTGAGTGCCGTGTGGCCGACCGCTGGGCGGACGCCCGCTGGTAGGGGGATGGGTCGATCCCGAATGGGAGCACGCTGACCTGGGCGGGCGAGGACGCCACCAGCCGTTCGTAGACGGCCCTGTCGGCAGTGCTGGAGAAGCAGACCAGGTCACCGGGGCTGAGGTAGTGGTGGAGGTGACGGTAGAACCGGGCACCCCACGGGAACTCACCGAGCGGCAGGTAGACGAAGGGGATCCGGCGGCCGAGCATCTGCCGCACGAGGGCGAGCGCGCCAAAGTCGCTCGGCCGCGGCGGGAGCGACAGGATGAGGGCATCCACCTCGCTCAACAGGTCCTGGGCAGCGCGAGCAGCATGAGCGACGGCACCGCCGTAGCAGTCGGCGGGCAGCAACCGCAGTGCGCACTTCCTGGCCAGGCTGGCCTCCAGGGACGAGAACAGCAGGTGTGTCCCGGGTGAGGCGCCAGGATGGCGGCGCTCGGTCTCGGCGTGGCGGGCCAGGCCCAGGACCAGTTCGGTCATACGGGAGCCGCCAACAACTCCGCAGGCTGGCTGAGCCGGGGCACGGTCCCATGCCGCTGCCAGCCCTCCGCGACTTCATAGGCTGTCTTGATGATCGGCAGGTTCCCGTAGCGGATGGCTGCGATCTGCGCGGGTGTGAGGTCGGGGTGCCAGATGTCCAGGATCAGCACCAGCCGGCTGCGGTCGCTCGTGTTCCACACTTCGTGCTCGAACGAGTCGTCGAACACGATGACCTTGCCCTCGGTCCAGCCGCCCGTCTGCGCACCGACCCGCAGTGAGCAGCCTTCGGGCACGACGAGCCCGAGGTGGCAGCGGAGCCGGGCGTTGTGCGGGCCCCAGTGAGGGCGCACGTGCGTACCGCCTGCGACGTGGGCGAGGTAGGCAAGTCCTGCCGTGGTTGCCCCCGGGATGCTGGCTACCAACTTCGCGGTGAGCGGTGCGGCCAGGCAGTTGGCGGCGGAGGTGTGCCCCTCCGTGTAGAGCCGGACCTCCTCCCAGGTGCCTTCGGCAAGGCCGCCGCTGATTGGGTTGGGCCCATACCGCCCGGCCTCGAGCAGCGTGAGGGCTTCATCCTTGATCTCTTCGAACGCGGCCTCCAGAGTTGGCACCCAGGCGAAGCTGGCAGGGTCATGCCATGGTTTGGCGGTGAGCCCCGGGTAGTACGTGGTCGGCTGCTGCCACGGGTCTGGGGGCTTGTTCTCCTTCAGCCGGCCACTGCGCATGCCAGCCTCGACCAGCTCCACCGCGCCTGCGTCGAGACCCTCGGCCGCGAGGAACCGCTCCACCATCGCGCAGGTGAAGCCGACCTGGTCGCCATTTTCCGTTGTCATGCCGTGTCCTCCTGTCCAATCTGAAATGGCTGATAGCTTCCGGCCGCGGCTGCCCAGCGGGCACGCATCTGCGCGAACCGGCCGCCCGCAGCGACGAGTTCGGCCGGCGACCCGGTCTCGGCGATGGTGCCGTCAGCGACAACAGCGACCCGGTCCGCGTCCGCCACAGTGGACAGCCGGTGGGCGATGAGCACCGTGGTGCGGCCGGCCCTGAGCCGGCGCAGTGCCTGTGACACCCGGCCCTCCGCTTCGGCGTCGAGATGGCTGGTCGCCTCATCGAGCACCAGAACCGCTGGGTCCACCATCCACGCCCGGACCAGCGCGATGACCTGCCGCTCACCGCTGGCCAGCCGTTTGCCGCGTTCACCCACGTCGGTGTCGAGGCCGTCGGGCAGCCGGTCCACCAGCGGCCCGAACCCGAGCGTGGCGACCGCGGCCTCGATCTGCGCGCGGCTTGCCTCTGGGCAGCCAAGGCGGATGTTGTCCTCGACACTGCCCGAGAACAGGAACCCCTCCTGGGGCACGAAGCTGACAGCCCGGCGCAACTCGGCCAGCCGGAGTTTCCGCAGGCCGATCCCGTCGAGTGTGACGCTGCCAGCCGTGGGATCGTGGAACCGGAGCAGGAGGCCCGCGATCGTGGACTTCCCTGCCCCGGTCTCGCCCACGAGCGCGAGCGTCTGGCCGGCCGGGATCACAAGGTCGAGGTCATGCAGCACGTCGGGACCAGGCGTGCCGTCAGGCCCCGGGTAGGCGAAGCTGACCTTTGACAGCCGGACCTCGCCCCGCGGGTGCCCCAGGGAGACCGGGTCGGTGGGCTCGGCCACGGTGGGCGCGATGGCAAGGACCGCGCCAATCCGTGTGCCGCCCGCCACCGCCGCCTGCACGGTGTCATAGAACTCGGAGAGGCCGAAGACCGGGCCGAAGAGGAGCCCAAGGTAGAGCAGGAACGCGGTGAGCGTGCCGATCCCCAGTTGTCCCGAGAGCACGCGCGGGCCACCAAAGCCCAGCACGACGCAGAACGCGACGCCGCTGAGGAACTCCACGAAGGGGAAGAACGCCGCCGCGAGCGCTATGGCCCGGCGGGAAGCCAGGCGTACCTCGTGGTTGGCTGCCGCCACCCCCGCAAGCCTGGCCCGTTCCCCGCGGTAACCCTGGATCTCCAGGGCTCCCGAGATAGTCTCGTGGAGTGTTGCCGTGGCCACCGACGTCGCCTCGCGCACCGACCGCCAGGCATGCGAGGACCGCTTCTGGTACCAGACGGCGGCAATGGCGAGACCGGGTGTGATGGTGAGGGTCTCCAGGGCCAGGCGCCAGTCGAGAACGGTCAGGATGGCCGCCACTCCGAGGATGGTGGCGGTGTTGTTCGCGAGCTGCATCAGGCCACCCGACACGAGCCCGGTCAGCGACTCGATGTCCCCGACCATCCGTGCGACCACGCCGCCGGACCGCTCGCGCTGGTAGAAGGCCAGCGGCAGGCGCTGAAGGTGGGCGAAGAGCCGGCACCGGACAGCATGCAGGGTGTGCTGGCCGACCCTGCCGACGGTGAGGGTCTCCACACGGACCGCCAGCAGGTTCAGCGCGGTGAGGGCGAGGAAGACCAGGGCGAGCGGGTTGAGCACGGCCAGGTGGTCTGGTACCACGGCGCGGTCTATTGCGATCTTGAAAAGGTACGGTGTCGCGAGCCCGACCGCCGTCTGGACCGCCGCGGCCGCGGACCCGAGCACGATCCGCCCGTACTGTGGCCGCAGCACCGGCCACAGCCACTTCATCGACCCCTCCGCCGCCGTCATCAGCGCGCCCCGGCAGGGTCAGGGGATGGACGCTGGGCAGGGACACCGAGACCTGGGGCACTCACGGCGACAGTCGAGAGCCGCGGTCCCCAGTTGGCGGGTGCTTTCCTGCTGGCATCCCCGCTGGCTTCGGTGACCCGCCCGGCCTCCATGGTGAGGATCCGGTGGGCGGAGCGTGTGTTGGCATACTGGCCCGTCATGATCAAGACGGTCGTGCCGCCGAGCACCGAGCCGAGCCGGTCGAGCACTGCCGCCGAGGTCAGGACATCGAGCTGGGAGAGTGCGTCATCGAGGACCAGGACACGAGGCCGTGACAGGAGCGCACGGGCCAGGGCCACCCGCTGCCGTTGGCCGCCCGAGAGGGTCGTGCCGCGCTCACCCAGGACGGTGTCAATCCCGTCAGGGAGGCCGTCGACAAAGTCGAGCACAGCCGAGACCCAGAGCGCGTAGCGGATGTCGTCCTCAGCTGCGTCAGGAGCACCCAGTGTCAGGTTCTCCCGGAGGGTGGCCGCGAAAAGCATGGGTTCTGCCGGGACGATGGTCACGGCGGCACGCAGCGAGTCGAGGGTTAGCCTCGCTATGTCGTGGCCGTCTACGCGGACCCGCCCGGCCGACGGGTCGTAGGACCGCGACAGCAGCGCCGCGAGCGTGGATTTGCCCGCCCCGCTGTCCGCGACCAGTGCCACCCATTCCCCCGGCGCGATGTCCAGGGTCACCTCGGCCAAGGTCAGCTTGTCCGCCTGCGGATAACAGAAGCTCACGTGGTCGAAGGTGACCCGGCCACCCCAGGTGACACCCACCGTCGGCGCGGTCAGAGCAGCCGCGCGGGGGCGGTCGCTGACTCCTGGCCGGGTATCGAGCACCTCGAACACCCGCGCGGCGCTGGCCAGTGCCCGCTGAGTCATGCCGGAGAGGCTGCTCACCGACTGCAGCGGCGAAGTCAGCAACGCGAGGTAGGAGTTGGCAGCCACCAGCGTGCCAAGCGTGATGTCGTGGTGCGTGACGAGGCGGCTGCCGTACCAGAAGACTCCGAGCTGGCTGAGCGCGGGCAGCAGGGAGAGCAGCGGTCCGTAGCGGGCACTCAGCCTGGTGGCGGCCAGGTTCTCGGCGAGCAGCCCGTCCGCCTCGCGCACCAGCGCCGCCTGCCTGACATCCTCCCGGCCGAAGGCCTTGACGACCCGCACGCCGACCGCGCTCTCTTCCACGACTGTGGTGACCCGGCCGACCCGGTCTTGCACGCGCCTGAACACGTGGTTCGCGCGGCGGTTGTAAAGCACTGACACCACCGCGAGCAACGGCGCGAACGCGAGCGTGACCAGGGTGAGCCGCACGGAGAGCAGCCACATCTCGGTCACCGCGAGGACAACTGTGAGCGTGTTCAGCAGGCTGAAGACGATCCCGAAGCCGAGGTAGGTGCGGATCGCCGCCACGTCAGAACTTGACCTGGCCAGTAGCTGGCCGGTGCCGGCCCCATCGTGCCAGGCCGCATCGAGTCCCAGCACGTGCCGGGCGAGCCGGGTGCGCAGGTCGTACTCGATGTCGGCCCCGAGCGACCCTCCGACACCGCGGCGCAGGCTGGCGCAGGCGAACCTGCCTGCGACGATCACGAAGAGTGCGACGATGCCGCCTGCCAGGGCGTTCTGCCGGTGCCTGACCACGTTGTCCACGGTGGTGCCAAGCACGAGCGGCAGCCTGGTTGAGAACCAGACCATCGCGATGCCGAGCGCGAAGGAAAGGAACGCCCGCCACGGATAGGGCCGCAGCAACCCCACGATCCTGGCCACGAGCATGAGGTTGGAGACAGGAAGGCCGGTGATCCTGTGCCGCCCGGGCGCCCGCAGGCCATCGCCACGGGCGCCCGCCGAACTGGTCACTGTCTATCTCCTCCCCAGCGGCTCGTCAGCCGAGAAGGGCAGAGCAGGGACCACCGCAGGGGACGCCGACGTCACCCACACCAGCGGTGGCGGTCCGGGAGTCCGCGGGCAGGGGCAGCGTGGCAAGCTCGAACACGGCCACGCCCGGCAACGCGGCCTTCGCCCGCGCGCCCGCCAAGTCAGCGACCGTGACCCTTACGTCACACTGGTCGAGTGTGGTGATGGTCATCCGTTCCTCCTGGTGAGTGGGGGTGTTGGGCCGGTCAGCCGCCGGTTGAGCAGCCGCCGCCACAGCCTTTGCAGCTGACGACGACGGTGTCAGGCGCAGCAGCGGTCCTGGAGTTCTCTGGCAGGGGCAGTGTGGCGAGCTCGAACACGGCCACGCCCGGCAACGCGACCTTTGCGTGCGCACCTGCCAAGTCAGCGACCATGACCCTGATGTCACGCCGGTCCAGTGTTGTGGTGGTCATCCGTTCCTCCTGATGGGTGAGGGGTGCCGGTCCGATAGACCTACGGCGGTGTGGCCCCGGGTGAGGGGCAGGGACCGGTCAGAGGCTGCCGCAGGACGAGCAGGAAGGTGAGCAGGCGGTGCTGCCGCATCCTTGGGTGACTGGTGCCACGGCCGCGGCGGCAGTGCGGCAGTCCGCGGGCAGGGGCAGCGTGGCAAGCTCGAACACGGCCACGCCGGGCAACGCGACCTTCGCCTGCGCGCCTGCCAGGTCAGCGACCGTGATCCTCACGTCGCGCCGGTCCTGTGTGGTGGTCATTCCGTTCCTCCTCGAGGGTGAGGGTTACGGCACAGGTGTGCCGGACCGCTGGAGTTGTGACGGGTCTGTGGCAGTGGCTGCTGGCCGGGCCGGCCTGAGCGCCGTGCGGAGCAGCGTGTCGTGGTCGGCGCCTGGATTGCGGACGACCGGGCAGACACGGCAGGCCTCCCGGCCCGCCTGCGCGAACCATCGGCAGGACGACCGGATGCCGCACGCCGGCAGATCGCCGGGCTCCTCGTCTGTGGGGTGGCGGCTCATGATCTGGTGGATGAGCTGGCAGCGGTCTTCCCCCCAGTTGTGGCATCCGCTCTCGTGGCAGCGGCTGGCGAACCGGAAGCGCTCTTCGGGGTTGTCCCCGGCGGCCGCGAGGAACTGCTCATCGACCGTCACCGCCGGTGTCACGTACCCCAGTGCCCCGGGACCGGCGGATATCCCGATGAGCGTCGCACCGGGTTTGCCCCGTGCACTAGGGCAGAGTGGTGGGTCATCTCGTGTCACGGAACCTCCTCAGGCGGGCACGGGCAGGGCCTTGCCCGTGCGTTCGGCGATGAATTCGCGCATCGAGAACCCCGTGGGAGCCTCGCCCCGGCCGGCCAGGAAGACCTCGCAGAACAATTCGTGCAGCAGCAGGTCGAGCTTGGTGGCGAAGCACGGGCCAAGCTCATGGCGCGACAGGTAGTCGTCCGGGAGCTCCCGTTCGCACATGTCGGAGAGCCTTGCCTGGTAACGGGAGCCAGCGGTCGGCGCACCGATCTTGCGGCGCAGGACGCTGTCTGCGACCGCGCTGTTGTCACCCCACGCACGCAGCGCAGCGGACTTCAGTACGTGCTTCTGTATTCCCAGCGACAGGTTGACCTTGTAATGGGTCGGCAGGCCCATGACGAACTCCGCGACCGCGTCGTCCAGGAACGGCACGCGTATCTCCAGGCCCGCCGCCATCGCGCACTTGTCGAGGAGCTCAAGGTGGTTCTGGACGAGCTGGTCCCGCATGTTCTCGGTGAGGAGCCTGTCCAGATATGTGGCACGGGGCTGCTGGGCAGTGACCGTGTCGATCACCTCAAGCGCGCGGGGACCCGGCCTGGCGCCAAGGCGACTGAGACTGCTCAGCCGTGCTGCGATGACCCGGGCGGACTGGCTCCGGTCGACGTACTGCGTGTAGCCGCCCAGGAGTTCGTCCGCGCCCTCGCCGTGCAGGCAGGCCTTGAGCTGTGTGCCGACCTGCTGGTAGAGGTAGTACACCCCCAGCCCACCGATCCTGCCTGGCTCTTCAAAGGCACGGGTGTAGCCGGGGATGGCTTCGAGGTAGTCGTCGAAACTCATGACGACCGCGTGGTGCTGCCAGCCGAGACTGCTTGCGACCCGGGTGGCTTGGTCCAGGTCCGGGTGACCTGGCTCGCTGGCCACACTGAACGCCTGCAAGGGCCGGCCAAGGTCGTGTGCGAGCATCGCGAGCACGGTCGAGTCCAGGCCGCCCGACAAGATGACCCCGACCTCGACGTCGGCAGCCAGGTGCGAGCGCACGGCTTCCCGGAGCAGGCCGGTCAGCCAGTCCTGCGCATCATCGAACGTTATGGACGCGTCATGCTCAGCAGGGAGGCGGTAGTACTGCCTGGTCTCCACAGTCATCCCACCTGGACTGCTGTGGACGGTCATCGTGTGACCGGGCGGGACGCTGCGGATGCCTGCGAGGAAGGTCTGCTCACTCACGGGGAACCCGACCGCGCAGGTGTCGATGAGAGTCTGGACATCGAGCGCGGCAGGCACCTGTGGGCAACGCAGCAGCGCCTTTACTTCGGAGGCGAACAGCACGCCATCCGCAACGGTGGTGCAGTACAGCGGCTTGATCCCGAGCCGGTCCCGGGCGAGCAGCAGCCGCTGACCGTCAGCGACGGCGAAGGCGAACATCCCCCGCAGATGGTCGACGCAGCGGTCGCCGTACTCCTCGTAGAGGTGGACGATGACCTCGGTGTCGCATTGCGAGGCAAACCGGTGGCCCATGGCCTGGAGCTTCGTGCGCAGGTCACGGTGGTTGTAGATCTCCGCGTTGGCGACCACGCAGACCTCGCCCGTCTCGTTGTAGAAGGGCTGGGCACCTCCGGCGACGTCCACGATGGCCAGCCGACGCGCACCGAGCCGCAGCCCACCGCTTGTATGGAAGCCAGAGCCGTCGGGGCCCCGGTGGGCCAGGGCAGCGGTCATGGCCTCGACCGACCCCGGGCTCACCGCACCCCAGGCACCAGCGATGCCGCACACCTCAGCGCCCCTTCCGCAGGCCAACGACGCCGCGCTCGCACAGCCAGCCCAGGGCGGCGAGCACGGGTGCCTCGACGCCGGGGCCGAAGCGGCGGTCGAGCAGGCCCACCACGTCTGCGACCGTCCGTTCCCCGTCACAGGCCTCCACCAGCGCCGCGGACGGCGCGTTGACCTTGACCATCTGCACAGAGCCGAGCGGCTGTTTGTGGAAGAGAAGGAGAATCGGCCGCTCCAGGGGTGCCACGTTCTCCGGTATGTCGCCCTCCTCCAGCGGCGGCAGCAGCTCGGGCAGCGGGTAACTGAAGGAGGCGACCATCGCGTGCGGCCCGGCGACGGGGACCAGGTCGGCTGCGTCCGCGGGCGGCCAGCCGGGTTCCAGCAGGGACAGCTCCGCGTTCAGCGAGGCGACTCGTTCCGCGCTCATGGCTGATTCCACGGTCATGACCAGTGTCAGCATGATCCGTTCGTAGGCGACGATGTCCGCTGCCCAGCCAGGTTGCAGTGCCCCCTCGCCGAGGAGCCTGATCAGGAAGTCGCACAGCCGGTTGGCCTCTACGAACAACGTGCTGGCTGGCTGGGGAACGGGCGGGAACTCGGTACAGAACCTGTCGAGGTGCGTGTGCAGCTGCTGGTGGACCAGCTGGCTGGTCAGTGGCAGGGCCCTGAGTGCCAGCTCCAGCCGACCGTGCGCCAGCAGGTCGGCGTGCAGGCCGACGCGGTCCCACCGCAGGCTGCGCAGGCTGCGCAGCTCACTTTCGGTGAGCTGGTACGTGTCAGGGAGCGGCTCGGCGCCGAGGATGAAGGACCGCTGGAAGTCCTTGTCGGTCAGGATGCGGCTCAGGACCCGCTGCATGTCGAGCAGTGTCATCGCAGGATCCCTGTGGCCTGGCTCTCACGGAGCATCGCGCGGGCGCGGTCCAGGTGGTCGAGCAGCACGCTGAACTCGGGATAGTCCTGGTCCCATTCCAGGAGGATCGCCTTGACCGGGGCCCGGTCCAGCACGTACCCGAGCATTTCCCAGACCGTCTCGTGTACGGGTGCGCTGTGGGTGTCCACCAGCATGTCCTTGACCCACCGGCCGCCAGCGAGGTGGATCTGGACGGTGCGCTCGAGCGGGATCGAGTCCAGGAACTCGTAGGGGTCGAAACCGAGGTTGACCGAGTTGACCCAGACGTTGTTGACGTCGAGGAGCAGGCCCGTGTCGGTGTCTTCGAGCACCCGCGTGAGGAACTCAGCCTCGGTCATCTCATTGCCGGGCAGCGGGAAGTAGTAGGTGATGTTCTCGAGCAGCAACTGCTTGCTGGGAATGGCCTTGACGACCTGGCGGACATTCCGGCACACCGTCGCCAGGCTCTCGTGCGTGAACCACAAAGGGGTGAGCTGCTCGACATCGGTGTCAGGCACCCTGGTAAAGCTCAGGTGGTCGCTGTACCAGGGTGCACCCACCAGGTCGAGTACCTTCGCCAGCCGGCGTAGGTAGTCCGGGTTGGGCTCTTCCGCGGTGCCGATGGACATGCCGACGCCATGAGGGACCAAGGGGAAGGTCTCGCCCAGCGCGGCCAGCCGGTCGGCCTTTTCCGCCGGTGTGTACAGGTAATGATCGGAGATGAACTCAAGGAAGTCGATCCGGCCGGTGTTGGAGAGGATGTCATCGTGCAGTGGCACGCGGTATCCCAAGCCGACTCCAAGGTGCGGCATGTCGTGCATGAACTCACTCCTTCGTGGGGGGCTTTCTCCCTTCATGGCACGGCAGTCGCGGAGCCGGCCTGGGATACTTACGCGTCGCTAGCTGCCTTAGCTGCAGTGGTTGCAGCCATTGCAGCCTGGGGGCATGGCGTCGCCGACGTGGGATTCCATCACGGCGAGCTGCTCCAGCACGAACTCGATACTGGTGTTCGCAGGAGCCTCCTCCAAAACTGGCATCGTGGTCACCTCCTCTCGCTGATCAGGTCAACCGGCATAGGTACACCGGCGGCAGATGGCGCGGCCGGAATGCCTAGTGCGCGCACCCACCGCACCCATTGCAGCCACCACAACTGACTTCTTCCATTGCTGGGCCTTGTCCCATAAGCGCGGCGAGCTGCTCGAACTCGAACTCGATCGACGCCGTGTCTGCCTCTATGTTCATTTCGTTGTCACCTCCTTTCGTACAGAGAATGAAGAAGGCCTGCGCTGAGGCCGGGATGGGAAACACCGGGCCAGGTGACACAAGCCTCAGACGAGGGGGGCGGCCGGCACCGCGGTGTCGGCGAACCCGATGACGCCAGCGGCATAGAGGCTGGCGAGAATGCTGAGGGCCTGCTCCTCCATGGCGGCTGGGTCGGCGGTGGCCGAGGCCGTCAGTCCTGCGACAATCTCCGCGACGAGCGTGCCCGCCGGCGTCCCTCCGGTGCACCGCTGGAGCAGTGCGAGGGTGGCGTCGTTCAGGCGGAGTTCGGTGGGCGAGAGGTTGGGCATCCGGGCGAAGCCGACTACGGTGGGCTGGCGGACGAGGGCGGCTGCATCGAGCACCTCGGGCCCGTCGGTCATGCAGAGCACGGGTGTCACGTCGTAGTCGAACCGCTCAACCCTGATGGGCACACTGCGGTACGGGTACAGCCCGCGCATGACTGCGGACGTGGGCTCCTGGCCACCCAGCACGTTGCTGACGGGCTGGACGGACGGCTCGGTGTCGTCGTCCCGCATCGCCCACAGCCGGGCACGTTCGTAGCGTGCGACATCGCGGAGCCCGTCAGTCAGCCCGGCGACGATGAAGTCGCAGAAGCGGGCGGCGAGGGCAGGGTCCACGACCTCACTGGCCGCGAGTGCGCCGCCATCGGCGTTGGCAAAGGCCTCGGCGAGTTTGCTGAACTCCTCACCGAGGAGCGTCGCCGCCCAGGGCAGTGCAACGTCAAGCCGCTCCGCCACCGACCCGTCGCTGCGGCCAAGCCCGCTCTGCCCTCCGCCGGTCACGAGTTCTTCCCATGCGTCGACGTAGTCATCGAGGCCGGGGAAGTCCGTCGTAGTGAGGTGGCCCCGTGCGCCGATCTCCGCGGCGTTCGCGGGGTCGTCGACGACGGCGCGGAGCTGCTTGGCGAGTGTCTCCCTGTCCTTGGGGTCTGGCACCAGGAGGACGCTGTGGCCGTCGACCAGCTCCTCCTTGTTGCGCTGCTTGGCATGGATCTCGCCGGAAAGCACCAGGCAGGTGCCGCACGTCAGCACCTCACGTGCCACCACTGGGCCGTGGATGGTAACGGGGAAGTCGCGTTCCAGGAAACACACGGCTGTGCAGGCGCGGATGAAGCTGGGCACCCGCCAGTGCGGCAGGAACGGCAACAGCCACGTCCGGTCGTCGAGCCCGGACTCGTTCACAGCCCTGCCGACGTGGGACATGCTCCCCGAGCCGCTCATCGACAGGAAATTGAAGTCGCACCCATCGGCGCGCAGCATGCCGAGGGCAGCGATCAGGTCGTAGGTCCCCTTCGAGGGGCCCGGCTTGCCGTACATGCCGATCGTGGGCAGTTGGGGATCGAACGCCCGGCCCGGTCGCGCTGCTTCTGGCAACCCGGAAGCGAGCCGGTCGATGTCGTCGGGCCCCAGCGGCACAGCATCTGGGGTGAACGATGCCGGCATTCCGTACGGGGGCCCCATGACCAGCGCCTCGGGGCGGACTCCCATGCCAAGGAAGCGCCAGGCCAGCCTCGGGCGCGTGATCACGCCGTCGGCTGAGCGCAGGATCTGCTTGTACACGGCCGCGAGCTCCGGCAGCCGCATCAACCGGTCCAGGTCACTGCCGGCGTGCTCCAGCAGGAGCCGGGTGCCAGTCCAGGAGGCGGCCAGCGAAGCGGCCATCCCGTAGGGCTCGTAGTAGGAGCCGACCACCACCTCGCAGTCGAATGCCCGCACCACCTGGACCGCCAGCCCAGCGAGCTTGCTGACGAAGGGGTTCGACCGGGGAATGTGGGTCATGCGCCGGCCGTAGTGCTCCGGCCGGAAGACCCGGACTGCGCCACCGTTGCGGAACGCCGGAGCCAGGAACTCCTCGTCACCGGGCTCCAGCCGGATGCGGAATGTCTCTTCCACCTCTGCGGCGTTGGTGACAACAAACACCTCGTGGCCACGCTCAGCAAGGCCACGAGCCGCCCAGTATGTTTGCGCACTTACCCCGCCCTCGATCGGCGGGTACTTGCCGACGATACAGATTCGCATGCTATTCCAGATTTCTTTGACCGGCATTGACTTATCTTTACAATGCCCCTCGTGGCTGCCTGGCACTCGACGTTAGGTAGCTAATTGACGCAATGTCATGTCGTCAGTTTGGGGGACATGCAGGCGTCATACCGGGGGCATCAAGGCGGCACAAAATGGCCCGCGGCCAATAGGTCAGGCCGGGCTAGCGGGGCGGGGGCGTCATGGTCTCGGGTGGTAGTCCTCCCAGACCCGCTCAGCTAGCTCGAGCTTGGTCGAGGCGGGCCGCCCCAACTCCTCGTACTTGGCTCTCACCCGCAGCAGGTAGGTCTTGGCACTCGCGGGCTTGATGCCAAGATGACGGGCTGCTGTCTCCAGGGTCATGCCAGACGCATAGGCCATCAGCATGTCGTGTTCACGCGCGGACAGACGTGGTCTGGGGGGCGCCGGGTCACACAGCAGGGCGCAGGCGAGTTCCTGAGAGCAGACAGCTTCCCCCGCCGCGGTCTGGTGGATCGCTGCGCCCAGCGCGGCCAGGCCCCGGTCTTTGGTGATGCAGCCCTGCGCGCCAGCCTTGTACGCCGTCGCCACCAGGGCAGAGTCAGCCCATCCGCTGACCACGAGCACACGGTGGCGTGCCTCAGCCAGCCGCCGTACGTTGGCGGCTGGGTCTGACCGGTCTCGCAGCATGAGGCCGAGCAGGACGACGTCGGGCCGCCCGGCCATGCTGGCGAGCAGGCCGGTGACTGTGGTGGCCACGCCTGCCAGCCGGAACTCTTCACGGCCCCGCATCCAGGCTCGCAGGCCGTCGATGAGCATCAGGTCGTCATCAACGACGGCGACGTCGATCACCTTGGCCCCCCGTCAGAACTGTGATCTCCCAGTGCGCCGATAGTTCCGGACCGCGTTCAAAGTCCGCTCAGAGTCCGTTCATCGCCCAGGCCAGGCAGGGCGCCCGCTGCCACGCCTGGACCGTCAGCGGGCGTGATCTGCCGCAAGCTCGAACTCCACGCCCGCACCGACCTGGCGCGTTACTTCCGGCGAACCGGTGGCTCATAGACGAAAGTGAGCTGCCTGCACTGGACGAACTGGTCGGCGGCCGGGGCCGTCACCTGGCGGGCGTGCCGCAGCCTACGCCCCTCCCGGCATCAGAACCTGACGGATGAGGCCATTGACGAGTCTGGACAATTAACCAAGAATCACTCATGACAACGTTGTCAAAGCAGCCTCCGCAGAGGCAGGGCTCGCTGAGACAGCACCTCGTGGCACAGGACGCCTCGACAAGCGGAGGAGACACGATGCACGCGAAGGCAGCGGGGAGGCACCAGCAGGGCCGGCGAGTCACCGGGCTCATCGTGGGGTGCACGGTAGCCGGGCTCGTGGTGCTGACCGCACCTCCGTTACCCGCAGCCGCCTCGACCCTCGCCAAGTCGGCCGCGACGCCAGCTGCCAGCCTGGCTTCCATGGTGAACCCGTTCATCGGGACGACCAATGGCGCTAACACGTTCCCAGGTGCGGACACCCCGTTCGGGATGATCCAGTGGAGCCCGGACACCCCGTCCCGCGATGCGGGCGGCGGCTATGACTACTCGGACAGGCGGATCATCGGGTTCAGCCTGAACCACTTGTCCGGGCCGGGCTGTGGCGCTGAGGGTGACGTCCCGATCCTGCCGACCACGGGCACGGTCAACACCAGCGCGACGGACTCGTTCTCCCACACCAACGAGTCGGCGCAGGCCGGCTACTACTCGGTGAAGACGGCCAACGGCGTCAGGACGCAGCTCACCACGACCGCGCGCACCGGGATCGCTGACTTCACCTTCCCCGCGACCACCCAGGCCAACCTGATCCTGAAGCTGGCCGACAGCGCCAACGGCGACGCCACCACCAGCTTCAACGTCGTGTCCAGCACCGAGGTCAACGGCTCCGTGAGCTCCGGCGCCTTCTGCGGCGCTGGGAACACCTACACGCTGTACTTCGACATGAAGTTCAACCACGCATTCACCGGCAACGGCACCTTCACCCCGGTCCTCCACCGGGGCGCCCGGCACCTGCTGGTCAAGCCCGCCGGCCACAGCGCC
>DASYYE010000320.1:0-2781 GCA_035946955.1 Streptosporangiaceae bacterium | reverse complement strand
GCGAGAGCCTGCGGGCGTGGGCCCGGCTCCAGGGGCTCGAGCTAGACCCGGTCCCAGAGGACCTGACGCTGCTGGATGAGGCCATCGACCAGGCTATAGCCGAGTACGGCCCGCACGCGCCGATGTCCCCTGAGGGAAACGATGCGGGCCTGTTTCTGGGAACCGTGATTGTATCCACGATCCACGGCGCGCACTGGCGACTGTGGCCCAACGGGCACCCTGTGGTGCGCCTGGCATCCGGCCGTGACCTGGACGTGGTCGCCTTGGGTCATGACCGGGTCCACACTGGACAGCCCCGCCTCACCGACGTCTACACCGATGCCGCGGCAACCGATCCCGGTAGCCAGACGTAACCGCCTCGCGGCATGACCGCATATCGATGTGCCTGCTGACCTTGCCAGCCCCGGAGCGGGGTTACTTCGTCGCTCCGATCTTCGCGTCCGGAGAGGCAAGGACTGCTACCACCGTGCACGCCTCGTCATCGTTGTGGCTGATGGCGTGGCTGGTCCCCGGTCTGACGAGCACCGCGTCGCCGGCCCTCGCGGCCTCTGGCTGGCCATCGACGGTGACGGTGCATTCGCCGGCGATGACCAGCAGGACCTCTTCGACCTCGTGGGTGTGCTCGGGGACCGCTTCGCCGCCGGTGAAGGTGTTGATGAGGATAGTCACGGCCGTCGAGCCATTGGCCCGGTCGACCAGGCGCTGCAGCGTCGGAAAGTGGGGTCCGCGCACAAGAACCGGGCGGTCGTCACGGCGCACGATTGGCATCAAGGCTCCCCGGCAGGCGCGTGCTTCAGCGAATCAATCATGCCATGCCCGCTTGACAGGCGACTCTTCGCGCGGCCGCGGCGACAACCACTACTTGGCCCGGCCCGGTGCCGACGAGATTCAGCTGGACCTCTTCCTCGACTACGCCAGCAACATCGACCTCTATCCCCGGTTCCAGGACTACTTCCGCACCCGCCAGCCACCGCTGCTGGCCATCTGGGGCCGCAACGACTCGTTCTTCCTGCCTGCCGGAGCCCAAGCCTTCAAACGTGACATCCCCCGCGCCGATGTCCAGCCCCTAGACACAGGCCACTTCGCACTCGAGACGCACGCAGACGAGATCGCCACAGCCATCCGCGGCTTCCTCACCGAGTAACTGCCGTGATCCAGCGGCCCCCGCGGGTCTGGGAGCAGCGTCTCGCCGAGAACCCGCAGATAGCCACCGAACGTCGGCAAGTGGGCCGGAACCTGGGCGCAAGCATTCCGGCCGTCCACGTGTGAGATGAGCCGTGGCCGGGCACCCTGCATCGAAAGAACCTGCCTGCCGGGGCCAGGGAGCAATACACAGCGGGCACGGTTGAGGGATGCTCGCCGACAGCCTGATGTGCTTCCGAGTTGGGGGAAATCGCAATGACAACTGCGCGGGACATCATGCACGCCGGAGCAGAGTGCACCGGCGAGAGTCAGACCCTGCAGCACGCCGCAAGGCAGATGCGGGACCTCGATGTCGGGGCGCTTCCGATCTGCGGTGATGACGGCCGTCTGGTCGGCATCGTCACTGACCGCGACATCGTCGTCAAATGCATAGCAACTGGTGCCGACGCAAGCGCGGTGACCGTCGGCCAGCTGACCCGGGCCGAACCTGTCGCCATCTACCCGGCAGCGGATGTCGACGAGGTCCTGCGCCTGATGACGGAAAACCAGATCCGCCGCCTGCCGGTGGTCGACAATGAGCGGGTAGTCGGCATAATCAGCGAAGCTGACCTTGCCCGTAACCTTCCTGAGCAGGCAGTCGGCCAGTTCGTCGAGGCCATCACCGCGGGCTGACTATCGCGGCCGATCACCGCGCTGGTCAACGCCGGCCCGCTGCGGCGCGGGCCCTGTGCGCTGGTGGCGGGGCCGGGTCGGGGTGTTCGGGCCGTCACCGCCGCCGGCCGGCGCGGCGGGCAGGTGTGGCCAGCGGAGCGGCCGGGCCAGGCCATCGCGCACCTGCCGGTACCACGCGGACAGGGTGGTCCGCATCGCACCGATCCCGGCGGCCCGCGCGTGAGCAGGGCGCTGGCGGCTGCCCTCAGCCGGTGCGGGGTGCTGCCGGGCCAGGGGGTAGGCGGCCCATAGGCCCGGGTTGCGCTGCTGGCAGTACGGGCACACCAGGCGGCCGACGGCATCATGGCGCCACCCGGCGGCCAGCGCGCGGGACCGGATGTCGGCCTCGCCGGCCGCTGCCGGATCGTCATGCCGCGAGATGCAGGCCGGCATCTCACACCAGGCGATGGGCCGCCTGAGCCGGTCACCGAGAACAGCCCGCTGGGTGATGGCAACCGGGCCGGCAAGCGGGTCAGCGGGCCCTGGCCGCTGCGCCAGCCTTAACTCGGGGCCAGGGTCGGGCACGGCAGGGATTGTGCCCTCACCGGGCCCGGGACCTGGGCATTGCCGCTCGAATGTCCCGGCGTGCCTGGGAATGGTTTTCGCCGTCACGCTGGCCTCCCCAGACAATCCGCCGCAGCCCCCTGGCGCCGGGCATGCGGCGCCGGACCAGGCCTGCGATCGCGAAGCTAGACTCCTCCTGATGCGGAGCGCCCCCCGGCCTCGGCCTGTTACACCAAGCCGGCCAGACCCGCGGGCTGTAGCGCAACGGGCGGCAGGTCACATGCCCAGCAGCGCACCCGCCCGGACCCTGACCTGGGGATACGCCGAATGAGCTGGTGCCCGTTGCCAATGACGGCCGAGCAGAACAAGCTACTGGTCCGGCGCCTGGTTGAGGAGGCGAGTGCGGTCTGAGCCTGGTGTGGC
>DASYYE010000319.1:0-52626 GCA_035946955.1 Streptosporangiaceae bacterium | reverse complement strand
AGTTCTGCGGGAGTCCGCAGCCCGCACGGAATCGAGCTTGCCGGAAAGATCGCGCGCGGCTGAACGGGCTAGAGCGGCTGGACCTGCTCGGCCTGCGGGCCCTTGGGCCCCCGGCCGGCGGTGTACTCGACCCGCTGGTTCTCCTGCAGGCTGCGGTAACCGTCAGCCTGGATGGCGGAGTGGTGAACGAAGACGTCGTCGGTGCCGTCATCCGGGGCGATGAAACCGTACCCCTTGTCAGCGTTGAACCACTTCACGGTGCCCTGAGCCATGTGCCCTCTCCTGGTGAGACGATCTCCGGGGCACATCTGCGCGCCCCGGGCTGGTGCGACCACCTGCCCGTGAAAGCTGGCCATAGGTACCGCGGCGCCGCTGTCAAATTTCGCAGGCGCTGTGACACGTACACGAACTTCGACTCCAGCCGCGTCCATTAAACACGATCCTCAGGCCCCCGCGCCCAGCCGGGGCCAGAGGGCACCCGGCCGACGAGGCTGAGATGGCGCAGGGCCTGCGCATAGGAGCCAACCAGGCTCGCCTCGCAGTAGGGCAGTCCGTGCTGCTGGCAGTATTGCCTGATCAGAGGCTGTGAGCGCCGGAGGTTGGGCCGCGGCATGGAGGGAAAGAGGTGGTGTTCGATCTGATAGTTCAGGCCCCCCAGGGCGATGTCGGTCAGCCAGCCGCCACGGACATTGCGGGAGGTGAGTACCTGGCGCCGCAAGAAGTCGGTGCGGTCCGCCGCATCCAGGATCGGCATGCCCTTGTGGTTGGGGGCGAAAGAAGCGCCCAGGTACAGGCCGAACAAGCCCTGCTGGACCAGGATGAAGACAACGGCCTTCTCCGGCGGCAGCACCAGGAACACGACCGCGAGGTAGCCCACGAGGTGCGTGGCGAGCAGGGCCACCTCCGTTGCCCTGCCGCGGGAACGCCTGGTGGCTAGGGCGCGGATGCTTGCTACGTGCAGGCTGACCGCTTCGCCGAGCAGCAGCGGGAAGAACAGGTAGGCCTGGCAGCGGAAGACCATCCGGGTAAGGCCCCGGCTGGCGTGCGCCTGGGCCGGGGTGAAGGCCAGCGCCCTGATCGCGATGTCAGGGTCTGCGCCTTCGGTGTTGGGGTGGGCGTGGTGGCGGTTGTGCTTGGTGATCCACGTGCCGTAGCTGAGCCCGATGCCGAGATTGCCGAGCAGGACACCAAGGGTGTAGCTGACCCGTCTGGAGCCGGAGATCTGCCGGTGCCCGGCGTCGTGGCCCAGGAAACCGGCTTGGGTGAACATGACGGCCAGGAAAGCGGCCACGGCCAGCTGCCACCATGAGTCACCCACCAGGACGAAAATGGCCCACCCGGCGGCCAGCAGCGTGGCGGTGACCGTGACCCGCCAGACGTAGCGCCAGCGGCGGCGCTCCATCAACCCTGCCTGCCTGACCAGGCGGGACAACTCCGCGTAGTCGCCCTCGCGGACTGAAGCCGGGGGTATCGGCGCGGCAGGAGACGGGCCGGGCAGCCGGACCGCAGCAGCTGCCCATTCAGGGGATCGCATCGCGGTGGCTCCTGGGAAGCGCCCGATGGGGGAATGCTCCATACAGTCTCCTTGCGTCGGCCGACGGCGAGCTTAACGGAGTCCCCCCAGGACGCTGCCGTGGCGTGCACAATGCCCCGGCGCAGGCTTGCGCACTATTGCCTGGGCGCGGCCTGGCCCGCACGGAGATCCAGGTCGCGGTCTCGGCACTGCTGCGCCACTTCCCCGGCCGCTGGCGGGTACCGGGACGTTTCGTGCAGGAGGTCGGCGGTCAGCTTTGCCTGGTCCGCCAGCGGCTGTGCGGGGGTTCGGGCTTGGCGGATGTGGTCTTTGCCGCTCCGGTGGACGGAGTGCTCGCTGTCTTCGCCGGCCGGCGGCCGCTGGTCTCGCTGGTGGTGAGCGACTTCGAGTTCGTCTTCGCCACGGCCGACGCCCGTGCTGGCCTCGGGGCAGCCAGTGGGATCTCCTGACCTGTGGGCGGTGCTACGAGCGCGGGGAGCCGGCCTCGCTTACCACGAACGCATTGCCGCCGCTGCCGGTGTAGCTCCCGACGGCGGCGCAGCCACGCGGCAGGCACGACACCGAGGAGAGCTGGGCTACCCCACCGGTGTTGAGGGCCGCCTCGCCAGGAACCTCTTGTGCCTGGCCCCAGACGCCGCCCGTCTCATTGACGACGAACGCCTGGTTGGCACCACTAGCGAGGTAGTCGCCACCGGCGGCGCAGTCCCCCGGCGCGGCACACGACACCGAGAGGATCTCGGCGTAGCCCTGGGTGTTGAGGGCGGCCAAGCCGGGTACTGCCTGCGCCTGGCCCCAGACGCCGCCTTTCTCGTCGATGACGAATGCCTGCTGGTCGATGCTCGAACTGGTGGAGTAATCGCCAACAGCGGCGCAGTCGCCCGCCCGCGCGCACGACACGGAGGGGTCAACGGCGCCGTGGCTGTGGTCGAGAGCACCTGAGCCGGGCATTTCCCGCGCGGTCCCCCAATGACCGTTCACCTCGTTGAGGATGAACACCTGCATCGTGTTGCTCGCAGGACCATAGTTCCCAACGGCGGCGCAGTTCCCGGCCGCAGCACATGACACCGAGGTGACTTCGGCAAATCCGTGGGCGTTGACCACCGTTCCCGGGACTTCCCGCGCAGTGTGCCAGCGGCCGCCCACCTCATCGGTGGTGAAACCCCTGATGGGACCGCCGAAGGCAGCGACGTAGCTCCCGGCCGCGGCACAGTTGCCCGGTGAGACGCACGACACCGACGCGACCCCGGCGTTGTCAAGGCTGAGCGCGCCCAGGCCAGGCACCTCCTCGGCCCGGCTCCAGACACCGTTCTTCTTGTCGGCGACGAACCCCTCGCCGTGGTCCGACCCGCCGATGGCACAGTTCCCGGCCGAGGTACACGACACCGAGGTGACCCCCGAATTCTGGTCCGAGCCGAGGTGCGCAAGGCCAGGCACGCGCTCGGCGGCGCCCCATACGCCGTGTAGCTGGGTGACGATGAACGCGACCTGAGTGCCGGAGCCGGGAGCGGCGGGCTTGGGCTGGGAGCTTCCGCCCGCAACGCAGTTGCCCGCTGACCCGCACGACACCGAACTGACCGCCGCGTTCCCGCCGAGGTTGAGTGCTGCCGCAACTTCCTGCGCTTTGTGCCAGACGCCACCGGCCTCATCGGTGACAAAGGCCTGCCAGCCCTTCTTGCTCTGGTAGTACCCGCCAGCGGCGCAGTTCCCGGCGGAGGCACACGACACCGTCTGGGTGCGGGCAAGCCCGCCGCCGTCGAGCGCCAGCATGCCCGGCACGAGTTGGGCATTGCCCCAACTGCCGCTGGGGGTGACGGCCGCAGTGGCCGGGGCGGCGGGCCCCACCACGGCGACGACGGCAGCAGACAGGACCAACGAGCGACTCCGGCGGCGCGCTGGCCGCCCCCTCGTTCTCTTGCTGTTATCAGCTTCGATCATGGGCGGCCCAGCTTCGGTCACTGCAGGCACGGCAACTGCTTTACGCAGCGCGGCGTTCGGTTCCAATGGGAGCTCCTTTCCCGTATGAGCCGACGCGGCTCTAGGCCGAACCGCACTGCCGCCGTTAGCTGGGCACCACAATCCGGCTATGGCCGCGATGCCAATGCTGGGCCGTTTGGCCCAATTTCCGGCGCACACTTGGCCGGCTCTTTTCCGGCAGCCAAGACTGACGGGGGATCCCGTCCAGGGCAGGGGGACAAGGAGTGGCCGAGGGCAGAGTCGCGACAGCTGCGGTTCGCGACAGCGCCGAGGGCCACCGGAGGCGGATCCTTGGGGTGGCCAGGGCGGCGTCGGCAGGACTTGCCGCCCTGACCATCCTGTTGTGGACCTTGGTGCCTGGGCTTCACGGCCACGACCTGGGGCTGGTGGCCGCCGGGGCGATGCTGTCCATTCCGCACGGGGGCGTCGACTACCTGCTGCCGCAGTCGGACTCCTGGCGGCCGGTGGCCTCGGCGCGGCTACGGCTGGTCGCTGACGCACGGGTGCGGGAGGTGAGGGCGGCCGGGCTCGGTGGCGCAGGGGTGCACCGTGCCAGGCTGCTGCGGATCATGGTGGTCGGGACGACGGCCACGGTGGTGCTGGCCGCCGTACTGGTGGCCGTGCTCGCGCTGGTCCACAGCGCCTCGGGCTGGGCTGGCCCACGGGCGTTCCGCCTCGGGGACTGAATGATCGTCCTCATCACCGGGCTCGTGGCACCGTACGTGGCAGTGGTACTGCGGTACGACCTGTGGAAGATCAGGCGGTCCGGGTCACCCGTCGTCCCCTGACGCGACCCGGGCGATTCTTGCTGTTATCTACCTTGGCAGCACGCCTAACCCTCGATTTGTTGCTGTTATCAGCTTCTTATATGCAACTTCGGGCGAGAGATGACCCATGCCAGAGCCAAATGACCTTCGTGACCATGATCGATGTACCGTCGCGGACAAAAGTTTGTCCATTTCGGGACATCGATCATGGTCACGAAGGGTTTCTCCCGGATCCCGCTCACTCCTCTTGCTGTTATCCGTCTCGTTGGACCCTCAGCGGGCGGTATCCGTCTCGTTGGACCCTCAGCGGGCGCTATCCGTCTCGTTGGACCCTCAGCGGTCGCCGGTGGTCCGCTCGGCGGCCAGACGGCCGCTGATCAGGACCATGGGGACGCCTACGCCTGGGCGGGAGCAGGGTGGCCAGGTAGTAGCTGCGGCCGAAGTGGGCGTGCATGACTCGGCACTGCTCATAGGCGGCGCGCAGTTGCGGGCCTGTTATCCCTGCAGCGTCAAGCCACCGTGTATGCCATGCCTTCATGAACCCAGCGCACCGCGACCGACCAGGCCGGTCCAGACACTGCGACTCGATATGGCCATCTGGCCCTCAATGCAGGGCGGACGGCTGCCGATCGTTTACGAATCCTGCGGTTAGCGTGGGGGTGGCCGTCGATTCAGGGCTGCGACGGCTTTCTGGCTACGAAGACGTATTCAGGGCTGTCGTCGGTGAAGGGCTCGCCCGCGAACCCGCCATAGAGCGCCTCCACCTCCAGGCCGGCGACCTCGATCAGCCCGAGCCATTCGTTCTTGGTCGCCCACCACAGGCTGGAGGTGGCGCCGTCGGGGCGGACCAGGTCGACCCGGTTGTCCCCGATCGCGTAGTGAAGGGTGACCGGGACGGGAGCGTCCTGGTCGAGCTTGCCGTCACGGGCGGCAGCGACGTGGTGGCTGAACACGAAGGCGTTCCAGGCGAACCGGCCACCGGGTGCCAGATGCGCCGCTACCCGCTGGAAGACAGTACGGCGATCACCCCAGGTGGGGAGGTGCAGCAGGGCTCGGTATGGGCAGTAGACCAGCGCCAGGCCAGCGGCCACGGTGAAGCTGCGCATGTCTTCCTGGCGCAGGTCCAAGACGACCCCGGCTCGGCCGGCGTTTTCGCGGGCCTGAGCCAGCATCGCCGGGGAGGCGTCCACGCCGATCACCTGCTGGCCGGTGGCCTGGGCGACCGGGATGGCCACCCGCCCATTGCCCACGGCCAACTCCAGGATGGGACCGTGTCCGGCGGCTCGCCCGGCGAGGTCTACGTAGAACGGGATGTCAGCGGTCATACTCGCGGACCACTGTTCATAGCCTTCCGCGAAGGCCTCGTGCCAGCTGCTGGGCGGCTCAGTGCTCACCGGTCAACCCGCCTCTCCCCCGCCTGAACTCCAGCCAGGCCTGGGAACCACCATGGCACCCGACAACCCGGCCCCGGAAACGGTTTTCCGGCAGGATGACACCCATGGCCGACCCAACTCTGCTCACCCAGCTCGTCAACGAAGCCTGCGGCGACGGAGTACACCAATTGGCCGTTGGCGCCGTGATCGCCAACGACCGGCACATCCTGCTGCTCCGCCGCCCACATGCCGACTTCATGGGTGGCATCTACGAACTGCCCAGCGGCAAGGTCGAACCCGGTGAAACCCTCGACACTGCTCTGCGCCGCGAAGTCGAAGAGGAGACCGGCCTCGACGTCACAGCGATTACCAGTTACCTCGGCAGCTTCGACTACGCCTCCGCGAGCGGCGAGAAGAGCCGCCAGTTCAACTTCGCTGCGACTGTCACAGCCACCCAGTCCATCCGGCTCCAAGAACACGACGGTTACCTCTGGGCCCCTCCCCTTCAGGGCGCGCCAGTTACCGACGCAGTCAAAGACGTACTGGCCAGCTATACGGACTCCGTCCCACAAGCCTCACCGCCGCATGGGACATGACGGCCGACGAGGGCCTGGGCCTGGTCGACGTGCTGTTCGGATGGCCTGGAGCGAAGGCGGTCAGCGCAAGACCAGGAGGTCAAGCCACGAGGTCCGGGGCTCCGGGCTGGAGGTCTCCTCGGTGTGCTGGATGGCGCGGCGGAGTCGTTCTTTCCCGCGGAGGAACTCCTCCTCGGTGAGGTTGCGCATGGTGGTGTCGGCACGGCGGAAGGTGTCCACGTGGCCGAGGAACTCGGCGAGGCTGGCCTGGTGGGTCTGCGGAACCTGCTCAAGGACTTCCTGGCAGAACCCGGCGGCGGCGAACGCCTGGCAGACCTGTTCGACGGACGGATAGGTATCGATCGTCCGGACGGTCTCGGGGAACCAGCGGACGAGTTCGATCCGGTCGGCCCTGCCGGGGAACGCCTGACGGATCAGCACGGGTGAGCCGGGGCGCAGAACGCGGCGGATCTCGCGTGCGGCGGCTTCGAGGTCGGGGATGTGGTGGACCACAGTGGACAGCCAGGCGGCGTCCGCCGAGTCGCCTGGCAGCGGGAGGGAGCCGGCGTGTCCTTCCAGTACCTGGATGCCCGAGCCACGCGGAATCTGTGCCCGCATAGCCGCTGACGGCTCGACCGCGACGATGCCGAGACCAAACCAGTCACTGAAGGCGGCGGCGAAAGCGCCAGTCCCCGCGCCGATGTCCACCAAGGTCATCCCCCGCGACGGGCGCAGGTGACGCCCTATCGCCTGGTGCCACTCCCCGAGCCCGTCCCGCGGCACCTCGCGGACCGCCTTGAACGCCGCCGCAGTCTGGTCGTCGTAGCTGATCCTGGCCATGTCGTTTCCTGTTTGACCCTAGTGCCGGGCGGCGAAGAGCAAGTGGGTGCCGCCGTCGACGGCGCCGGGCTGGCGGCAGGCCCACGCCTCGTTGTCCAGGAACCGTCCCCAGTGGGCGGGGTCGGCTTCCAGCCGGGCCAGGGCCTCGGTATCGCCGAGGGAGGCCCAATTGGACGCCGACATCGCAGCGAGCACTCCACCTGACTCGGCAACCAAGCTGGCGACCTGGTCTGAGCGGTACATGAGACAGACGTGGCCGTCGGGCTGGATCGGCCGCAGATCCCCGGTACGCAGCACCGTGTCGTTGACGTCGTCACCGAATTCGGCGATGACGTCAACCACTCCAGGGACCAGGTGCCGGTAGCTGCCCAGCGTGGACATGACCGAAGCCACCACCGCACCACCCGGCCGCGTGACCCGCAGCATGTCCCCCAGCGCTGCCGGGGCGTCCTCGAAGACGTAGGACAGCGGCCCGCCGTAGGCCACCACCAGGTCGAACGTCCCATCAGCCCAGCGCGACAAGTCGCGCACATCGGCGACCTGGAAGTCCGTGACCGCGTCCGTCAGCCCGGCTTCGGCGATCCGCCGCCGGTTATCCGCCAACTGCACCGCCGACAGGTCAGTGACGGTCACCTGTGCGCCGCGACGCACGAGGTACTGGGTGAAGACCCCCGGGCCCGCCCCTATCTCCAGCACATCCGCACCCGGCGCCAGGTACTCATCCAGGAAGCGGCGATGGACCTCGAACGACACCCGGCCCGGGATGTCCTTACGCAACCGGTCCCACTCCCCGTCGAAAGCGTCGAAGACCCCCCGCAGACGGGCTACCGAATCATCAGCTCTCGACACCACCGTCACCTCCCGATACCGAGCGGATCCGCCAAGGGTGACTTGACCGCGCCGCGTCAGCCGGTTTCGTGGCGGTGGATCATCTCGATGGCGACCACGACCGCTAGCAGCAGCACCTGGTCCTCTCCGTCAGCGATGTCGGCGCCGAACGAGCCGCCCCCCAGCGCCCACCGGGTGGAGACAGCCGCGATCACTGACCCATCGCGCGCGAGCTCGTACTTCCGGCCGAGGATGTCACCAGTGACCGCAACCTGAGCACCGTCCGGCGTCTCAACGGTCATCTGCTGCCGCACCGGGGCGGTCGCGGTCACCCGCGCGGCGACTTCCCCGGACCGGGCAATCTCGTACCGCAGCCCGTGCAGCCCGACCCTCTGCTGGATAAGCGCGAGTTCGCGGCCGCTGGTGTCCTGCAGCGACAGCTTGTCGGCCGCGCTCAACAGCTTGCCGCGCACGCGGTAGCACTCACCGCCGTGTTCATCGCTGATATCGAACGCTCCGCTCAGCGAGCGGACCTTGCGCGAAAGCACATACCGTGGCACGGCGCAATCCTGACACCACAGCGCACACTTGGAGCCGTCATCCGGAGATAGGCGCGGACGGCTTCTCTGCTGGGTACGTGACGTCCAAGGTGACTTAATGCTTTGACGGGGCACGAGGGTGTCCCTAGCTTGAGCAGCTATGGCGTACCTGGAAGACCTGCTCAGCCAGCGGCTGGCGACGGCGTTCGAGGCGGTGGCGCAGCGCCCCGTCGACCCGGTCGTGCGGCGGTCGCAGCATGCCGACTTCCAGTCCGACGCCGCCCTCGGCCTCGCGCGTGCCCTGGGCAGCGACCCGCGCAGCATCGCCGGACGTGTAGTTGCTGCTGCCAGGCTCGATGACGTCTGTGCCGCCGTGGAGGTCTCCGGCCCTGGCTTTATCAACCTCACGGTGGCGGACGATGTGCTCGGGCAGATGCTGGCTGATACGGCGAGTGATGAGCGCCTGGGCATTGCCCGGAGTCAGTCTCCGGGGGTCATCACAGTCGACTACTCGGCGCCCAATGCCGCGAAGGAGATGCACGTCGGGCACCTGCGGTCGACGATCATCGGGGACGCCGCGGTGCGCCTGCTGGAGTGGCGGGGTAATGCCGTTGTCCGGCAGAACCACATCGGGGAGTGGGGCACACCGTTCGGGATGCTCATCGAGCACCTGCTCGATATAGGCGAGGCGGAGGCGGCGCACGAGCTGTCAGTGGGTGACCTCAACGGGTTCTACCAGGCGGCACGGCGCAAGTTCGATGCTGATAAGGCTTTCAAGGACCGGGCGCGCCGCCGGGTGGTCGCCCTGCAACGCGGCGATCCCACGACGCGGCACCTGTGGGAAGTGCTGGTCGGCGAGTCGAAGAAGTACTTCGCCACCGTGTACTCCCGCCTGAGGGTCCAGTTGACCGACGACGACTACTTCGGCGAGAGCTTCTACAACGACCAGCTCAAGTCCGTTGTCGACGAACTCGAGTCCCTGGGCATGGTGCAGGTCAGCGAGGGTGCCAAGTGCGTGTTCCCGGCTGGGTTCACCGGCCGGGACGGCAGGCCACTGCCGCTGATTGTTCAGAAGCGCGACGGCGGGTACGGGTATGCGGCGACAGACCTCGCGACGATCCGGCACCGGATCAAGATCCTGCACGCCACTCGGCTGTTGTATGTCGTAGGCCTTCCGCAGGCCCAGCACCTGCAGATGATCTTCCAGACGGCACGTGAGGCGGGCTGGCTCGTGCCGCCCGTACGTGCGGAGCACATCGGCCACGGGTCGGTCCTAGGCAGTGACGGCAAGATGCTGCGGACCCGGGCCGGGGTATCGGTGAAGCTCGCGGACCTGCTGGACGAGGCTGTGAACCGGGCTATGTCGATAGTCGAGGAGAAGAACCCAGGCCTCGGCCCAGCCCAGCAGGCCGCGGTGGCGGAGGCCGTCGGCATCGGCGCGGTCAAATACGCCGACCTGTCTATCGACAGGACCAAGGACTATGTGTTCGATCTGGACCGGATGCTCGCACTCGACGGCAACACCGCCACATACCTGCAGTATGCGCGGGCACGGATCTGCTCGATCTTCCGCAAGGGAGACGTCGAACCGAACCGGCAGCCCAAGCAGGTGACCTTCAGCGAACCGGCCGAGCGGGCACTGGCTATGGAACTGCTGGGTTTCGGCGTGGTCATCGAGGAGGTCACCGGCTCGCTGGAATTCCACAAGCTGGCCAACTATCTCCACGCACTGGCGTCAGTCTTCTCCACGTTCTTCGAGCAGTGCCCCGTACTGAAGTCAGAGGGTGACACACGGGAGAGCCGCCTGGTGCTGTGCGACCTCACCGCGCGTACTCTCCAGACCGGTCTTGGGCTGCTGGGGATCGATTCGCCCGACCAGATGTAGGCCGCCCGGCCGGCATCACGGCATCCCGGACGCGGTCCGGATAAGGTCGCGGGCCCTGCCCCAGGATTTCTGGATGACAGGCAGCCGGATGCGGCGGAGCGGATCGTCCTCTGGCAGCGCGTTGTGGATGCGGAATTCGCGCGCGAGCACGATGGCGAGGTTGACCAGGAACGGCGCTACCTCGCGCCTCGCAGCGACGATGGTCTCGATGCGGTCACGGGCGGCCGGCGTGGCGGCGAACAGCGTGTGGAGCATTGCCAGGTCGAACCCAGGCAGGAACAGGCCGGTGTACTCCCAGTCCAGCAGTACCCATTCACCGTTGGGCGTGATGAGCATGTTGCTGGGCAGGGGGTCGCCGTGGCAGAGCTGACTCGGCTGGCCGCAGCGGGTGAGCAGCCGCTCCAGTGCCGCCCGGTCTCTGTTATCGAACAACCCGTCAGCGTGGTAGCGGGCGATACGGGCGGTGTAGTCGAGCGCGGGTGTGAACCCGTCCGGGCGCGGCTGCCAGCCGGCCAACGCGCCGACGAGGGCGATGGCGCCACGGACCTCCTCCCCCGACAGCACCCGGGTTGGGTAGCGGCTGGTGTCGAGCGGGGCACCTGGGATCCGTTCGAGCACCAGGATGCGTTCACCGTCGGTGCGGACCAGGCGGGGCACCCGCAGGGGCGGGTGGTGCTTGGCGAAGGTCTTGTAGACCGCTATCTCGTGCTGGTGCTTTGCCCGCCACTGAGGAGAGTCGTCAGCCAGAACCTTGGCGACCACGGGCTGGTCCCCGATATGGCCGGCCACGACGACAGACTTGCCACCAACCCGCATCGCGCGTTCTGCACGGAGGCGGAGCATTTTGGCGGCCAGTACCGCGAGCACGCTGGGCGGCAAGCCCGCAGATGTGCGCTCAAGCGAGATGGGCAGGGTCACTGTCGTCTCCCGCGATGGCGACCTGCTCGGGAAGTCGTTCTCTTACGTTCAGATTCCGCTGTTTCCGGAGATGTCGCCGGGGTTACTGGGAAGTCGGGATCCGCCAGTGACCAGGCCAGCAAGGTGGAACGGCCGTACCAGGCCGGGACGCCGGGAAACCGCCGTCTGAGGGCGCCATTCCTGTCATGGACCGCTGGCTGCTCGGGGGCCGCGGCCACGTCGTCGTCTTTGTGCTCCCAGGCGATGTGTGCCCAGACCAGCCGGCCGCTGTCGTCGCCGTTGTACCCGGTGCGTATCGACAGGCCTTGCACAAGCAACAGGCCACGCCCGTGTTCGCACTCCAGGTCTTCGATGATGTGCGGTTCTTCCGGGCCGCCGCAGTCAGCGACCGCCACCGCGACAACCGAGTGGTCCAGGGTGACCTCGACTGCGAACCAGCCGCCATTGCCGCTTGCGGTGTGCTGGATCGCGTTGCCCGCCAGCTCCGTGGCGACGCTCAGTACGTCGTCGCGGGCCGGGCAGTCGGGCAGCACGCTCGAGAGCCAGTGGCGCAGGGTGGAGAGTTCGCGGCTCTCCCCGGTAAAGACCCGATGCCACCGCTGCGAGTCGTCTGTCGCGGCCGCTGGATCCGTCAGGTCGCCGCTGGCCGCCGCGCCTGGACCAGGCCGATGGCCGTCAGAGGTGCTGTCCATGACTGTTCCAGTGCGCTGTCAGCATGGGTGACGCACCCTTGAAGTATTTGAATTGTGCGGGGTCCTGCTGAGCAGTCATCGGAGTGTGCCTCGCAACGCGTGGGTTTTCTCGACCCTCTGACTGTCCCTCCGCACCCATGTCCGGCACATCCGGCAACTGGCGGGTTCTGATCACGCATGTGAGGCAAGACACACCGGGACGGAAGTCCCTCGTACCCCGGACATTTGTCGCGCCCTCGCGTTAACCCACAGTTAGCAGCCACGCTGTCCGCACAAAGCGGGGGCTCGCTCACCCGGAGCAGCCCTCTCCAACTGCCTATATGAAGGCTTGCCAATCGGCCGTCGGCACCGGTCATGACCCGCCGTCAGCTGACAGGAAGATGGTGCACCGAGGGTCGGCTAGTTACACTGCGTCACGACGAGTCCGTGCCCGCAAGCGCGAGTTCGCCCGGCTCCGCCGACGATATTGTCTGATTGCTTGCGGGCGATGCGCAGCTTCCAGTGCTCACAGGCTTGGGCATACGCGAACTCAAGGTGGCCAATGGTGAATGACGTCGTGCCGGGACACGGGGACAGCCTCCGCGACCTGGCGGCGATGCTGCGGGCCTTCGCCCGGGCCAGGGACTGGGAGCGTTACCACACACCCAAGAACCTCGCGATGGCCCTTGCCGGGGAAGCCGGCGAGCTCGTGGCGTGCTTCCAATGGCTCACACCCAGCGAGTCCGAAAGCATCATGAACGACCCCCTCGAGGCCGAGGCAGTCGAATCGGAATTGGCCGATGTCCTCCAATACCTCATCAGACTGGCTGATGTCCTCGGTGTCGACCTGGCCGAAGCCGTGCGTAAAAAGGCCCAGATCAACGAGAAACGATTCCCCGCGCCCCCAAAGCCCTGATCCCGTTACTGACCAGGGCCAGATACCGAGGCCTACTGCAGACTGACTCCCCGCGTGGGCGCCTGACTGACCCGAGCGCTCGGGTCAGTCAGGCGCTCACTCAGGAAGGCCCCCCTATCCAAGCCGCCGGTGCCCGGCTCAACCACCTGCCTGCTCGGTCATCTGCATCCCTCTGGAGCAAAGGTGGTGACTATCTCGCCGGTCCAGCGTTCTGCGAGCCGGGGTGCGGACCCGGATCGCATTGCTGTGGATAGCGTCACGAGGCCGATCATGCCCCTTGCCGGGCGGCGTCCGCACCACGGAGGCACCGTGCAATTTTGGGCGGGCATACCCGTCAGTGGGACAGCAGTCCGTGTGACGGAGCTAGCGTCGTCCGTTGCCCCCGCCCGTCGATGCGAGTGCCCTCGGTGCGGCAGATCGCAGCGCGCCGGGCAACTGACTGCGGGAGCTGATCGACAGCTTCCGGTAGGCGCGGCGCAGGTGACCTTCCACGGTGTTGAGGGTCACGAACAGCGCCTGGGCGATCTCGGGGTTGCTCAGACCGTCCGCGGCCAGCTCGGCCGCCCGCCGCTCACTGGCTGTCAGCGCCTCCAGCCCGGTCAGCACAGCCCGCCGGGGCTTGGCGCCAGCGGCTTGCAGTTCGGTGGATGCCCGCTGCGCGAGCCGGGTGGCGCCGCAGCGGTGCGCCAGGTCCAGGCCCATGCGCAACGGTGTGCGCGCTTCAGCGCGCTGGTTGGCGCGCCGCAGCGCGGACCCGAGTTCGACCATGGCGCGAGCATGCTCCAGCCGTGCCCCCGCACTCGCGAGCACGTCGGCGGCCTCTCGCAGGTCACGCAGCCCTTGCCTGCCACCCCTGAGCATGCCGAGCGTGCGCAACGCGATCCCGGCCGGCCGCGGCAGGCCAGCCTGCCACGCGCCCGCAAGCTCGTCGTCCGCCAACCGCAGCGCCTGATCAGGATCCTGTGCCCCGATGGCGAGTGCCAGCGCGGAACGCCAGCACGTGCCGGCGTCTCGCAGGTGCAGTGCCTCATAGGTGCCCGCGGCTGCCTGCAGCTCAGTCTGGGCGGTGCCGAAGTCCCCGGTGGCGAGCGCGAGCCGCCCGCGGACCTCCCGCAGCATCGCCCCGCTGGCGGTGCGTGCGAAATCAGGAGCCAGTTCGGTCCCGACGGCGAGCGCGCTGAGGTCGCCCAGGCCGGGCCGCTCGATCAGCGCATCGGCCCCGAAGAACAGCACCGAGGGGATGGCGAACGCCATACCGTGCTCCTGCGCGAGCTCGGCGACTTCGCGCATGTCGGTCTCGGCACCCACCAGGTCGCCCCGGCGTGCCCTCACAGTGGCGCGCACACTGGCGGCCACGGACAGCCCGAGCACCGAACCACGTGAACTCGACAGAGCTGACAACCGGTCGGCGACCGCTGCTGCGCGCGCGAGGTCGTCCAGGACGACGGGGGCGAAGACGGCCTGTGAGGAAATCAAGGGGGCTGCGTCGAACTGGATGAGCAGACGGCCCTGGTCGAGTGCGTGGTCGAGCAGGGCCACCACCCTGCACCCCCGTTCCCCGCGCCAGCCGAGGACGCTCGCGAGCAGCCCCGCGAGCAGGCTCGATACGGGGCCTGTCTCGTCGGCAGCGACCAGCAGCTCCTCAAGACTGCGGTCGAATTCGTCCACCAACTCGGGGTCGTAGGCCGACAACCCAGCCCACCAGGTCTGCAGGCGCGCAACGGCCTCGCGGGACTGCCCGCCAAGCCGCTGATGGCCCGACAGTTCCACCAGTGCCTCGCGTGCGACCGATGCACCGGCATCCCACTGGCCGCCGAGCACCAGCAACTCCGCCAGGCTCGCCGCGACAGCCGCCCGGACAGCCAGGTCGGAGGAGGTCTGCAGCGACTCACGCAGGTGCGGTACTGCTGCTGGCTCACCGAGAACCTTTTCGGCCCGGCCCAGGTCATGCAGCAACCCGCCGCGCACGCTCACATCCGCTGTCTCCGCCAGTGCCCGCCGCAAATAGTCGACCGCGCTCTCAGGCGCGCCGCGTCCAGCCGCCCGCAGGGCGGCCGCCCGCAACGTCTCCACCACCTCACGCGACCCGGCCGGCTCGCACACCAGCAGGTGCGCGCACACCGAGTCCAGGTCCGCGCCTTCGGCGGCCAGCAGCCGCGCCGCCTCGGCATGGCGGACTCCCCGGCCGACTTCGGGGATGTCATCGTGGACCGCCCTGCGCACGATTGGGTGCACGAACCGCAGCGGCGTGCCCGGCTCGAACACGCCGATGCTGGCCAGCCCATCCGCTGCCGCGGCGGCGTCCGCGAACGGGATCCCGGCCAGCGCCACGGCATGCCGCAACTGTGCGCCGTCTCCCAGGATCGCAGCCGCCCGCGCGAGTTCGCCCGCCGCAGGGCCAAGCCGCGCGATCCGCAACGCGACCGCCTGCGCGACCGACCGTGGGCCCAGGTCCGCCACCCGGACGGCGCCCGGTTCGTCAGGGCCGATACCGTCCGCGCGCAGGCTCTGGACGAGTTCGCGGAGGAGGAACGGGTTGCCGCCGGTCACGGCGTAGCACTCGCCGGCGAACCGCTCCGCAGGTACTGTCCCGAACTCCTCGGTCAGCAGCGCCCGGACACCCGAGCGGCTGAGCGGAGCGGGACTTGCTATGTGGCCAACGGCGATCTGCTCCAGGCGTGCGAGACGGTCCGCACCGGCGCGGTACTCCCCTGTCCGCCACGAAAGCGCTAGCGCTACGGGGAGTCCGGTCAGTCGTTCAGCCAGGTACAACACCAAGCGCAGCGATGCCTGGTCTGCCCAGTGGAGGTCGTCGACCGTGACCAGCACCGGGCTGGTGCCGCTCGCATTCACGGCCAGCCAGTACAGGCCGTGGACCACCGCGAACAGTGAGTCGGTACCCGGCGGGGGCGTGGTGTCCGGCTGGCTCTCGAGCGCGATCAGGGCCCGGTGTGCTGCCCCGGCGAGCAATCTGTCCCGCTCTGCCGTCTTGGCGTCGGCGAGCAACCGCTCGAACAGCTGCCGCGCTACTCCGAAGGAGAAGTCACCTTCTAGTTCCCCGCCGCGTCCGGTCAAGACCTGCATGCCTGCTTGGTGGGCGCGGTCTTGGACCGCTCTGAGCAGTGTTGTCTTGCCGATCCCCGCGGGACCGGTGACCAGCGCCATGCCGCCAGTGCCGGCCTGGGCCGCGGCAAGCAGCGCATCGAGCCGCGCCAGCTCATTCTCACGCTCTAACAAACCAATCGGCACCACACACACCCGTTCAACTGGAGATCCGGCCCTGTCCAGCTCCTCACGGCATTATTCCTGGTCGTCCACCCTGTGGAAAATCCCCGCCCGGCACTGCGGAACGACCGATTCGGTGGGATTTTTACTCAGGTATCGGTACAAGACCGACATACTCTCCCAATTGAAACCATTAGCAGCCACGATGTACGCACAAGGCGGTGGTCTGCCGGTTCAGCGCTACTTTGGACCCTCAAGTGCACGTGTGGCCACGTCCGCCGCACATGCCAGCACAAAGTAACCAGATAGTCGGTCCCGTCCGCGGATCCCCGGTCGTACAGGGCCACGATGTTGTCGTGACTCCCTGTCTGGCAGATGGCCTCTACTTCCCGGGTTGCCACATGGGTCTTAAGAGCTCCTAACAAAGTTGTGTGTTGGCCAGTCGGCGCCAGCAGATGATGCCGCAGGCGAGGCTGAGGAAGGCTTCGTGGATGTCGTCGCGGACCTCCCAGCGGATCCGCAGCCGCCGGAACCAGTGCAGCAGGGCGAAACTCTGCTCGACGACCCAGCGGTGTACGCCCAGGCCGGAGCCGTGCTCCGTGCCGCGGCGGGCGATGACCGGGGTGATCCCGGCGGCCCGGACCTGCCTTCGGTACTTGTCGTGGTCGTAGCCGCGGTCGGCGTAGATACGGTCTGGGCGCCGCCGTGGCCGGCCACGGCGGCCGCGCACCGGCGGGATGGCCTCGATCAGCCGGCGGGATCCTCCCGGGCGCTGGTGGCATGACCCCGAGATATTTCACATCCGCCGCGGCGCGCCCGGGCGCTGCTCCGCGAGGTGATCCGCCGCGTGGGTGAGGGCGTCGACCCACCAGGCGAGTCACGGGGTCGGGGCCCTGACGTGCTCAGTCAGCGGGTTGGTGCAGGTTCCTGGTGCCTGTAGATCAGCTCGTGTACGGCTTGCTCGAGGGTTTTCCCGTTCTGGTCGCTGTCCGGCTGGAAGAAGCTGTATGCGAGCGCGAGTGCGGCTGTCCCGAGCACTGTCCGTTTGCGGTCGTGGTCGATGAGTGCGGCGGAGGGGTTGCTGATGGTGCGCAGTTCCAGTCCGTCGACCAGGGCGGCCAGGATGTTGGCGATGTCGTCGACGGTGATCCCGGGCCGCAGTTTGAGGCCCCGGGCCTCGCTGAATGCGGCGTATACCTCCTTCCATGGGGCCATCAGCACGTCATAGCTGTGGCCGATGGCTTCGCTGAGGGTCTTGTCGCCGTCTGCGGCGGTCATCGCGACGTAGGTGAGCCGGATAGCGGGCGCGCTGGTGTTGTCGGCCGCCACGTTCATGTAGGCCAGCTGGTGCACGGCGTCGACCGCGTCGGGGCCTTCCAGCAGCCGTTCGGCTCCTGCGGCCATCTCGTCGTAGAAGCCCGCCGGGAGGTGCCCGGGCCACGTTGCGAAGCTGATGAGGTCGGCGATGAAGTCGGAGTGGGACTTCCAGGTCGCCCTCATCGTGGCGACGTTGCCCTGGCGGGGGAAGGGGTCGGGGTTGTTCGCGACCTCTTCGGCGACGGCACGCTGCGAGATGAAGCTGAACAGTTTGCGGTCCAGCGAGTTCTCGTCCCTGGGGTCGGCAGGCGCGCGGTCAGGGTTGGGTCCTAGGTGACGGCCGGCCAGCCTGACGGCGGCCGCGATGTAGGCAGCGGTCACCGGATTATTGGCCAGCCGTTCGCGGGCGAAGGGGGTACGCCGGTCGAGGTGGGTCAGCACCTTGGACAGGTCCTGGTTGTAGGGGAAGGGCAGCTGCTCTTTGAGGTCCTTGTCACCGCTCATGACGTCCATGCTGGCCCGTGTCTGCGCGGCCAGGTAAGCGCGCAGGTGTGCGGTCGTGGTTGCGCACGCACGGGTGTGCTCTCGCGGCGGTCGCCACCCGGCCACGAGCCTCTGGACCCGCGCCGCAGTCACTGCCGTATGAAGGAAGCCAGACCACCTGAACAGACACGGGCAAGGACGGCTGGCGATGCACACGATCACGGTCTTCACGGACGCCTCGGCCGAGCTGGCGATCGCCGCGCTGATCACCGCGGCCGCCGTCCTCGCCGGCGCGGTCACCCGGATCGTGCTGTGCATGCTCGCCGTCTCGGCGGCACGCAAGACCTTGGAGAATCTGCCATGTGCCCAGGCCGACGCGTCCGCTATCCGTGCACACCGCCTGGCTGTCCTGAAGGCCGTCCTCGCCGCGCTGGCCCCAACTACCCGGGCGGACCGGGTCACCCGCGGCAGATATCGCTGACCGAGCGCGTGCCCGCCGGTCGAGGACTGCGGCGAAGCTCGCGGTCGAGGGTCTGCCTGGAACAGCGAGTTGGTGTCTGGGATCTCCGGGGGCAGCAGCCGGGGCGCTGGCGGCCAGGTCACCGGAGACCTGGCGAACCGGGTCGAGCTGGCCGTGGCGGCCTGGGCCAGCAGCCACGTTGACGGCGTCGGCGACGAACGGCTGCGGGAACTCACCGGCGGCCTCGCGTGGTTCGCGTTCCTCACGGGATACGACGCAGGGCAGGCGGACCAGGTCACCGGCATTGGCCCCTGGCAGAACCCGCCGCTGCTGGCCTGTCCAGCCCGGGTACCGGTCGACCTGGACGACCCCCACGCCGGGTGCCCGGGCACGGAGCCTGGCGGCAGCGCCGCCCCGCCGGGCCACGACGCGGTACCGGCCACCCTCGTCGTGCACCCGGCCCCCGGGCGGCACACCGTCAAGGTGACCGTCGAGCAGGCCAACGTCCGGTTCAGGCTCAACCCAGGGGCCGCGCGGTCGCTGGCACGGTCCCTGGTGGCCGCAGCCCACACCGCTGAGGATCCCAGCGGTGGCTAGGACCTGGCTGGCCTGTGACATGGACGACGGGATCCTCCGCTCAGCCCCGGCCAAACGGGAGCTCCTCACCTGGTGGCGCGGCCTCCATGAGGGCAGCAGGGTCCAGGTCACCCGCGCGCGGGCCGGTGTCTATGAGGTCCACGCGGTCGAGGACGGCGAGTACACGGGGCAGGCCTGGCTGATGACGGCCACCGCGGCGAAGCGGGCGGGGTTCGACCCCACCCAGGCCCCGCTGTACCCGCTGGCTGATGACCCTTATGAGCGGGTCGGCCGCGCCGCCTGACCCGCTGGCCCAGGCCTGGCCCGTTCCGGTGCTGGTTCGGTAGCGAGCCGGGAGTGGCGCGGGAGTGCCGCCGCTGACCATGGACTCGCGGGGTCTGCCAGGGTCACCAGACTGGGTGGTTCTCCGTGCCAATACACAGGAAGGACAGCAAATGCGCGTTCGCGTGCAGCACCTAATGGCCGCTGGCCTGCTCGCCGTGTGCCTGCCGCTCGGCATCACCGCCGGCGCCAGCGCAGCCACGGTGGCGGCCGTTCCCCGCGCCGCAGCGGCACCTGCCTACCCGCTCGGTTCCGGGTTCGCGCCACCGGCCGGGCCTGCGAAGATCCCAAACGGCGGCTATTACAGCGCAACGTTTACCTCGAAATGCTCTGGCTGGAACTTCACGACAGATGGAACCGGCCACCAGAACGCGTACACAGCCAGTACCGGGACAACCAACTGCGCCAACGTGGACTGGTACATCAGCGGCCCCCCCACGTACAGCACGTGTGGCTTCTATGTATTCGTGCCCAGCGCATTCGCCAACGCGTCCCACGCTGTCCCTGGTCTCTGGGCCACCAACGGCACCAAGTCGTACGGCCTCACGATCAATGAGAATCTCTACAGCGATCAGTGGGCCTACATCGGGACCTTCACCGACATCAACCACGTCAACATCGGTGACAACGACGGCGAAACCGGCACGTGGCTCGGAACGGGAGTGACCGATTCCCTCTGGTATTACTGCAACTAGTGTGCCGCGACCGCCAACGTTTGCCCTGTTTCGGCGCCGATGCGGCTGTGGGCCGGCGCGGACACCCGATCTGACAAGGCCCTGACGCCAATCGCCTATGGATAGGGACGGCTGGCCACGGTGTAGCCGTTTGCTGGGGACCATCGGTAGACCGTCATTTGGCCATGCTTGATGTCCCAGTCGATGAACACTGCCTGCCCGATGTGCAGGGTGAATACGACTGCCTTGTCCGGCACCCAGGCTAGCCACCATGCGCCGGCTGCCGCAGCGCGCAGGGCCGGGGCGGTCTCTGCCGCTGGCCCGTATAGCTTGAGTTCGCCCTCCCCGCTGTCGGGGCTGGTCACCGCGCTGTGCAGCACGTAGCGCGGGTCTCGGCGCAGGTCGCTTGCCTTCCCGGTCCAGGCCATGGCGCCGATGAGCAACTGGCCCTCGGCGAGGTAGGGCTCGATGGGGCTGATGCGCGGGGATCCATCGCGGCGCAGCGTGCCCAGCAGCGCCACGCGTGTCGCGGCCAGCCGGGCCACGCCGAGCCGCGCAAGCCCAGGCGCGCCCAGTTCCACATCCTGCCAGCTCGCCGCCGCAGGAGTGTCGGCCACATCAGCGACGCTACCTCGGCCAGACCCCGGTCGCGGGGCACTTCTCTTGCGGTGCTGATCCTCAAGAGAGAAAGATTGCTGGCATGGTGTTCGTGGTGGATGACCTCGGGGCCTGGCTGGCCGGGCTGCTCGCCGATGCCAGCCTCAAGAAGCTGACCGCGCTGGTCCTGGGCAGTGATCAGTGGCGGCTCGGCCCAGGCCCCCGGGCCTGTGAGTGTGCCGGCCTGCGTGTGGGGTCTCGCTGCGGCTCAGCGACCATCCTGGCCTGAGCGAACCGACCACGACGATCGGCCCCCTACTAGCCTTGACACGGCCATCTGGCGCGGACAAGTCGAGGACGCAGTCCGCCGCTTCTTCGGCCTGGGCCATGAGCAAGACCCCGACGACACACTGATCGACCTGCCGACGGGCTTCGAACCGGTCGGCTGGATCGGGCAACGGTCCTCGATCATCGAGGTGAGAGGCGTACGCATCCCGCCAGGCCACCGCGTCCGCGCGCTCCTCAACCTGCAAACAGACGGCCCCCTGCCACCTGGTGCGATGTTCCGTGCCGGGGTACAGCAAGCAGTGAACGGACAGCTGGCAGGCGGATCGACCTTCGTCGTACGCGTCGCAGGCCGCTGATGCCCACGGTCTCCAGCAGTGCCGCAGGGGCGCCAGCGGCTGAGCTGGCGGAGGCGGTCAAGTGGGTCGCGCTAGTCGCCGAAAGGTGACCGTCGAGCAGGCCAACGTCCGGTTCAGGCTCGGCCCAGAGGGGCCCAGAGGCTGCACGGTCGCAGGCACGGTCCCCGGTGGCCGCAGCCCACACAGCCGAGGATCCCAAGGGCATGGGACACATGAGGGATGGGCGGAGGACGTATCCGTGACGCTGTGCCGCAGGCTAACTGCGAACGCAGTCAAGCTCGCTGACAATACACAGGAAGGACAGCAAATGCGCGTTCGCGCACAGCACCTCATGGCCGCCGGCCTGCTCGCCGTGTGCCTGCCGCTCGGCATCAGCGCCGGTGCCAGCGCGGCCACGGTGGCGGCCGTTCCCCGCGCCGCAGCGGCACCTGCCTACCCGGCCGGTTCCAGGTTCGCGCCGCAGGCCGCGCCTGCGGTCAGCCAAAATTATTACAACGCAACGTTCACCTCGAAATGCTCTGGCTGGAACTTCACGACAGATAGCAACGGCCAGCCGAACGCGTACACAGCCAGTACCGGGACGACCAACTGCGCCAACGTGGACTGGTACATCAGCGGCACTCCCACGCACAGCAAGTGCGTCGTCTGGGTATTCGTACCCGGCGCATTCGCCAACGCGTCTCACGCCGTCCCTGGCCTCTGGAACACCTCCGGCACCAAGTTGTACGGCAACACGATCAATGAGAACCTCTACACCGATCAGTGGGCCTACATCGGAACCTTCACCAACATCAACCACGTCAACATCGGTGACAACGACGGCGAAACCGGCACATGGCTCGGAACGGGAGTAGCCCGTTCCATCAATTTTATTTGTGGTGTCAACTAGCTGATCATCGGACGGTGCTCGAGATAGCGCAGCACCGCAGCCGGTCGCCGCCAGCCGCTCGCGGTTTGGCGGCGACCTGTCTTCTCAAGCCTGGCTGGGGGCTCGCACCGGCCCGGGCTGCCCAGCGACCGCGGCGACCGCAGGTCACGGGCCACCCCCCAGCACCCGGCGTCACTCGACTTCAGCAATCACGAAGACCACACATGATGACTGAGCACCGTAGCGGATTGCCGAGGTCAGCTCACAGATATTCCAGAGACGCACCAGGGCAGACCCCACTCACCTGACCTGTGCAAAGACCCAGAGCGACCAGTCCACGCCACCCGCCGAACTGTCGGCAGATCCAGCAGAAGCCCGACGATCTTGACCATCGGGTGGGGCAGCACCGGGCTGGCCAGGGCGCCCGTGTCACCCAGGTTCTGAGAGAACGGGGCATCGGCTTCGACGTCGCTGTGGTGTGGCCAGGAAACCGGAGAATCGAGAACGCGCTGAAACTGCACAGCGCCACCCGTATATGCCCCATGTGCACACCCAATCCCCGGGTACCGCTGGTCATCCGGAAAGTGGCTGAGGCGGAGAAGCAGCGGCGGGCGCGGGCGGCACGCAGCGAAGCACGGCGGGCACGGGAAGCGGCCCGGCGGGCGGCGGTGGTCGCCGCGGCCCGGGCCAACCCGTACCAGGACGGCGCCGATGCGGCCGAGCGGTTCATCCGCTGGCAGACCGAAGCCGGGCGGACAGCCGACCAGATCGAAGCCACACACGCCTGCATCACCGGCCCCGCCCGTGAGCGCGCTGACGTCGCCACCCAGGCGCAGACCGAGCGGTTCCGCGGTTACAGTGACCGGGTCGCAGCCCACCTGGCCCTGCTCCGCAGCAGCCAGGCAGCGGTGGAGCCCGCGCCGGCGGTCAGCCAGGAAGCTGGGCCGGGGCGTGGGCTGACGCTGCAGATCCCTTCCCAGCGGCTGGAGCGGCGCCCCACACGCCGGGCCAGGCCCCGTTGACTGCACCTCGCCGATAGGCCGCGGTTCGTGCGCGCGGTCTTGGCTGGCGGTCGTGAGCGGGCTGTCAGCTGTGTTCACTGGGTTCTGATAGGGAGAGCTCAGGCAGTGATATGAAGTAGGACGATAGTGACGGCGGTGGACAACAGGATGAGAGCAGTCAGCTCAAGGATGAACGCTATGAGGAGCAGCCGAGCGGACGTTCCGTTGACATTACGCAGACTGGTAAGAAGGTCGAGTCTGGCCTCGTATGCGCCGAATAGAGGATCCCGCCCAATGTTCGACCAGGCTTCGCGGAGCCATTGAATCTCCATCGTGTCCTGACGTCGGGGTGTGTTCACAGTCAACGCCGCGCCCGCAGCGGCGATGAAGCACGCTAGGGCAGCGATCGCCAGCGCGGTAGCTGGGCCCGACAGACGATCTTTGGGATTGGGCGTGCTGAGCGAGGCGGCTCCAAGTACAAGCGCTACGAGTACTCCACTGCTGGTCACTACTCCGATGCTGCGTTGTGCCAGTGATTCTTTGAGTTTGCGTTCCTCGCCAAGTTGGTCGGCAATCAGGTCGACGAGCGCCTGCCGCTGGTCTGGCAGGCCTTCGGGCGAGGTCATAGATGCCCCTCCGCTCGCGGATTCAGGTACGGACCTGGCGCATCCGCTGTGGATGCTCTTGGCGTCGTCTCAACTGGGTGAACGTCCACGTAGGGAGGAGTCGCGGCGGCTGGAGCTGAATGGTTTCCATCGGGTTCAAGAGTTCTTCGCCAGTCTTGACGGCGGCTTCGGATAGGCTGACCGTCCGCTTGACCAGCTGCCTCTTGGATTCGATCTCATCACGGAGCTGATCACGCCGGGACCGGAGCCCGGGTATCTGGTCGAGGTCGGGAGGGACCGGTTGCCTCTGCAGGAAGCCGATACCTGGGTGTCCATGTTCAAGTTTGAAGATCACTCGACGTATGCGCCTGGCAAGGTCACGAGGAACGCCGATCCTGGCTGTCCCAGGCCCTGAGGGCAGCAGGTCGATAATCTGGCTCAGCTGCCCGGCAAGGATCTGATCAGAGCTTCCGTCGTCCCTGACGTTGTTCAGTCGGCGCCTGCACTCGGCGACCAGGGCAGGGTCAAGGTGCTCGATCTCCATGAGACGCCGGTCTAGAGCGTCGACCTGCGCGGGCCACTCGATCGGCACTCTTCTGGTGAGACTGCGCCAGACCGAAGCGTCCTCCGCCAATCGCTCCAGCCTCCGACGCGTGGTCCGCTGCTCCTGGAGCATTTCCTCAAGACGGCGCGGTTCTGGTCCGATGTTCTCGACTAGCTTCTTGAATAGCTCGTAGATGGAGAGACGGTCTGCTACCTGGATCAATGCCCCGCGGTGTTCCTGAAGACTGAGGATCAGAATGCCCGGAAGGAGCGACTCATCGATGCCGAAGTACAGCGCTGCCCTGGTAGTGGCCTGGGTCCAACTCTCCTGATGCTCCTCAGGGGGCAACGGCCTACGGGCAGCCTTCCACCCCAAAGGATCAAGCGGTCGCCAAAAATGGGTCTCGAGCGATGAGGTGTCGCTCGCCCGGGAGAAGTTCAAACTCAGACCTTCCACCCCTGCAACCATCTCGTGCTTACGGTGATAAACGCCGCCGCCGATTCCCGTCGTCGGCCCAGGACCCTGGTAAGGGACGGGGCACACAACCGCAAGCAGGGGTCCTGTCACGTCATGCACGCTCGTCCAGTCGCGCGTCAGTTCTTCATGTTGGGACCGTGAATCAGCGGTACGTGCCAAGAGAAGCACGACACCCATGTATTCACAGGCTTCGGACGCGGACAGCAGCTGCGCGAGGAAGACATCAACTGGTAACGGCGTGAGGAACACAGAACCTCCCTGTCGACCAGGCAGGCCAGCCGAGAACAAGAGCTTACGAAGGGACGGCCCTTATCGCAGCCTAGCTCCACGAGCTTGCCGATGCCGTCGGCGCCGGTGACGGGGGCCAGGCAAGCTTCCTCAGCGGTGATGATCGGAATACCTAGCTAAATGCCGATGGGGCCGGGACCGGCCGGACGGGGCGAAAGCTCATCCCATGTCCGGCCGTCCAGCCGCCCGCCCTGACCCGAGCCACGGGCGTACATCCAGCTCGCCCGGCAGCGGCTCGCAACTGGCGAACCGCACGGGCCGCCCCGGGGTCAGGGCGGCCCGCTTGGCCATATCGTTCTGGATCAGAAGGTACTTCCCTGTCGCGGCCCATCGACCCAGCCAGGTCTACTGAACGGCTGCGATCTATGTGGCTAGCAAGTTCGGATTAGGTTGGAGCCGATGTAGAAGTCGACCCTTCCATCCCCGTGGTAGCCCAGATGAACTGTGTTGCCGCCCCAACCAAACCAGCTGGATGCCCAGATCGCTGGACCCCCGACGTATGGATAGACAACGAAGTTCGAATCGCTTTGCAATATGGCGTACGACGATCCGCCGCCCTCTCCGTTCGTGTTGCTCGCCCAGCAGACAATCCGTGGGTTCACACTGTTGTTGTACATAACCAAATTGCCGTCATTCTGCATGATGAGCTGCCGGCCACCAAGGTCAAGGCTGTTGAGGTTGTAGATGATATCTGGAGTTTGCGGATCTCTGTAGAGCCAACTGCCCTCCGTTGTGGCACTCGCGGGCGAGGCCATGGCGAGAATAACAGTGACCACAGCGGCGAACGCTGCGCCAAGGCGGACGAAAGCGCGCCTTGACCGACTCTGTGTAGCGATACGTATAGCTCGTATCATCTCGAAGTACCTCCCGGTCGTCTTTGTTGCGGTCCGGGCGAGTGTCGCACGGGCCGCGGTATCGGCGTCTGCGGCTGTGGAAAACTGTGGAAGGCGGTAGAGCCACGTTCACGGTGCTTGCAGCGCAGTGGTGAAGGCTTGGGGAGGCTTCCGATGCTCGATCACGATGTGCCGACGGGCGGGACGCTAGGGCGCGCTGATGGCAGTTGAGCCTGAGGCGGTCGCAACGGTCGCGAACACTTTTGCCAAGGAGTTTGCTGCGGATCTTCGCCGCGTCGTGTGGGCTGTCGAGCAGCGGTCGGGTCGCAAGGTTGATCGGGCGTCGCTCGCCCAGGCGGTCCACGTGTCATCGCAGAGTCTCTACGCGTACCTCAACGGCTCCAGGTTGCCCTCGGCCGCCACCTTGGACGCCTTACTGATTCAGTTGGGCGTCGACGGCGGCCAGCTACGACGCCTCGCCGAAGCTCGCGACCAGGTCGAGGAGTGCCGCCGCGGGCGCAGCCGCGCCGACGTCCATGCCTTGTGGGGGCTGCCCCCGGACATACCGGGGTTCGTCGCCCGCCGTGCCGAGTTGGCTCATCTCGAGGGCTTTCTCGCCGCCGACCTCGGCCAGCCAACCACGACGGTCCTCACGATCGTCGGCACCGCCGGGGTTGGCAAGACATGCCTCGCTGTGCACTGGGCGCATCAGATAGCCGACCGGTTCCCGGACGGACAGCTGTATGTGAACCTGCGCGGCTTCGACCCCAGCGGGCAGGTCATGGACCCGGCTGCGGCGATGCGCCGGTTCCTCGATGCTTTGCAGGTGGCGCCGGAGCGGATCCCGGCCGACCTGGATGCCCAGGTCGCGCTATACCGGGGCCAGTTGGCCCGCCGACGGATCCTGGTGTTGCTGGACAACGCTCGCGACACGGCCCACGTCCGCCCCCTGCTGCCGGGCGCTCCTGACTGCCTGGTCCTGATCACCAGCCGCAACCAGCTTACCGGCCTAGCCGTCGCCGACGGTGCCCATCCGGTCACGCTCGACCTATTCTCGACCGCGGAGGCGCGGGAACTGCTGTCCCACCGTATAGGCTCTGGCCGCTTGACCGCCGAAGCCGGGGCCGGCGATGAGATCATCACCCGCTGCGCCCGGCTGCCTCTCGCCTTGGCAATCGTGGCCGCCCGCGCCACCACTCATCCCCACCTGCCTCTCGCCGCCCTTGCCAGCGAACTGCGCGACAGGAACGCCCGCCTCGACACGTTGACCACAGACGACCAGTACACCGACGTGCGGGCAGTGTTCTCGTGGTCCTACCACACGCTCACCCCTGACGCAGCCCGGCTGTTCCGGCTGCTCAGCCTGCACCCCGGCCCCCACATCTCCGTCGGCGCCGCGGCCAGTCTCGCCGCCCACCCCATCGATCAAGTGCGGCCGCTGCTAGCCGAGCTGACCCGGGCCAGCCTGCTCGCCGAACACATCCCCGGCCGGTACACCCGCCACGACCTGCTGCACGCCTACGCCACCCACCTCACCCACGCCATCGACCTCGATGAGCAGCGCCGCGCCGCCGCCCACAGGATGCTCGACCACTACCTGCACACCGCCCACGCCGCCGACCGATTGGTGCATCCCGCCCGGGACCCAATCACCCTCACCCCAGCCCAACCCGGTGTTACCCCCGAACACCCCACCGGCCGCGAGCAGGCCCTGGCCTGGTTCACCGCCGAACATCCAGTCCTGCTCGCGGCCGTCGAACACGCCACAACCAACGGCTTCCACACCCACACCTGGCAGCTCGCCTTCACCCTGTCAACATTCCTCGACTGGCGCGGGCACTGGCACGACCTAGCCCACACCAGCCGCACCGCCGTCGCCGCCGCCCAGCAACAAGCCGACCCGACCGTGCAAGCCCGCGCCCACCGCATCCTCGCCCGCGCCTACACCATCCTGGGCCGCTTCGACGACGCCCACAACGAGTTCCACAACGCCTTCGACCTGGACCGCGAAGCTGGCGACCAGGTCGGGCAGGCCAACACCCATCACCGCCTGGCCTACCTGTGGGGACAGCAGGGCCACCTCATGCAAGCCCTCGACCATGCTCAGCAAGCCCTCCAGATCTTCCGGGCTGCCGACCACCAGCGCGGGCGGGCCGACGCCCTCAACAACGTCGGCTGGTACCACGCCCTGCTAGGCGACCACCAACAGACCCTCAACTACTGCGCGCAGGCCCTCACCCTTCAGCAGGACCTCGGCAACCACAGAGGACAAGCCGAAACCTGGGACAGCCTCGGCTACGCCCACCACCACCTCGGCCAGCAGACCCGGGCCATCACCTGCTACCAACACGCCCTTGCCCTCTACCAAGACCTCGGCGAGCGCTACCACGAAGCCGAGACCCTCACCCACCTCGGCGAAACGCACCACGCCGCCGACAACCCAGAGGCCGCCCACGATGCCTGGCATCAAGCCCTGACCATCCTCAACGACCTCGGCCACCCCGACGCCGACACTGTCCGCGCAAAGCTCCACGACCTCCAGTCGACCACGCCCGCACCGCCAGACAACACTCCGTGATCAGTAGCTTGCACGGAATGGCTCAGTGACCGTTCTACTTGCCACAGCCAACCAGCATCCACCCATCCCTGACCAGAGATCACTGCGTCAAGCGCGAGCCCGGGGTGGCGATGGAGGACTGCGCCGCCCGCATCGCGGAACGAGACGCCAGCGTCCAGGCGGTCCTGGCCGCGCGCCGGCTGCCGCCCCAGGCCAGCGAGCCCACCGGGCGGCCGCCGGAACCCGTGGTGTGGCGGTGCAGCCAGCGGTGCTGGTGCTGCGAGGAACGCCACACCTGCCGGACCGGCCCGGGCAGCCCCAGCGGGTGGGTCTGCAAGACCTGCCTCGAGACCGAATGAGGGACACGGTGAGCCACGAAAGCGAGGAGCACAGGCGGTCGTTGCTGGTCAGCACAGGTCGCCGTGCCGCTCGCGATCACCGAGGTCGCCAGGTACACCGACAGTAAGCGGAAGGCCCTCGGCCGCGGATTGGCGTCGTCTCAGGCGGCTGACTATTCATTCGCGTTGGCGGCGAGGCCTCGGCGGCGGGCAGCCCATCGGCCCGTGTCGGCGTTAATCACCTCGTTTATCTTGGCGACCAGGCGTCTTCCAGCCTTTTCATCCCTCTGCTCTTCCGGCAGGAGCCGGTAGTCATCAACTGCGGTCTTCAGTTCTGCCCAGGCGCCAGCGAACGCTATCCAGTCGTATTGCCAGTCGAAGATCTTGCGGAGTCCGGCTAGGACCAGTGAAGTGGCCGCCAATGAGGCAGTCACCGCGGGCCTGGCGCCCAGCGCGGCCGTGACCGTGGTGGCGGCGGTCACGAGCAGGACCAAGATCTCGTCGATCAGAAGTAGGCGTCGTGACCGGTCACGCTGGCGTCCGTACCAGTGCATCTGCCTCACGGCGAGGGCAAGCGGCGGGTCCGGCTCCTGCCAGGGGTCTGACTTGCCTGGCTGTCTGGTTTCCGTCACGGCTGTCCTGCCTTTCGCGGGAGGTATTGCTCGCTGACGTGATCGGCGAGGTAGATCATGACCCCTCGGGGTTCATGCCGAACGCGGCGGCGACGAGCTTGAGATCCATGGTGTTGACCAGGTCGGCCAGGTGGGCGCAGCGGAGCATCCGGGGCGAGACACCGCTGGGGTCCAGGACATGGTTCATATAGGCCACCGACGCAGTTGCCCGCCCGGCCTTGGTGCCCTTGGTAACAATCACGTGCGGGTTGGCGGTGCGCTAGCCGTCGCGGTGGGCCAAGCAGCGCTGCAGCACCTGCCAGCTGGCCGGGTCCAGCGGTACCAGGTGCGGGCGCTGCCGAACCGGACCGTGTCCGGCCGCCGATGTCAACGTGACTGACGTCCAGGCGGCGGACCTCGCTACTGGAGGCGCCGTGCAGCAGGGCGAGGATACCCAACAGCGCCTCGTAAGGGTGGGCATCGGATATCCCAGGCACCAGCCGGAATCCTCCAAGATCAACATGTGCGAGCCCCAGACGGATTCGACACCATCATGCCGAAGACCCTCGCGACCGCCACCGTGGACAACAGGCTGCTGCACCACGCCCACCTCGTCCTGACCAAAGGTGACTCACACCGGCGCGCCGAGGCACTCACCGGAAAGGGAGTGATCCCGCTGACTACCTAACCCTCCCGCCGGGAGAACGGCCGGCCACCAGCCTGGAAAACTGGTGGCCGCCAGCCCGGAGAAACCAAGGCCACCTAGCCGGATTTCCCGATGGCCGTTGACAGGTCGCGCGCGTTGCCGCGGATCGCGGTGGTGATGCTGGCATGGCCCGACCGCGGTGGGAGCATGCATACATGGCACACCACCCACGGACCGCAAAGGACTGTCAGGCAGGCCCTGGTGACGCAGAGGCCCTGCCGAGCCCGCACAGTCGGCCAGCATCCGTGGTCACCGCCGACACGTGAGGTGTTCGAGGCTCGGCTGCGCGACGCGCTGGGCGATATTGAGGACCTCGACTACCGGATCAGCCATCCAGGATGTGCAAAGGTAGCCACTGGCGGAGGATCCGTTGTAGGGCTTTTGCGGGCATAGTAGATTCAGGTATTCGGACGCCAGGCATCCATCCGCCAGGAGGTGCGCGATGGATGGAGAGCCTCTTCCCGGCCAGACGGCAGCGTCTGGAGGTGCTGATGACGCTGAATCCCATGCGCTCCAGCACCCCCGAGCCAACCCGGCGCCCGCTGCGGATAAGCGATTCTGGCAGAAGAAGATCTTGACGCCTGTCGTTCTGGCCGTTCTGGGCCTGGCGCTGTTCTTGTTCGCCCTGGTGCTGTATCCGTCAACGACTGAACTCCTGGCTCCCGCTTCTTCCCATGTGGGGGTCACGACGAGGTTCCCGATAGAAAACATCCTCTATGACGTCACCCAGGTTTCTTCAGGCACAGCCGAGGTGCAGATCTCGGTTGGGCTGGCGAACCCGCTGACCCTCCCAGTCGCTTCGCGGACCGCGAACCTGGCCATGTTCCTGCCACCCGGGGTCGTGTTCCGGGATTGCGCTCATCCGGCCTGCAAAGTTTTGGGCGCAACATTCTATTGGACCAAGTCGGTGGCCTTCGGGTCTGGCAAGACCGCAACTGCTGATTTCTTTGTGAAGTCCCACAGCTTCGGCGTGACCTTCAACGGCGTCAACGCATCGGCTGCAATCCCGGAAATCTTCTACCACAGCACCGGCACACCAGACTTGTTTGCCGCATACCACTTCCCATCGGCCAGCAGCTATGACTGGTCCTCCTACCCGGCCTTTTTTGCCAGCAAATCCACCGTCGTATGGCAGGAGGCTGTGACCAACGGCGAGACGGTACCGCGGTCGGCAGTTGGCATCGACCACGCCCGCCTGGCGAGCGACGACAACAAGACGTTCTTCGCCGGGGCTCTGCTCGGCCTCGCCGGCGGAGCGATACTGTCCGCCGTCCAGGAAGCCCTGCACGCCCGCGATTGACCTGGCGCCTGGGGTCAGTGCTCCTGATGCCGGCACCGGGTGCGGCGATGACCCGGGGTAACGCGCGGGCGGCAGCCCGCCGGTGACCCAAGGTCACCACAGGTCAGGTGTCCGTGTGCGCGGCGTCCCCGGTGACTACGGCGTTGTTGAGGTCGACCGGGTCCAGCAGTCCCCTGACCTGGGTGATCTCGTTGGTGTCCTCGGGGATGGCGTGCTGGGAGATGATCACCTTCTCCTCGAGGAGCATCGCGGCGAACAGTTTGACCTGCTGTCCGTCGCCGATGCCGCGCAGCCTTTTCCCGTCGATGGCGATCGCGGTCAGCAGGTTCTCCAACCGGCCCGCGTCCGCTAGTTCCCGCAGCGAGCCGCCGATAAGCGCATCGAGTTTCCCCGCGTCCAGGTTCTGGATCAGGGTGCGGAGCCGCTTCTCACTCGGCGCGGTGATCCGCCTGCGCAGCGGAGCCAGGGGGCCGCCGAGTCGGACCAGCACCTCTTGCGGCAGGTCCCCGGCGTGATCGCCGATTTCCCGGAAGCTCCTCGCCCCGGCCAGCACGCATGCCACCGCGACCGCGAGCATGAACACCAGCGTGTACCGGCGCCCCGGCGCTTACGGGTATCCGGAACCTGGGCCAGCACCCCTAGTGGTCGCGGCCGTTAATTCGTCGGGGGTAGCTGGTGGAGCCAGGCTGTGGTGTCGTTGAGGTAGAGGCCGCAGGCGCAGTCGAGTGCTTCCTGGGGAGTGCCGGCTGGGTAGCCGGTGGGCAGGATTGACTTGTCGTAGTCGTCGTGGCTGGCGCGGTAGATGGCAAATCCCCAGGTGGTGGCGGATCCGGTGTAGCGGAGCCGCATCAGGGGCAGTGTGGTGCCGTCGGGGAGCTGGCCGGCGACGTAGGCGAACTCGCCGTGCCAGCGCACGGTGATGCCGGCCAGCTGGGGCCATCGCTGGCTGGCCCGGCCCGTGAGCTTCTGGCGGAGCGAGGTCTTGGTCGACTCAGGTGGCTTGGCCATGTGGCCATCATGCCTGCCGGCATGCCTGCCGGGCCGGCTGCGTTACTGCTGCCTGGCATCCCGGCGCGTCCGGGCCCCGTCGGGGAGAGGAGGGCCGTGCCCTTCAGTCCTTATGTCGTCTGCCTGGGCGGTGCTGACCGCGCGGAGCTGGAGTCGCTGTCGCGGCGTGCCACGGCGCCGCACCGGATGGTGCTGCGGGCGCGGATCGTGCTGCTGGCCGCGGGTGGCGCGGCGAACTGCGCGATCGCCGCCCGGCTGGGCACCTGCGAGGACACCGCCCGCAAGTGGCGGCGACGGTACTGCGAGAAGGGCCTGGAAGGGCTGGCGGACGCCCCGCGGCCGGGCCGGCCCCGCACGTTCCCCGCGGCGGTCGTGGCCGGGGTGAAGGCCCTGGCCTGCGAGCTGCCCGCCGCCAGCGGGACGCCGCTGGCCCGGTGGAGCAGCCCCGAGCTGGCCCGCCGTGCGGCCGCCAGCGGCATCACGCCCGCGCCCTCGGCGTCCACCGTCCGCCGCTGGCTGGCCGGCGACGCGATCAGGCCCTGGCAGCACCGGTCGTGGATCTTCCCCCGCGACCCGCGCTTCGCCCTCAGGGCCGGACGCGTCCTCGACCTGTACCAGCGGGAATGGGACGGCCAGCCGCTCGGCGCCGACGAGTACGTGCTCAGCGCCGACGAGAAGCCCGGCGTCCAGGCCCGCATGCGCCTGCACCTCCCGCTCCCGCCCGGCCCCCAGCGGGCGATGCGCACCGAGAGCGAGTACCACCGCTTCGGCACCCTCGCCTACCTGGCCGCCTACGACGCCCACCGCGCACAGGTCATGGGCCGGTGCGAGCCCTCCACCGGGATAAAGCCATTCACCGCGCTGGTGGACGAGATCATGAAGACCGAGCCGTACGCCTCAGCGAGGCGGGTCTTCTGGGTGGCCGGCAACGGCGCCTCACACCGCAACTGGGCCGCCGCTGACCGCCTGGCCAGCGCCTATCCCAACGCGCAGATGGTCCACCTGCCCGTCCACGCCTCCTGGCTGAACCAGGTCCCTGTTAACCGGCCCTCAGCCCGGCGACACGCCCGGGCGGCCTGAGGTTCCGCGGCCAGGTGGGGGGCGGGGGCCAGACTCGGGCTAGGTGTCCCTGGGGGGAGGGGCGATGGGTCAGCGTGTCGTGCTGTCCAGCGATGGTCACCGTGTCGAGGGGTGCGGCGCGGATGGTGAGCTGGTCAACCAGTTCCTGGCGCATCTGCGATCGCGGGCGTTTTCACCGGCCACAGGCCGGGCTTATGCCTATGACCTGCTGAACTTCCTGCGGTTCCTGGCTGGGCGGGGCGCTGGGCTGGCTGATGTCGTGGCGATGGACTTGTTCGACTATCTGGACTGGCAGCAGCGCCCGGCTGGCACGGCCGGCCAGCTTGTTGTCCGGCTTGGTGCCGCTCGCGGCGCTGCACCGGCGACGATGAACCGGCGGATCGCCGCGGTCCGTGGGCTGTTCGAGTTCGCGGTGATGACGGGGGTGCGGGCGGAGAACCCGGTGCCCGCCGGGCGGCGGTCCAGCGGGCTGCGCGCCAGCCGTCGTGGCCTGCTCGGGCATATTGGCCCGGGCCGGCCCCGCAGCGGTGGGCGGCTGGTGCGCCAGCCGCGGCGGCTGCCGGAGGCGCTGGAGCCGGTGGATGTCGCGGCGTTCGTCGCGGACCTGCGGACTTTCCGGGACCGGGCGATCACCTTGCTGATGCTGCTGGGCGGGCTGCGCGCCGCCGAGGCCCGCTCGCTGCGGCTGGCCGATGTGGACATGGGCCTGCGCCGGGTGCGGGTGATGGGCAAGGGCGGCAAGGAACGCGTCGTCCCGGTGGACGGAGCGTTCTTCACCGAACTGGCCGCCTACCTGCGCGAGGAGCGCCCCCCCGGCTGCCGTGCGGCGGAGTGCTTCGTGGTGCTGCGCGGCCCGACCGCCGGGCAGCCGCTGACCGAGGCCGGGCTGCGGCGGATCTTCCGCACCCACCGGCTGACTTCGGGGGCCCTGCGGGTGCGGCCGCACCGGCTGCGCCACACCTACGGCACCGAACTCGCCTCAGCCGGTATCGACCTGCTGGCGCTGCGGGAACTGATGGGCCACGCCAACCCAGAAACCACGGCTGCCTACGTGCACCTGTCCCCAGAGAAGCTCGCGGCTGAGTACGCGCGGGCGAGGGCAGCGGCCCGGTGAGCCTGCCCGCCGCCGTCACCCTGCGCCGCTACGGGGCACCGGACCTGCTTGCCGGCTATGCCGGCGAGCTCGCGGCGCTGCCGCTCAACCCGGATGCCCGGCGGATCCGGCGCAACGGTGCCGCCCGCCTGCTGGCCACCCATCCGCAGCTGAGGGCGTGGATGCAGCGGCCGACCCCGGCCCGGGTGGCCGACCTCAAGCGCACCGGGGCCTGGCCGTTCCTGACCTGGTGCTTCACCGAAGGGCACCTGGTCCCTGACCTGGATTTACTGCTCGCCAAAGCCCCCGGCGGCCTTTACCGGCAGTGGCGTGTCCGCCATCCCGGTGACGTGCGGCGGGTCGCCGAGGTGGCACAGCGGTTCGGGTGGAGCGCGAACTGGACCCGCGATGTCTCCCGCGGCGGCCTCGCCCTGCTCTGCCTGACCACGGGCAAGACCTTGGACCAGCTGACCGACGGTGACTTCGCCGCCTTCGCCCAGGCACTGGCGGAGGCGCCCAGCGCGGGCCACCACACCTGGGTGCACAACTCCGCCCGCATGTTCAGCCTCCACCAGGCCTGCTACGAGCTGCGGATCTGCCAGAAACCCCCACGTCAAGCCAGGCCAGGCAAGGCCACCATCGCCCAGCGGGCGCAGGAGATCAGCCAGCCCGCTATCCGCAGGGCCGCGCTGCGCTACCTGACCACCATCGCCGCCACGCTCCGGGCCGCCACCGTGGACCTGCGCGCCGACAGCCTGATCGTGTTCAGCGAGTACCTGGCCGCCGCCCACCCGCAGGTGACCAGCCTCACCCAGCTCACCCGCTCTCACATCGAGGAGTTCCTCGCCTACAACCACAAGCGGCCCTGGCGGGGCCGGGTCGCCCGCGACCAGCCCGTCTCACCGGTGGTCAGCAAACGGACCGTCATCGACCTGCGCTGCTTCTTCGACGAGCTGGCCCTGTGGGACTGGGCTGAACGCCCGCCACGGCGGCTGCTGTTTCCCACCGACGTTCCGAGGCTGGACAAGCCGCTGCCCCGCGCGCTGGCACCCGACACTGACCGGGATCTGACAGCTGCCATCGCCCAGCTCACCGACCCGTTCGCCCGCACCGGGCTGACCCTGCTCCGCGGCACCGGCATCCGCTTGGGCGAACTGCTCGACCTCGAGCTGGACTGTGTCTGGGACTCAGCCAGCCACGGCAGCTGGCTCAAGGTGCCGCTGGGCAAGCTCGCTACCGAGCGGACCGTGCCACTCGACGCCCCAACACTGGCCGCCCTCGACGAATGGATCGCCCAGCGCGGCCCACAGCGGGCACTGCCCCATCCCCGGCTAGGGCGGCCCGCTGACTTCCTGTTCACCGAACGTGGCAGGCGGCTGACCGCCTACCGGCTGCGCCGCGGGCTCGATGACGCAGCCAAAGCCGCCGGGCTGCGCGGCCGGGACGGGCAGGCACTCCATCCCACGCCTCACCAGCTGCGTCACACATATGCGACAAGCCTGGTCAACGCTGGCATGTCTTTGCAGGCCCTGATGGCCCTGCTCGGCCACGTCTCCACCGAGATGACCCTGCGCTACGCCTCACTGGCCGCCCCCGCCATCCGCACCGCCTACGAAGAGGCGATAAGCAAAGCCCGGGACCGCCTCACCCTGACCATCGCGCCCGCAGGCCAGCCCTTCATCCCCGGCCGGGTCGAATGGCTGCGCGCCGAGATGCTCAAGACCCGCGTCGCCCACGGCTACTGCTCCCGGCAGCTCGCCGCCGAGACCTGCCCCTACGCCAACATCTGCGAGCAATGCGACAACTACGTCACCGCCCCGGAGTTCATACCCCAGCTCCAAGCCCAGCTCGCCGACGTCACCGCGCTCCGCGACGACGCCGCCGAACGCGGCTGGAACACCGAAGTCGCCCGCCACTCACGCGTCATCGCCAGCATCCAGAACCACTTGCAGCGACTGGAACGAGCCACCAAAACAGGACGCAACACCTGATTCCGGTCACGAGAGCCGGTTAATCGAGGTCTACTTCTCCGTCCTCCAGCGCAAGCTGCTCACCCCCGACGACTTCGAGGGCCTAGACGAACTCGAAGAGCAGATCCTCGCCTTCGAGCAGCACTACAACGCCACCGCCAGGCCCTTCGACTGGCGATTCACCCGCACAGACCTCAACCAACTCCTGGCCCGCATCGGCAGGCACGACCGGCACGCGCCCCGCCCCCTCGCCGCATGACCCCCGACGAATTAACGGCCGCGACCACTAGCAGACCGCGGACCTCATCACCTGCTTGTTCATCTGCGCTGGTCAAGGCGGTAGCGCGGGCGTGCGCCACTGACATAGCGGCCTTTCGATCCGGTCCGGTCAGGAGTAGACGCCTTTGATCATCCGGACGAGGGGCCGCTCCCGCGGATCAGCCGCGGCTGTCAGCAGGTATCCAGGTTGCGGGCCAGCGGGGCACCATCCGACGGGCCGGGCGTTGCGTCCGCCGGCCGCTGCACGTGCCATAGCCTGTAATGCAGGGCGTCGGCGCGAGATTGGGCCCTGGCTATGACGGACATCGATTCCCGGGCGGACATCGGCCTCAGTTACCACGACGCCGAGCTGCACGTCGCTATCCCGCTGACAGGCCAGGTCAGCGAGATGTGGTGCCAGCGCTACGAAGCGCTGGCCCGCGCCAAGGACGTGAAAGCGATGGTGCGCGGCAAGCCAGACGGCCCGGCCCGGCTCTACCTGGCAATCCCAGCCAAGGCCCGTGGCAGTGAGGTTGAGGCCATGCTGGATACCGCCCGCGCCCTGCTAGCCGAGGCCGACGCAGTCGACCAGGCACCGGCTTCGTCGGCCGCGGCCGAGGCGGTCGCGCGCCAATGGTGGATTCGTCAGCGGACCTAGCAACCGTGCCGTTTGCGACGGTCCAAATTCTTCCCACGACCAACCCGGGAAGTCGCAACCGCCACGTCGGCAGCCACGCGGGCAAGGCAGGCACGGGTCTTCTGCAGTGGTCACAGGACTCGACACCCACACGATCTTGGAAGCCGCGGCTGTACCACGTTCAAAACACCTGGAACGGGCATCAGGCCATCAAACGGACATCACTCATTATGCCCGGCCGTGGCAGACATCTCCCGCGAAGTCAAACCAGGCACCCGGAACAGACGGCACACAAGACCCCATATCACCAACTCGCCGATCCCGTGGCTGCCAGCACCTCCCATTGAATATCTTGAGTTGCGGAGTCCCCAGCTAGACGCCTGGGTCGACAAAGGTGAATTCAGCGCATCCAGCGGATCTAGTGCGCAAGCGCCTGGAGTGACATGCGCGCTGCGGTGACGCCGGCCCGGCGCATGGTGGCCTGGACGTAGCTGGGGTCGGCGGGCTTGAGGCCGCCAGCGGTGCTGCGGTTGAACGGGGCAGGCAGAGCGCACGGCCTGACATTGGCAAGCAGCTGGGTCCAAGGAGCTGCAGCAACCTTCAACGCGCCTGGCTCCTGACTGCCGCGGGTAATGATCGTCCGGCGGACAGCGCAGCGAAACTGGGCGTTTCCGCAGCAGCGACACCCTGACCGCCGCCGGGTGCGATCAGGTGCTCACCGGTAAGGCGTCTGGCAAGCTGGCCCGCCGCCCTGGTCACCCCGGCCGCCGCTGCCATCTCGCCGGTTCCGGCATCAGGGAGATTACCGTTGACCTTCCCCTGGGCTGGAAGGTGGAGGATGGGGGTGTGGGGATCACCCGGGACGAGGTTCGCCGGCTGGTCGAGGCCGGCGCGCAACTGGTCGAGGTCCTGCCCCGGGACGAGTTCGACGAGGAGCACCTGCCGGGCGCCATCAGCTTGCCGCTCAAGTCACTGACCGCCGGGACCTCAGCCGTGCTCGACAGGTCTCGGCCGGTGATCGTGTACTGCTGGGACGGCCTTTGAGACATGAGCCCGCGAGCCGCGTGCCGGCTCACGCAACTCGGGTTCGCGCCCGTCTACGACTACACCCTCGGCAAGGCCGACTGGATCGCGGCCGGTCTCCCCACCGGCAGGGCAGGCCAGCCCAGCCGCAGGGTTCTGGACGCCCTCCGGCGTGACGTGCCCACCTGCGCTCCCGACGCCCCCGCCGGGCCGGCGTTGCAGCAGGCACGCGCCCAGGGATGGGACCGCTGCGTGGTCATCGCCGGTCAGCGCACCGTGGTCGGGATGCTGCGAGCCGACCGGACCAGCGTCGGCGAGCAAGCCCTGGCAGCCGTGGTGATGCAGCCCGGTCCGACCACCGTGCGGGCACACGAGGACCTCGACGTCACCCGCCAGCGCATGAACGAGCACCACGTCGCTCACCTGCTGGTCACCACCCCAGACGGTACCCTCATCGGCGTCGTGGACGCTGCAGATAGCTGACGTTCAGGTCGTCCTCGACGGCGACGGTTTGGTGCATGCTCAAGTCCATGGAGGAGCGGGAGTTGCAGTGCCCAGAGGCGCGGCCGCTCATTGGCTGGCGGCTTTTCCGGGTGCGCTGGTCGGAGAGCGGCTTCGTGCTGTCCGCGCCGCTTATCCACAACCCAGACTTCGAACGCTTCCCATCGCGGACCATAGAAGCCACTTGCTACGGCGGGGACCACCCTGCTCCGGCCCCAGGGTGCCGTTGTGGTCTGTACGCGGCGATCGAGGGGACGCTCGACTCGTTGTCGGGATACCTCAGCGAAAGTGCGCACGACGACGATCCGCCCATCTACGCCGAGGTCGCGTGCACAGGGTGTGTGTTCGTCGACCTGCGCGGGGTCCGCGCCCAGCGGATCGAGGTGATACGGCTAGCGACGTCGGCCTCGCTGTGGCCAGATCCGGGGGTGCAAGCGCAAGCTGTAGCAAAGCTGAGCGAGCGGTACGTCGTCGAGGTCTGCGATCTCGACGTGATGCCCAAGTGGGTCCTCGCGAACGCAATGCCACAAGGCGCGCCACCTGAAGGCGCCGCCGTAGACCTCGACGCGCTCTTGATGAGCCTCGGGCTTGGGCCGGCGCAATCTTCTTGATGCCGAGGTGGCGGACACGCAGTTCGGCCCCGCATAGTCGGGGGAGTGACTCGACCGCCGTCACCCGGTTGAGACGCATGCCCAAGCGGTCACTCACAATGCGCCGTTATTGGGCCCTCGCACTGAATACTCGCGGACCACCTGAGCGGAGTGCGCTATAGCAGCCGCCACTCAGACGGCTGCAGTCCAGCGGATTGAGCAAGAGACCGCCGGGGAACGGTCGGCATCCCCCAGGTGGCCGTCGCAACAGCCCGGGCGCCGCGTCGTCCAAGGCTATCGCTCTGGGCTCAGCGTGCTTCACTCGCCTGTGGCAAGGGCTTGGGCTATCACCGCCCACGCCTCCGGAGATGGGTGGAATGACCCCACCGCCTCGGCACTGATGAGGACTGATCCTCTGTCAGCAGGGTGTCCGAATGGTCGGAACCCAGTACCCGCTCCCCGGTCGGCCAGGTTCTTCTCAGTCCGTGCGATGGCTTCGGCGGTCCGGCCCGTTTGCCAGGCGGCACGAACATCCCTGTGCAGAGACAGGGCCAAGCCGCCAAAACACAGAACGTTATCGTGCTGACATTTTGGCCTGCGTCCGAATCTTACAAACTTTACGAACTAGGAGTACGCTCAGGCCAATCCGTATCCAGTGGCAATGGAGTCTAAGCCCGCCGCTTCTGGCTTGACGATTGCAAACGCCACTCGGCGCGGGACGATTGTCTCCTCAGCCAGATAGGTGCGCCAACCGGTGGAGGCTCAGTCTGAGGAGCAGAAGGGTGATCCGGGGGTGTCGCAGACGCCGGGTGGGGCGAAGGCTGCGTCGAAGAGTTCGATGGTGATGTTTCCGGGGCCTTGGTGCAGAGCGAAGACGAACGCGTCCTGCCCGGGGACGTTCACCGTGGCGATCCGCGGAAACCCAGCCGCCACCAGGGCATCCGAGTCGGCCGCCAGGTTGTGGACGGCGAAGCCGATATGCACCGGCGAGGAGTTCGGAGTCGCCATGAACGGACTAGCGCCAGCGCCCCCGCCCGTGACTCCTTGGACCAGCTCGATATAGGGCGGTCCCTGCGCCGACAGCACGGATGCCAGGTCCAGCGGCACCACCTGGCCGTTTGCCAGGCGGATGTTCAGGGTGGCGGCCCGCACCGGGCCCCACTGGATGCCCATGACGTCGGTGAACTGGGTCATCGCGCTGTTGATGTCGTACACCGTGAAGCCGGTCTCGAACGGCCGGGCCACTTGGATCCCTGGCACATCAGCCAGAACGTGGGCCACGGTGGCGTAGGTGTTCGCCACGAGGGCCGCCCGGGAAGGGCGCGGCTTACTGACCTGGTGGCTGATGGAAACTACGTTCAGCGCTACCGACAGCGACAGCGACAGTGCCAGTGACAGACCGATCAGCATCGTCCACCGGATTGGTGTACGACGACGCATGGCGCTCACCTGCTCCCTTGAAGCGAGTTCGGCGCCCTGCGGATAGCTGACGAAGCCGGTCGGTCCCGCATGCAAGATCTTTCGACTCCGTGCGGGTTTGGCGCCGTCCGATTCGAGCCTGGCACGATGCCGGACGCCTTTCCAGGGGACGTTTGCCGCACACGTCGCGTTCTTCGCCGCGGCGAAATTAGGTCGCTGCCGTCTGAGGGGCGGACGTAGTGTTGCCGGGTGCTTGAGGTAACAGCCTGCGTGGACGAGCCGGACGAGCTGGCCTCGCTGGAGGTCTACAACACTGTGTGGCCGCACGACGCCGTGACGATCGACGCGGTGCACTCATTCAGGGACAGCGCCCAGGATTACATCGACTACCTGGTCCGTAAGGATGGCGTCATCCTGGGATCTGGGGTCGGGGCTGTCTTCGCCTATCGCGCGCACCGCGCCGTTACGCTCGTCACCGTGCTCGCCGGGCAGCGTCGGCGCGGCGCTGGCACGGCACTGTATGAGGCCATCTCCCCGTGGGCCAGCGAGCGAGGGCTGCGCGAACTGGAGGTGTCGGTCGCCGGCAACGATCCGGAGAGCCTGTCCTTTGCCCAGCGGCGCGGCTTCACCGAGGAACGGCGCGAGGTGGGCCTCGTGCTCAGCCTCGTCGGCATGTCACCGTCGCAGGTCCAGCCACCGGCCGGGATCGAGATCGTCACCTGGGCGCAACGGCCGGAACTGGCACGCGGGATGTACGAGGTCGACCTCGAAACACATACTGACATCCCCGGCTTCGAGGACGTCGTCATCGAACCGTTCGAGGACTGGATGGCCCACTATATGCAGCGGCCCACCGACTCTCCCGAGGCGACGTTCATCGCGCTCGCCAACGAGGAGGTCGTCGGCTTCGCAAAACTGTCGCTGACCGCGCCGACGGCCGCAGGCCACGCCATGACCGCCGTCAAGAGAGCCTGGCGCGGACACGGCATCGCGCATGCCCTGAAGGCGACAGAAATCAACTGGGCGCTCGCCAACGGCTACACCGGACTCCACACCAGCAACGAGGAACGGAACGCACCGATCAACCGCCTGAACGCCCGCCTCGGCTACCGTCCCGGAATCGGCCGGATCCACCTGGTGGGCCCCATCGCTAACGCTTGACTGACCCCGCCCCGATCAAGGGCGCTCTTGTCGGCGAGGAAGCGCGTTACCCCCACGTTCGCTCCCCGGCATCGGGTTCAAGCAGGAAGCCGAACGCGCCATCTTCACCCAGGGCGACCAGGTCGCGGACGGCCGCGACGCGGATCACCTCGCGGAACGCGGCATGGATGGTCTCTCGGATTGATCCGGTCCCGAGTATTCCCCGTACCTTGTCGAGCTGGACCATGTCGATGTCAACACTGGTCTTTGCCATCTCGTCACCGCTCGAATCGTCTCAACCTCACGCCACACACGGCGCGGCGTCTCCCGGTCAGCGACCGGTCAGGGTGCCATGCGTAGCCAGCAGCAGGTGACCATAGTCCTGCCAGGCGAAGAAGGCGAGCCCCGCTATCAGCAGCGGCGTGACCACCCAGTGCTCGGCGAGCTTGTTCGTGGTGATCCTCATCTGCTCGGGCAGCAGCCCGAACTCGTAACGGCTGAACGGGTACAGCAGGGGGCACCCGTCATGCGTGCACATGTCGCCCGCGATGTGGGCGAGCATGCCCAGCGCGACACACACGGCCAGCACAGGCACGTGCGTGCTGGCCACGTGCCAAGACGTCAGCAAAGACCAGTGCGGCGGGGTGATGAGGTCCAGATCCCAGCCCTTCCACACCACCAGGCCGGCCAGCAGGACCCCCGCTGCGTCACCATGGTGGCCGCCGAGGTGCACCGCCCGGAAGCCCGCCGAGAACAACAAGGCCAGCACGACGAGCGCGGGGACCAGGTGCCACGGGTGCGCCAGCCGCCCATGCGCCGTCCAGGCGCTTCCCTGGATGGACGCGGCCCAGAATGCCCCGGCAGTGAGCGCCGCCACGCCGATGAGGCTGTGCGTGCCCTTACGGTGACCGCCGCTGAGCCCGTGCGCGATCCAGGCGAACGCCCCGGTCAGGAAGCCGAACGTGCGGGCGATCGTGGACCCGGGCTCGTCGATGTCGGGCAGCACCCCTGCACCCATGGTCAGGGCCACGCCCGCGGCCAAGTGCAGGCCGGTCACGCCTACCAACGGCGCGACGCCTGCGAAGACGAGGGCGCCGGACAGCGCGTGGTCACGGCCGAGCATGATGGCTCCAGGGCTTGGTTGATGGGGTTCCCTGACGGTCAAAATACGCTGCAGCAGTGACATTTCCGAGGAGCCGCGCCCGAGGGGTGACCCACTCGTCGCGCGCTCCGCTCAGGCCCCACGAGCCGGATGAGCGGGGTTAGGAATGGGCATGCGATCCACCGTGGAACCCGCGTCACCACCTGAACCCGAAGGCCCGCCACGCAGCCGGGGGCTCCACCGGTGGGCCAGGCGCGGGGCAATCGCGCTGACCGCGCTCGTCGTCGTCGTGACGGCCTTCAGCTTCATCTACAACTGGGCCACGGACGGCGCGGGGCCGCCGGCCGGGCTGCGTTTCGCCCGGGCAGGCGGGTTCGACACCCGCTACCTGGAGTGGGGGACCAGCGGGCCGCCGGTCGTCCTGGTGCCGGGGGCGTTCGAGACCGCGGACACCTTCGCGGACCTGGGTCCTGTGCTGGGCGCGAGTCACCGGGTGTTCGCGATCGACCTCACCGGCACCGGTTACAGCGCGCCGAGCCCACCGTTCGACGCCAGCCACCTCGCCGCGCAAGTGCTGGCGTTCCTGCGGGCGATGCACCTGACCGGGGCGGACGCGCCGGTGCTCGTCGGGCACTCCAGTGGTGCGGCGGTCGTGGGGATGACGGTGCTGGAAGACCGTCACGCCGCCAGCGGCCTGGTGTTCCTGGACGGTGATGCCACGCCGCTGCCGTCACCACACTTCATGGGCTGGATACTGATCAACCCGTACCGGACGACGCTGCTCCGGCTGGGGCTCAGCCAGAGCTGGCTGATCCAGCAGGTCTACCAGTCGCAGTGCGGCCCGGCCTGCCGGCCGCTGTCGCCGGCGGGGGTAGAGACCTGGCGCAGGCCGCTGGAGCAGCCGGGCTTCCTGCAGGTGGTGGGCTACGAGCTGGGGAACGGGATCCCCAGCCTGAGCGGCCAGCAACTGCACGGACTCCGTGGCACCGCCGTGCCCAAGCTGGTGGTCTACGGCCGTGACGACCCGCAGATGGACCACACGCAAGCGACCGCGGCCGCGGCCAGGATCGGTGCTCCCCCACCGGTCGCCATCCCTGGCCGACATCTCACGATGATCGCCTCACCCCGGCAACTCGCCGCCGCCATCAGCCGCCTGTTCCACCCGCGTACACCGTAGCCACGCCGGATTGCGGTGCGGCAGCCGAGACCCCCGCTGGCTCGGCCGAGCTGGCGCTGAAGTCGCGCAACCGCACTGCCGAGGGACACAGCGAAAGCGTCCGGGTCTGGACCACATCCACTGAACCCATCCTGATCGTGTCCTCGCGGTCAATACCACAGATGACTGGCCGCTCTAGGAATAGTCTCTCGTCTCGTGTCAGAGCAGACTTCAGCCTCGAACGAGTCGGCTGTTACCACGGCGGTCACGGTGTCATTCGGGTTCGGATGGCAGATGGCCCGGCTCTATACCGGCCCGCTCAGTCCCGATGCGAAGCCAGAGCTTGCGGAGGACCTGCCCGGCCTCAGCGAGCTGCCAGCGTCGGAACTGGTGAAGCTGGGACTCGCGCAAGCCGACACTGCTCTCGCCCACCTGCGGGCGTTCCTCGGTGACGTGCAACTTCCGGCAACCGACGCGGTACGCGCGGAGATGGCAAAGACTCCCCCGAGCCGCGACGCGATCCGCCAGGCCATCCTCGACCTGCATATCGCACTGCTCGTCCAGTTGACCGCCGCGGACTACCGGCTGGGCAAGGCGTACGGCCTCGGCCGGGCGCTGGCGGACACGTGTGCCGCGTCACATGGCGATGACGCACAGCGCCAGCAGGCGCTCGTGCACCGCTTGCAGCCTCACCGCGCGTTGGTGATCATCGCATGGCTCGACGACCTGAAGACAGTGCTGCCGCCGCACGCGGGCCAGGCTGTTGCTGACTCGCTCATGGACTGGCGGCGCTGGGCTGAAACAGCCGGCCTGGCGAACCTCGGCCCCACGGAAGTCAACGAGACCACGCGTGAGCTCCACCGCTGCGGGCAGCGGTGGCGGGCGATCCTGTCCGGCGAGAAAGACGCCATGGACATGCTCGAAGTCGGCGACTACGTGAGCGCCGCGCAGGGCACCCTGGCCCGCGCCGGCGCGATCGCCCGGTCACTCGCCAGGCAGCTATGGGCGCCGCTGGGGCTGGCGGCTGCCCTGCTGGGCCTGGGGATCTGGCTGATGGTCGCCAACCACAGCACGGCGCAGGTCCTCGCCGGCCTCGGGACGGTGGCAGGCGCCCTGGGGATCACCTGGCGCAGCACCGCAGGCTCACTCGGGCACTTCTCACTTGACCTGGTCAAGCCACTGTGGGGGACACAGGTGGACCAGGCCGTGGCCACCCGGCTGACTCCCCCACAGCAACAGGGCTAGCCGAGCACCTCAGTCGCGGGCCGGTCGCCTGCCAGGGAAACGGCCCCAGCACGCATTGAGGCTCTCCTGGACCTCGCATCGCCCGCGTAAAAACCGCTAGTCATTTCGCGAGTCCTTACTCAGGGGATATTGCCCGCTTTGCACTAGTTGGCGTAGCGTTTCCAGGTCGCGCGCTGCCATTGCCTGACCCAGGCGCGGCAGCGAGCGCGCTGTCACGTTCCGTTGGCTGTGGAAGGGGGTGCAGCAACAGCCTCACCACAGGCGACACCATTCACCCGTCCTTCCTTGGGCAGTGCCGCCCGTACGGAAACCAAGCATCACGTGAGTGGAGAATGCGTTGAAACACCGGCTTTTACTCGCCCTGACCGCTGTCCTCGCCATCGCTTTCGTCATTGCGCCCGCGGCTGTCCACCCGCAGCGGGCGAGCGCCGCCGTCCATGGCCTGTCACTGCATGGGCTGAACCGTATCCAGCGCCACATCCTGTCCGGGTTCGCCTCCTTCGAGGCTGGGATCGGCGTGTCCTCAGTGGCCCCCAAGCCGCATGCCGGCCCACGGATCCCAACCGTCGCGAGCAAGCTGTGCCCGCACAACCTGGGCATGGACGTCAAAGTCAACCAGAACTGCCTGAACGTCACCGATGTCGACCTGCAGGGCCGTGGCCAGGCCACCAACGAGACCACAATCGCGCAGAACCCGTTCAACCCCAGCCAGCTCGTCGGCGGGTTCAATGACTACATCCGCGGCGACGGCAACTGCTATGGCGACTTCAGCAGCAACGGCGGCGCGAGCTGGACCGACACCACCATCCCGATGAGCTTCACCCGCGGGACCAACTTCGGTGGCGTGGCCCGGCAGTACTGGCAGGCCGGCGGTGACACCTCTGTTGCCTGGGACACCAGAGGCAACGCCTACTTCGCGTGCCAGGTGTTCCAGCGTGGCCCCGGCACCACCAACAACCCGGACCAGTCGAGCGCCGTCTACGTGTTCCGCTCCACCGGCGACGGTGGCGCCTCGTGGGACTTCCCCGGCCGCCCCGCAGTGGAGAACTTCACCACGACAGGGTCGCCGTTCAACGACAAGCCCTACATGACGGTTGACAACCACGTGGGCAGCCCGTTCCGGGACCGGATCTATGTGACCTGGACCGTGTTCGCCGCCGATGGCACCGCCTACATCTATGAAGTCCACTCCAACGACTACGGGCAGACCTTCAGCGCGCCGGTCCTGGTGAGCACCACCAGCAGCTCGCTGTGCACGAACACGCTCGGCCTGCCCACGCCCCAGGGAACCTGCAACGAGAACCAGTACTCCGACCCGTTCACCGGGCCCGACGGCACCCTGTATGTGGCCTTCGCCAACTTCAACAACACCGTCACCGGCCAGGACAACCACAACCAGGTGCTGCTCACCCGCTCCACCGACGGCGGGCAGACCTTCAGCGCCCCCGTCCTGGCCGGCAACTACTACGACCTGCCCGACTGCGCCACCTACCAGGGCGGCCAGGACGCGGGCCGGGCCTGTGTCCCCGAGAAGCTCGCCGGGCAGAACTCGGTGTTCCGGGCGACCAACTACCCCTCCGGGGCGGTCAACCCGCTCAACGCCAAGCAGGTCGTGGTCACCTTCGGCTCCTACATCAACCGCGACTCGAACGAGTCCAACGGGTGCGTGCCCGCCGGGGTCAGCACCACCACCGGCGGCAACCTCTACACCGGGGTCAAAACCATTGGGGCGTGCAGCAACAAGATCCTGCTGAGCGTGTCCAGTGACGGCGGCTCGACGTTCACCGGTTCCACCACCGACCCACGGCAACTGCCCGTGGTGGACACCGCCCCGAACCAGGCCATGACGGACCAGTGGTTCCAGTGGACCGCTTTCACGCCCACCGGCACCCTGGCGACCTCCTACTACGACAGGCAGTACGGACGGGATGAGACCACCGGGTCCATGGACGTGAGCACCTCGGTCTCCGCTGACCTGGCCAACTTCACGGTGATGAGGGCGACCTCGTCGTCCATGCCATTGCCCACGCAGTTCCCCGACTCCCTCGGAAACAGCGTGTTCTTTGGTGACTACACGGGCCTCACCGCCGAGTCAGGTGCACACCCGCTGTGGATGGACACCAGGAACCCCGATGTCTTCGTATGCCCAGGCACCGCGGCACCAGGTACCCCGCCCGCACTATGCGAGATCGTCGACCCCAACGGCATACTCGCAAACACCCAGCGCATCTACACGGCAGACATCGCCACTGCTCGTCTGCACGGCCGGTAACCTCGACGGGCGGCGCTGGGTCAGACCAGCGCCGCCCGTGCGGGTTCCCTGACCTCAGGGACTGACATTCACCGACCAGGCGCTGGTGGGCACCAAGGTTGTGAAGTGGATGTTCGGGCACTTGTAGTTCGACGGGTGCGGCTGTGCTGACGGGCGCCACGGCGAATCCGCCGCGGTGGCCGGATGCCAGGTCGTCCCGTTCAGCACCTGCAGCGACGTGCTGGTGATGGTGATCCCGCTCTTCGCCAGGTCGTCACACACGTCGGTGTGGCCGGTGGCCGTGTTGAGCCCGGAGTAGAACTCGAACATGTCCCAGCCGTAGGGCAGCCCGGTCTGTGAGTTTCCCGAGCTGGTGAACAGCGTGTCCCAGGCCTGGGTGGTCTGGTTGAACAGGTACGCCGTCCAGGTGTTCGGCGAGGTGGAGGTCTGGACGTCCTTCACCGTGTAGGCAGGCTGGCCGTTCACCGTTGTCGTGTAGGTCGCCAGGAAACTGGCATTCATGCTCACGATCGCGGCCGGCGCGATCGTGCTGCACCAGTCCCACGCCCACACCTGCGCCACCTTGTGGTTGTGGACGGTGACGACCTCGATGCACGAGTTCTCCGGCGGGTCCATCGTGGGCGCGTAGAGCACGTCGCCGGAATGGCTCAGCCGAAACGTCGACGACACGCTCTGGGTCGCCATCAGCCCGGTGCCGGCCTGTGCGTCGGGGAACGAACCCCACCAGCGGTGCAGCACCGTGGCGGCCGGGCTGTGGCCGGGTGCGCCGCCAGCGGCTGAGAAACGGTCCTTGGCGGCCTGGCGGAAGTCCGCCGCCGCGGCCCCGGCCGCCCGCACCGCGGCGGCCCCGTACCTGGCGCCAACGACCTGGTGGCCGCTGAGAGGGGCGTTCACCTGTGAGGCAGAGGCCAGGACCGCCCCGGTGGGGGCAACAGAACCGGCCAGTGCGGGGGTCGCGCTGAGGGATGCGGCCGCACAGACCGCGACGATGCCGGCAGCCGCCAGCATCACGGCCCGGCCAGGGACTAACAGAGGTGAGCGCACCGCGAGATCCTTTCTGCCGGAGTTTGGGACATAATGGCAAAAAAGAACGCTTCTGGCCAGACAAACCTGCGGATTTTACGCCGTTAGGACTCGTCACGCTCCGCCTGACCGCCGTTGCATTACTTAACCCCGAGCATCGCCAGTGCGCTGCGTGAGGCGTAGCTCCTACACTGATGGTCAGTCCATTGAAGGTTCTGACGATGGCTCTGGGTGCGCCGCGAAGCACCCCGCCCATGGACAACCTCGAAACCCATTCCGCTACGGAGCGTCTGCTGGGCCGGTGAGCGGCCCGCATATCCGGGCCCGGACCCGCAACGACCTCGCCCGCCAGCGACGATCCAGGCCGCACAGCTGCTGGGACCACCTCATCGCAGCACCCCTGTGGCCACAGCACAACGCCAACCTCGGCACGCTCCTGCGCACCTGTGACGCGGTCGGCGCCTGCCTGGCCGTGCCCAGACTGCCGTGGGTGCCCGATGCCCTGGCCAAGGGCAACACACTGCACCGCCCCACCTGTGTGCACTGGACCGGCCGCGACGTCTGCCAATGGCTCAGCGACCAGCGCGACGCAGGGTCGCTGGTCGTCGGCGTAGAACTGGCCGACGAAGCGGTCCGCCTCGCTGACCTGCCCGCCGCCCGTCAGCGCACCATCGCTGTGCTCGGCCACGAAAGCATGGGCATCCCACCGGAGGCCCTCGACCTCCTCGACGTGGCGGTCGAGATCCCGATGATCGGCACCGGCGCAAGCCTCAACGTCGCCGTAGCCGGATCACTGGTCCTGTACCGCCTCGCCGGATTCCTCTAGCGAGGCGCGATCATTGGTCTGGCTCAACACTGTGCGCACCATCCGGACCAACGGGATGCCCGCTTGGCCTGGGCTTTGTTCAGCCGACACGGACCCGCCCCCAGACGATCTTCCCACATCCACTCTCCAGGCCGTACACTCCGTAGCCCTCACAGATCGAGTCGACGATCAACAAACCGCGACCGTTCTCCGCCGAGGGATCGAACTCCTTGTGGAGTGACATCTCGTTGTTGGCGTCCCAGACCTGGACGCAGACGTGTCCCTCATCCGCGTGTAGCCAAAGCTGGACTTTGGGCGAGTCGTCTACAGTGCCTCGTTCCGGGCTCTCCTTCAGATCGTTCGTCGCTCGGACAGCATTGGTAACCAACTCCGAGACCACGAGTTCAATAGCCTCAGCGGAGTCATCAAGGCCCCATTCGTGGAGCACGAACCTGACGTGCTTCCTGGCATAGGACACGTTTCTGGGCAACGCTGCAAGCTCAAGCTCGCTACGCCAAACACAGCCCAGAGCATCGGTACTGCGCTCGATGATCAGCATGTCCGTCGCCGCTCCTCAGTCAGGCCCGTTCTTACCTGCCGAGCATCAGCGACCCGCATGAGATACATCTATGCCGAAGATCGTCTACTACCATGTACGCCGCGTATACCGAGTGCGGACAGGGCGTGACCAGGCGGTCTAGACTGCGAGGGAAGCAAGACCAACCCCTCAACGGCAGGTTGCAGAACGAATGACCAGCGTCCGCTACTGCCAGTCCTGCGGCAGCCGCCTGGCCCACGACAACCATGCCTTACGGTGCACGCCCTGCCAGAAGCGACTCAGAGGTCTAGCCCAGGCGCCACCCCTCGTCCCCTCGCACTTCTGGGCAGCACCACCACTGGCTGAGGCCTTTGCCTCATGGCACATCGGCCAAGTGATCCGGGCATATCGCCACCACTGGTTCCATGAACGGCCACTGTCGCAGGAGCTAGTGGCATCTTGGCTCGGCCTCACCCAAGCCCAGCTCAGTCGCATCGAGCACGGTGCCGCCGTAAAGGACTTGGACAAGCTCGTGGCGTGGGCCCGTATCCTGTCGGTCCCGCCTCATCTGCTTTGGTTCAAGCTGCCTACCGACCAGGGACTGACAGGCAGGCCAGGTGGTATCGCTCCGACTGCTATCTCGTACGGTGAGGGTGACCCCGTGCAGCTCCTACCAGCGGGGGATGGTGACTTGGTGGATCGTCGTGACCTTCTTCGCGTACTGAGCGTGGCCGGCGCGCTGCTTGCCATGCCAGGCAGCGATGGGACGTCCACCACCAGTCGCACCGGAGCCAGCTGTGACCTAGCCGAGCACGAGCAATTCAATGAGCACTTGTGGGAGGTGTTTGCGCTCGCTCGGTCCAAGCGCCTTATGTATCCGCTGGTCCATGAGCAACTTGGCCAGCTTACAAAGGAGCTAGAACGGTCGCACTCCGCAGCAACGCACAAGCGCCTGTGCACTTTGGCTGGAGACTTGTTCCAGCTCGCTGGTGAAATCTGCTTCGACAGCAACCACTACACGGATGCTGCCCAGTGCTACAGCCTCGCCGCTAGCGCGAGCAAGGAGGCGTCGTCCTATGACCTGTGGGCATGCGCCTTGGCCCGCCATGCATTCATCGGCCTGTATGAACAGCGCTTTGCTGAGGTCGTACCCATGCTCGACGCCGCTTCCCGGCTGGCGGCCAATGGCGATAGCCAGCTTTCGACCCGCTACTGGGTGAGCGCTGTGCAGGCCGAGGCGTATGCCGGGCTCGGTGATGGCGATGCCTGCATGCGCACCCTGGATGCTGCCCAAGGGGTTCGCAACTTGGCGGGGACAGTGACCAAGAGCGGTTGGCTGCGTTTCGACGGCTCCCGCCTTGCTGAGGAACGCGGCACCTGCTACATGAACCTCAGCAGGCCGGAGTCGGCCCATGCTGCGCTGACTGAGGCGTTGGAGCTGAACATCTCGCTACGTCGGCAGGGCAGCATCAACAGTGATTTGGCCATGGTGGGGCTGCAACGTCGCGATCTTGATCAGGTCGTTTACTACGGCGGCAAGGCAATAGCACTGGCCAAGCAGACCGGGTCAGCCGGTTACGTCGGCCGCAAGCTGGGCGGCCTGAAGGCTCAGCTGACACCACTGGTAAGTGAGCCGCAGCTTTCCAGTCTGAGCTACCAGATCGACCAGCTTGCGCTTGCCAAGATCTAAGAGCTGCAAGACCGAGAGGACTTTTGTCGTGTCAGACGAGCATGGCCGTATCTTCCGGGAGGCCTGGATCGCGGGGGTCAAGAAGCACTATCCAGGTGAACCGAAGTCTGGCTACGTCGTTCCCTGGGAGGAGACGCCAGACTGGGAACGGCAGTCAGCGACGGCCGTGTATGAGCAGGTCCATAACTTCCTGGACTTCAGCAGCGGCAGCGCGGCCAGACTCAGCCGGGAGCAGAAGGGCCGCTTCGTGGCGTTGTGCTGGCTCGCGCAGATGTACAAGCACATCCCCCACCCAAAACCCGGCTACGTGGCCGATTGGGACGAGTTGCCGCGCTGGCAGCAAGAGACCGACGCTGACATCTTCGAGCGTGTCGAGTTGGAGTACGGCGACACACCTTCGTGAGGCTGGGGCTAGCCGGCCGGCTAACGAATGACTAGCGTCCGCTATGGCGATCTGCTTTGAGCTGGTAGTCAACTTCGGCGAGAACGTCGCCGGGCCGGATGGAGAAAGACAGGTCGCTGACGGCCATGGTGGAGCCGTAGCGCTTGACCAGGCCGTGGGCTTCGATCATCGCTCTACGGCGAACGGGAGGGCGACGTCGCAGTCGGGGGCGGTGACGGGTCCGGTCGCCAGATAGGTGATGCGCAGGCCGAGGGCCGGCGGGACGGTAAGACGCTCATCCTCGATGCCCTGCTCCAGCGCCCAAGCGCGCAGTGACTCCATAGCGAGCTGGAAGTGCACCGCTGATATCCCGCCCGGACCAACTGGCAGCGCGACGAACGCCTCCCGATGCGCCGGCTCGGTTCGCA
>DASYYE010000318.1:0-24225 GCA_035946955.1 Streptosporangiaceae bacterium | reverse complement strand
ATGGACTACCACGTGTTCATCCTCAGCCGGATCCGTGAACTGTGGTCCCGCGGGATGTCCACCCCAGACGCGATCACCCGCGGCATCGGGGCGAGCGCCGGCGTGGTCACCAGCGCCGCGGTGATCATGGTGTCGGTGTTCTCCATCTTCGCCACGCTGTCGGTGATCGAGTTCAAGATGTTCGGCATCGGCATGGCCACGGCGATCCTCATCGACGCCACCGTGGTGCGCGGGGTGCTCATGCCCGCCGCCATGTCCCTGCTCGGCGACCGCAACTGGTACCTGCCCCGCTGGCTGGCCTGGCTGCCCGGCAACCGCCACCCAGCCTTCACCCCAACCCCGTAACCCCGAGCCGCCCAAGCCGCCGCCACCATGATCGCGGTGCCCTTTACTGCACATAGCAGTAAAGGGCACCGCGATCATGGGTATCAGCCTCGATGCGCGCCCGGCCGCCTCTTCGAGGGGCGAGTGGAAAACCAGTAGACAGCAGGGGCAAGGGGTGGCCAGAGTCCCCGCATGGACCTTCGCATCCAGTGCCTGTGCATCGACACCGCAGACCCGCTGGGGCTGGCCACGTTCTGGCAGGCGGTCCTCGGCTGGCGCCGCACGTATGAGGGTGACAACGAGGTCGTGCTGGAGCCGCCCGAGGGCAGCCAGGAGGACGGGGTAGTCCCCGACCTGTTGTTCTTGAGAGTCCCGGAGGCCAAGGCCGGGAAGAACCGGCTGCACCTGGACCTGCGGCCCAAGGACCAGGCAGCCGAGGTGGCGCGCCTGGAGGGGCTCGGCGCGCGCCGAACCGATGTGGGCCAGGGCCCGGAGGTGACCTGGGTGGTCATGGCCGACCCGGACGGCAACGAGTTCTGTGTGCTCAGGGCGTTTCGGCCGGAGGAACTGGCTGAGCTGGCCAAGGCGGGGGACACGGCCTGAGCTGGGCGGTCTGGCGCGTCAGCGGGCGGAGCGGGCGAACTCGAGCGCTTCACGGGCGAGCGGCAGCCATTCCTGCCCGGACCCGGGGTCCAGGCTGAACCACTCCCGCATAGGGGTGCCTTTGTTCGCGTCGAAATAGACGCCCTCACCGGCGGAGACCAGAGCATCCACGCGGGCCGCTGGCAACTTGACCACCAGGCGGCCGCGGACCAGCATCGCGAAGATCCTTTTCTGGTAGCGGATGGCGCCACGGCCGAAACCGCGGCCGCCGCTGGGCGGGGTCACGTCCGCGGTGCCGATGAACTCGTCGACCAGGTCTTGGTAGCGGTCCTCGGGCCGGAGCTCTCCAGGCTCACTCTCAGGCACGAAGCCAGCCTAGACGTGGGCGCTGACAGTCTGGCCTGGTGACTGGGCTGATGGTTTGCTGTGCGTGTGATGCAACCCTGGCGGGGCCTGGAGTCCTCTTGTTGAGTAGGGACGAGGAGGTGGGCCTTGAACAGCCAGTTAACGGGGGAGTTCAGCGACTTCGCACACAGTCGCTGGCCTCGGCTGGTCCGTCTTGCCTATGGCATCACCGGCGACCGCGGCCTGGCCGAGGACCTCGCCCAGACGGCGCTGGCCAACACCTTCGCCTCCTGGCCGCGGGTGCGGCGGGCGGACGACCCGGATGCCTACGTGTGCCGGGTACTGCTCAACGCCCACCGCGGCGGGTTCCGTAAACGCCGGGTCACCGAGCATCTCGGCGCGGAGCCGCCTGAGGTGCACGGCATGGACTTCGCCGCTGCGCACGGCGACCGTGCAGCGGTTATTGCCGCCCTGATGACCCTGCCACGGCGCCAGCGAGAGGTGCTGGTGCTGAGGTTCTGGCTGGATCTGACCGAAGCACAGGTCGCGGCGGCAATGGGTTGTTCGGTGGGCAACGTCAAAAGCCAGGCCTCACGCGCCCTGGCCAAGCTCAGGGGAAGCGACGAACTCGCGGATTGGGGGAGCCGGTGAACACCGAAAACGAACGTGAAGTGCGGGCGTGGCTTGGCACCGCGCTCGATGAGTTCACTCCGGGGCCGCTCCCATTCGAAACGGTAGTCAAGCGGGGGAAAGGTATGCGAGTAAAGCGCCGCCTCATTGCGGTCGCTGCCGTGACAGCGGTGGCCGCCCTAGGAGTCCCGTTCGTGGTGCACCAGTTCGGTGCCGGGGAGTCGGCGCCGGTGGTGTCGTCGCACTACTACGTCACGGACAACCCGCCGGGGCCGGGCTCGGCGCGAGGGCTGATCGCATCGGGCACCCTCAACGGCAAGCACTGGCAGGCTGTCGGCCAGTTCGCTCCCGGCATGGGCTGCGGCTTTTCTTTCCAGACAAGCCAGGGCAGCACCTGTGTGCAGGGTCAGGTCGGCGGCGGGGATCCTGCCACCGTCATTCTCACCATGGGACAGGTGAGCGTGGGGTCGGTCCGCGGTGACGTGGCCTACCTGCATCTCCTGCTCACCAACGGGCGGACCCTCACCGTGCATCCGGTCCCGGTCTTCGGTGGCCGCTACGCCAGGTACTTCGCGTTCGCCGTGCCCACCAGCGCCGCGGTCACCAAGGTCGTCGCCTACTCCTCAGACCAGCACGAGCTGGGCTACGCCATTCCCTTCACTGCCCTGGGTTCAGTGGAGACGGTGCGCTGGCTGCACCGTGGTGAGACGGTGCCGCCACGAGCCACCTACCGGATCGGTTCCGGGGCAGTGGCAGGCCAGGGATGGGCCGTGGATGCCTACGTCGGCCCATGGGGGGTTTGTCTTGGTCTCCCCCGGTCAGGTGGTGGCGGTTGCTATCCGTCGCTCAGCCACTGGCTGGGCAAGACCCGTCCCGTTAAGCAGGCCTTCTCGGCCGCTGCACTGGGCAACTCGGTCGTGACAGCACTAGTGGTGGCGGGCGATGTCGACCACGTCGTGGTCCAGCAGCCAAACGGCCACACCTCGGTGAGGGCCGTGCCCGCGGGAGGTGCCAGGTTCTGCGTGTTCGTCACGGGCCAGGACGAGCACGCCTCATGGGCGGCCTATTCGGCGTCAGGTGCCATACTCGCCCACGGAACGGTGCTCGGCTCGAGCAGCGTCACCTCACTGGGCTAGCATGCCGGGCATGAATGGCGAAGTCTGCGTCGTGACCGGCGCTACCTCGGGGATCGGGAAGGCGGCCGCGTGCGCTCTGGCCCGAATGGGCGCGCAGGTCGTCTTGGTCGGGCGTGACCGTGACCGCGGCGCGGCGGCGCTCGCCGAGGTCGCGGCCGCGAGCACGGTGCAGCCCCGGCTGGAGATCGCCGACCTGGCCTCGCTCGAACAGGTGCGGGAGCTGGCGGCCCGGCTGGGCGCGCTGGACCGAGTCGACGTAGTGGTGAACAACGCGGGGTTCGTGGCTGGCCAGCGCCGGGTCAGCCAGGACGGTTTCGAGGAAGTGTTCGCGGTCAACCACCTGGCACCGTTCCTGCTCACCAACCTGCTGCTGGACAAGCTGAAGGCGAGCGCCCCCGCGCGGGTGGTGACGGTCACCTCTGACGCGCACACCGCAGCCAAGCTCGACCTCGACGACCTGAACCTCGGCAACGGGTGGGAGAGCTGGCGTTCCTACGCCAACAGCAAGCTCGCCAACATCCTGTTCACCCGTGAACTGGCCCGCCGGCTGGCGGGCGCCGGTGTGACGGCCAACTGCGCCCACCCCGGCGTAGTGCGGACCGGGTTCGGGCGCGACGCCAGCTTCTTCATGCGGGCCGGGCTGACCGTGGCACGGCCTTTCCTGCTGACTCCGGAGCGCGGTGCCGACACGATCGTGTACCTGGCCAGCTCACCGGAGGTGGCGGGGGAGAGCGGCGGCTACTACGTCAAGCGCAAGCGCCGTGAACCCTCCGCGGCCGCCCGTGACGAGGCCACGGCGCAGCGGCTCTGGCAGCTCAGCGAGGAACTGACCGGCCTGTCCCCGGCCCGCCCCGCCGCGACCTGACACCGGTCGCCTGCGGGTTTCGCCCAGGAGTTGGTGTGCCTGCAGGACGGACCGACCCGGGTCTTCAAGATTAAGTAAAGACTTTTTACCAGTTTTCTAGTCAGTCCGGTTTGTGTCATCTAGGGTTACTTTGCGGCCATGCTCAGTGACGATGCCGTGAACCGCCCCCGCGCATGGCCTGCCCGGGCACGGCTGCCTCGCCGTTGCCCGGCCCCGCAGAAGGCCACGACCTTCACCTCAAGGAGGCTCGCATGTTGATGAGACGACGCGTGGCCACCGTCGGCACCATCGTCTGCGGTCTGCTGATCGCAGCAGCCCCGGCGGCAAGCGCCGGGGTGACGCACACCCGGGCGGCACCTAGGACCTGGATACCGTACTCGCCTTCTTTCACGGTCCAGCAGCAGGGCTGCGGCGTGGTCAACGGGCTGGTGTTCAAGCTCACCTGCACCAGCACCGGCGGCTTTGACCGCGCCGAGCGGCGCTACGTCGACTACTCGCGCGGCGCCCACAAGTTCCAGGGGACGTTCGTAATCACCAGCATGGTCGGCTCCCGCATCAGCCTGAAGCAGACGTTCCAGGACTTCGTGGGCCCCTACTTCCTCATGGCCGTGGAGACGGGCGGCACCTTGTACGCGGTGGAAGGCGGGCAGACGATCGCCTCCGGCGTCGCCACGGTTGGCACTCCGGTGACCGTCGACACCGTCCACTACATCGGCAACAAGCTGCAGGTGTACATCAACGGCTCGCTGAAATACACCACCTCCAGCCCGAGTGGCAGCTTCTACGACAAGTTCGGTGCCTACCGCACCGACAGCGGCCATGGGCCGATCACGGTCAAGTGGAGCAACCTGAAGTTCTGGCACATGTAAGCACCGTCCCGCTGTGCCGGTCCCGGTGGCTATCGAGCGGCTGGGACCGGCGCGGTACTCAGCCCACTGAGGCACTCCAGTGATGACACGGACCCGGCTTCTCGCACTGCCACTGCTGGCGGCGCTGCTGGCGGGCTGCAGCGCCGCGGCGTCACCGTCCGCCACCGGCCAGCCAGCGATCCAGCTCAGCGCTACCCTCATCAGGCCCACTGACATCAGGCTCACCTGGCGGGCCAGCGGCCCCGAACCTGCTGGCCGCATACTCGAATACGCGACGGCGCCGGCTGGCCCGTTCACGATCCTCGGTTTCCTGCCACCGGGCCAGACGGCATTCACGCACTCCCTCCTCATGCCGGGCACCACCTTCTACTACCGCGTCCAGCCGTTCTATGGGCCGACCACCAATACGGTGGGAGTGAGCCTGCCACCCGGGAAATACCATGAGCCAACGCAGGCACAGGAGATATGGGCGCTGCCGCGGACACTGCCGGGTAACCCCGTGGCGCAACATTCGATCCGGACTCCGCGCACCGCTGCGGCGGGTGCCCCTGCGGGGCTGCGGGCCACCATCGTGCCCGGGACTGGCGTCGAGCTCACCTGGGTGGACCACGCCACCAACGAAGAGGGCTACTTCGTGGAGATCAAGCCGGCGGGCAGCACCATCTTCCACGTGATCGAGGTACTCCAGCCGCACATCAACTCATGCGGCATAGTCGTCCTGCCGGACGAGGAGAAGGCCTCCTACCGCGTAAGAGCCTTCTATTACGGAAGCCCGTCGAACCTGGTGCACCGGACCACCGGCGGGGTGTGAACGGCTCAGCCTGCGCGGATGCGGGGCTGCGCGGTCAGCGGAGGTACGAAGCGCCGTTGAGGTCGAGGACGGCGCCACTGGCCCACTGCGCCTGCGGGGAGGCGAGGTAGACCACGGCGGCTGCCACCTCGCCCGGCTGGGCGACCCGGCCGAACGGGCTCTGTGCGCGGATCCGGGCGCCTGACTCCCCGGTGAGGTGGGTGGTCACCATGTCGGTCTCCACGAAACCCGGCGCCACCGTGGCGACCGAGATCCCGTGCGGAGCCAGGGCAATGGCCAGCGACTGGCCGAAGGCGTTCAGCCCGGCCTTGCTCGCCCCGTAGGCAGGCTGGCCCGGCTCACCCCGGAAGGCACCCCGGGAAGAGACATTGACGATGTGCCCCCCGCCCGCCGCGACCATGTGCTGGACAGCGCACCAGGTCACGTTGGCCGCGCCGGTGAGGTTGACGTCGAGGGTCTCATGCCAGGCCGCCTGCCACTGCTCGTAGCTCACCTCGGTGATGTGGTGCGGGGTGAACACCCCCGCGTTGTTCACCAGTACATCGAGCCCGCCGAGTGCCTCACTGGCCTGGTCCACCATCTGCCGCACCGCCTGGGCGTCAGCCAGGTCTGCCTGCACGGCCACATGCCTGGTGCCGGGCAGGCCCGCCACCACCTCGGCGGCCAGCCCGGCTGACCATCCGTAGTGCACGGCCACCCGGTCGCCCTGGGCGGCGAACGCCTCAGCGATGGCACGGCCGATCCCCCTGGCCGCTCCCGTGACCAAGACCGCCCGTCCGCTCACCTCACTGACCCTAGTGGCAGGCGGGCAGACAGCCGCAGGGGTGGGCGATACGGCAGGCGCGTGAGGGCTGCCCCGGTCATACCGCAGCGAGGAGCATCCGGCTGGCGAGCGCCGCTGTTTCGGCGAGGCCGTCGCAGGCCAGCTTGTAGGCGACCGGGTTGTCGCGCACCTCCCACAGCAGGAGGCAGTTGTCCCACGCGAGGTCGCGCGCGGAGTTGATGGTCCAGCAGGCGATGAGGTTGCAGACCGCACTGAGGTGCTGGTCGGCGGCACGCTCCGGCAGGGACTCGAACGACCGCCGGATCGACTGCTCGGCGGCGTCCAGCAACCGGTCCACCTTCTGGTAGTCGGCCAGGTGGGTGCCTGCGGCCGGTGAGGTGTCCAGCGCCGTGCACGTCTGGACCATCGCCACCGGCAGGTCGTGGTTGATGTGGGCGTTCATGCCGGCCAGTGCGAACTGGACCGGTTCGATCCCCGGTTGCGCGCGCCGTTCCACCAGCGGCCGCCAGGCCACCGGCACCGTCCGCGGGTCAGCCGCGGCGTCCACCGCGTCGAAGTACAGTCCCGCGAACGTGACGTCCAGGTGGGTCATGAACGCCAGGTCGGCGAAGAACCCGGCGGTGATCCGCGCCCCGACTTCCCTGGTGACATCCAGGTACATGCGGTTGAAACAGCACAGGCCGTCCGAAGGTGGCAGGGAGGCCTCGATGGCAGCCATGCGTGCCACCGCCCCGGCCACTGTCGTCACCGGCGGGTACGAGGTGGGAAGCCCGGCAGACATGGCGCAACTATAACGATTACGTCACCTGCGGCCGTCGTGAAAATTCGCCGCAACCGTCCGCCCGCTCCAGCGTGTTAGTTGGTGTCCGGGCGCGCACGGGAGATATCTGACGAACCGATTGCCGTGGGCGCCGCAGTGCATGTGAAGGGCTATGGGAACTTCGATGAATGATGAGCAGATCGGTGATGGCGTGCGGGCGAGGCGGCGTGCGTGGTCCCGGGCGGTCCCGGGCGGAGTTGGCGCGGTGGTGCTGGCGGCGTTCGCGACCGCGGTCGCGGGTTGTGGCTCCGTGCCCGCGTCGGGCCGGTCCGCGGATGCGGGATCCACGGGAACGGCCACCGGGGCACATGTGACTTCGGCCTCGGACACCGCGGCACCGCTTGCCAGCGGCCAGGTGGGGAGCCGTCAGGACATCCCGTGGGCCAGGGTTGGTCAGGGCTGGTTCCTCGCCGACTGGAGCCGGTCTAAGCCGCACAGCCCGGGTCAGCACGCCCACCCCTCCCTGACCACGCTGTTCCTGGTGGACCCGGCAGGTGGCCGCTACAGCATCACGACCTTCCCGGCTGACGCTGGAGCGAGGGGCATCCCGGAGACCCCCATGGCCTGGTCGGGTGACGGCCAGCGGGCACTGCTGTTCGACGGCGCCGGCACAACCGTGCTGGACCTGCGGACCGGCGTGGGCACCAGGCTCAACTGGGGGAGCGACATGACGCCCCTCGGGTTCACATCACCCGACGGACTCGCGATCATCGCTGCCGCCGGGCTCAACAGCCAGCGCCTGGAGCGGTTCAGCCTGGCGGGCACCAAGGAGCTGACGTACCCGGTGACGTTCACGGCGGGCGCGAAATTCTGGGGCGGTGCGCTGGACACGCCCGATGGGACCCATCTGGTCGTCGGCACGACCGGGGACGGGGTCGCGCTGATGAGTAACGACGGCAAGTCCGTCCGGTACCTGCCGGTCAGCCCGTCGGTCCAGGGGTGCTCGCCGCTGAAGTGGTGGCTGACAAACGTCGTGCTGGCAAGGTGCGGCCCGAAGCAATCCGCCAGCGGTTCGCAGCTGTGGGTCGTGCCGGCCTCCGGCGCCACCCCCACTCCGCTGACCGCCCGCCACCCAGCCCGCGGTGACCTCGGCGACCTCAATGCCTGGGCCCTCCTGCAGGGCACGCACGGGGCCCCCATCGGCACCTACGTGCAGGACGCCGGTGCATGCGGGTACACCTACGTGGCCAAGCTCGGCCCCAGCGGCCGGACCACCCCCATCAACATCCCCACCACGTCTGGGAGCACCTACATCATCGGTGCACAGGCCGGCCAGCTGGCAGTCACCTACCAGCCCCCGTGCGGCGACGGCGGCGCCCTCATCTGGTTCAAGCCGCTCACGAACACGGTGACCCCGATCCTTGGTGGCGCAATGAACCACGGGTCCGTGGGGGGTGCAGTCATGTTCGGCCAGTCCTGAGGCCGGCCTGCTCACTGCACTCTGACAAGGCGCCCGCCGGACAGCCCAGCTGCCCGGCGGGCGCCTCGGCGTCTGAGGCGGGCAGCCAGCTCATAGGGCAGTTTGCCTGACTTGGCATTTGCGCCCACCACTGATTGACCCGGCTTGAAATACGGGTCAGCCGTTACGAAACCGGATGCAACCGTTGCTCGTCCCCGGCGTGTAATAGGTATCAGGGCGCACACAGTGATAACCGGTCAACCACCGGTGGCGCCGCAGTGCCTTTGAAGGGCTATGGGAAAGCGAAATGAACGATGTGCAGCCCCACGGTGTGCGTGGGCGGGGACGTGTGTGGCACCGCGCAGTCCCAGGCGGGGTCGGCGCGGTGGTGCTGGCGGCGTTCGCGACTGCGGTCGCAGGCTGTGCCGCTGCGTCTGCGCCGCGCCGTTCGGCGGATGCCGGGTCTACCCGGGCAGCCGCCCAAACGGCAGATGTGTCGTCGGTGGCTGCCCACTCGAATGCCCCACCACTTGCCGCAGGCCAGGTGGGGAGCCGTCAGGACGTGCCGTGGGCCAAGGTGGGGCAAGGCTGGCTGCTGGCTCAGTGGTCTCAGGGCCTGCCCGCCAACCCGAGACGCCGGAGCCATGCCCGTCCCGTCCCGTCCACGTTGTTCCTGGTCGATCCGGCAGGGGGCCGCTACCGCATCGCGACCCTCCAGCCCAGGGGGTCGTTTCCGTCGGCAAGCCTGGTGGCATGGTCGGGCGACGGCCAGCGGGCACTGTTGTCGGACGACAGCAACGCGACCGTGCTCGACCTGAGGACCGGTGCAAGCACCGAGTTCTCCCTGGCAGGGGACGTGACGCCGATCGGGTTCGCCGGACCTGGCGGACTCGGGGTCATCGCCAACGTCGGGACGGCCAACCCCCACCTGGAGCGGTTCAGCCTGACGGGCGGGAAGGAGCTGACCTACCCGACGTCGTTCCCGGGCGGTGGGACTTACCACTGGTCTGACATCCCGGGGGCGCTGTATTCGGCCGATGGGTCCGAACTGGCCGTCAGCACCAGCACAGGCATGGAAATGGTGCGCAACGACGGCCAGGCCGTCCGCTTCATGCGGGTCAGCCCGTCGGTCAAGGGGTGCTCACCCGTGCGGTGGTGGAAGGCAGGGGTACTGCTGGCGAACTGCGCGCGGAACGGGTCGGCTGCCGGGCAGCTCTGGCTCGTGCCGGTTTCCGGTGCCCAGCCGGCGACGCCGCTGACCGCTTACCCGGCAGCCCAGGGCGACTACGGCGACCTGGACGCCTGGCAGCTCCCCGGTGGTGTCTACCTCCAGGATGCGGCCGGGTGCGGCGCCTACGTGGCCAAGCTCCGCTCCGACCGGCGGACCGCCCCCGTCACTGTCCCCGGCATGGTCGGGAGCATCGCCGTCAATGGCGCCTATGGTGGCCGGCTGTCAGTGACCTCCACCAAGCTCGACTGCGCCAACGGCGCGACCCTCGCGTGGTTCGACCCGGCCACCAACTCGGTGACCCCGCTCCTCGGCGGTTCAGCCAACGGCGGGAGCACGGAGATGGCGCTCATGTTCGGCCAGCCCTAGGGGCCACTCTGGCCACGACAGTCTGACAGGCGCCCGCCGGACAGCCCTGCCGCCCGGCGGGCGCCTTCTCGCTGCCCCGCGGGCGTCTTGACGTCCCGAGCGGAGGAGCCATAAGGTGACCAACTTATAGGAAACTTTCCTATAAGTTAGCGTTTGCACTACCAGCCATTGACCCTCGGGCGGGCGTCCCAGCGGCTGGTCCGCAGCAGCGCGGGACACCCCCTCGCTCCCGGCAAGGAGATCAATGTCCCCGCTTTCCAAACTGGCCGCGCCCCTGACAGCCGTAGTGCTGACAGCGGGAATGGCGGTGCTGATCCCAGCCGTCGCATCGGCGGACACGAGTCCTGCGGCAGGCGCCCGGGCCGGTGGCGTGTCCACCCCCACAGGGGTCCACGTCACCTACACCGGTGCCACCTCGGCCACGCTCGCCTGGAACCCCTCCACCGACTCCTCTGGCACCGGTGACATCGCCGTCTACCACGTCTACGAGGGCACCCACATCGTGGCGACGTCCATGGGCACCGACGTGACCGTCAGTGACCTGCTGCCCGCCAAGTCCTACACGTTCACGGTCCAGGGCTATGACGAGGCAGGCAACAGCTCCGGCCAGTCCGCGGCCGTCTCGGTGACCACCGCGGCTGCGACCCACACGCCGTACCGCAAGGTCGCCTACTTCGACCAGTGGTCCATCTATGGCAATGCCTACTACCCCGCCAACATCGCGAGCACCGGGGCCGCGTCCAAGCTGACCACGGTCATCTACGACTTCGAGAACATCAGCCCGACCGCCCCTTACAAGTGCTTCGAAGCGATCAAGGCCGCCGACAGCAGCAACCCCAACGACCCTAATGCCGGTGACGGCGTGGGTGACGCCTACGCCGACTACCAGAAGGCCTACGCGAACGGGGCCAGCGTCGACGGCTCGACCGACGTCTACAGCCAGCCGCTCTCGGGCAACTTCAACCAGCTCCGCGAACTCAAGGCGAAGTACCCGAACCTGAAGATCCTGCTGTCGATCGGCGGCTGGACCTACTCCAAGTTCTTCTCCAATGCCGCGGCCACGGCCGCGTCCCGGCAGCAGTTCGTGTCCTCCTGCATCAGCATGTTCCTGCAGGGCAACGTGCCTACCGGCATCCAGGGCGACCCCCACGGCGGCCCGTCGTCCGCGGCCGGGATCTTCGACGGGTTCGACATCGACTGGGAGTACCCAGCCTCCACTGCCGGCCACGTGGGCAACCACACCAGCGCGGCCGACACCCAGAACTTCACGCTCCTGCTGGCGGAGTTCCGCAAGGAACTCAATGCCTACGGTGCCCAGACCGGCCGCAAGTTCATGCTGTCCGCCGCCCTGCCCTCAGGCCAGGACAAGATCGACCTGATCCAGACCAGCAAGATCGGGCAGTACCTGAACTTCGGCGACATCATGACCTACGACATGCACGGTGCCTGGGACGCGACCGGACCCACGAACATGCAGGCCCCGCTGCACAACTCGCCGAAAGACCCCAGCCCGGTCATCCCCCCTGGCAACGAGAAGTACAACGTGGACACGGCGATCAAGGCCTGGACCAAGGGCCTGCCGGACTACAACATCCCGGGCGGCTTCGGTGTCGGCAAGATCAACCTGGGCGTCCCCTGGTACTGGCGCGGCTGGACCGGTGTCCAGGCAGGCTCGGACCACGGGCTGTACCAGGCCGCGGCCGGGCCCAGCCCCGCGTTCAACTTCAGCCAGACCGCCGGGGTTGCCGACTACAAGGAACTGGTGTCAGCGGGCCTGGCCAACAACGCTGGTGACAACTTCTCCGACTCGGTGACCGGCAGCTCCTGGATCTACGACGGGAACAACTTCTACACCGGCGAGAACCCCAAGTCCCTCGCGGCCGCCGATGCCTATATCAAGGCCAACCACCTTGGTGGCGTGTTCGCGTTCAGCCTGGACGACGACTCAGGCTCCACTCTGCTCAATGCAATGACCGGCGGCCTACCGTAACCCGCTGACCATTGCTGTCCCCGGGGCGGCGCACGCCCCAAGCCACTCCAGGCGTGCGCCGCCCATCCATGTCTTCCAAGATCCTGTAGGAATTTCAGTCGCTATGACTGAGAAGTCTTCATGATCATGAGATTGCGTGAATGGCGGTGGGGCGACGCTATGGTGGCTGTGGCGCGGGAGGTTGCGATGAGTACGGGTACTGGGCCAGCGGCAGGTGACGGCGGCACGCGGCCGATGCCGCATTCGGGGATGCCAGCCAGCACAGGAGCGCTCGGCCGTGCCAGCGCGCTGACACGCCGCGGCGCATGGGACCTCGGTCCCGACGACGCCGAGACAATCGTGGCCAGGGCGCGTACGGCACTGTTCGTCATGGTGGGGGTGCTGGCGGTGATCTGGGCCATCCAGATCGCGAACTGGGCCGACCACTACCAGCTCAGCCTGGACTACGGCATCCGGCCACGCGATATCGCGGACCTGCCCGATATCCTCACCGCCCCGTTCCTGCACTTCAGCTGGGCACATATCGAGGGGAACTCGGGGCCGCTGTTCATCTTCGGCTTCCTGGCCGCCTACCGTGGCGTCTCGAAGTTCATCGGCGTGACGGTCGTCGTCGTCCTCACCAGTGGACTGGCGGCCTGGCTCACCGAAAGCGCCGGCACCGTGGGCGCAGGCGCCAGCGGCGTCGTGTTCGGGTACTTCGGCTACATCATGGTCCGCGGGTTCTTCGACCGGCACGCGATCGACATGCTCATCGGCGCGGTCATGGCACTGTGCTTCGCCTACCAGTTCACCGTGCTGCTGCCGCACGCGGGGATCGGCTGGCAGGCCCACGTCGGCGGGCTGGTCGGCGGCATCGTGGCGGGCTGGGTCTTCCGCGACCGCCGCGCCCTGGCACATAAAGGCGAAACCATTCCAGTAGGGCCCGCCGCCCGATAACGTTTCCCCGCAAGAACGGGACTATCGGCGCATCAGCCGCCGACGGGGAGGCTACGGCCATGCAGGTGGAAGTCAAAGGCACGACTATGCCGGTCCTGGAGGTAAACCTCCAGCAGGGCGAACAGATCATCTCCCACCACGGCGAGCTGTCATGGATGACACCCGGCATCCAGATGTCGCAGACCACCGGCGGCGGTGGCGGCGGCGGGTTCATGCGCGGCCTCAAGCGCGTCCTCGGCGGCGGCGGCCTGTTCCTCACGCGCTACGAGGGCCCGGGCCTGGTCGCGTTCGCGTCCAAGCTGCCCGGCCACATCATGCCGGTGGAGATATCCCAGGGCGAGGCCTACTACGTGCACCGGCACGGCTGGCTGTGCGGCACCCCCGGCATCACCCCCAGCGTCGGCCTCCAGCAGAGCTTCCGCGGTGGCCTCTACGGCGGCGACGGGTTCGTCCTGCAGAAGCTCGAAGGCCAGGGCCAGGCCTGGATCGAACTGTCCGGCGAACTCATGACCTACGACCTCCCACCCGGCCAGACACTGATGGTGCACCCCGGCCACGTGGGCATGTTCCAGGGAAGCGTCCAGTTCCAGATCACCCGCATCCCCGGCATCGCCAACATGATGTTCGGCGACGACGGCTTCCACCTGGTCGCCCTCACCGGCCCGGGCCGGGTCTGGCTGCAGTCCATGCCCCTGCCGGTCCTGGCCCACGCGATCTCGCCCTATGTGGCACAGCAGCCCGCCCAGACCGCTGGCGCGGGTGCCGTCGGCGGGATCATCGGCAGCATGCTCGGGAGCTGAGCCACCCCCGGAGCGTCAGTCAGCGGGAGTACACGACCGGGCGGCGCAGCAGCCACTGCCAGAACGTCCGCCTGGGCGGGCGCGCCTTGATCGAGCCGCTCCCAACCGAGCCCGACACCTCGACCCGCAGGGCTACAGGCACCGGCGGGCCGGTGTGCGCCCGGACCTTCGCGGTGCCGGACCTGACCGACACCTCGCCGGTGTCTACCTCGATCCCGGGCCGGGTCACCAGCGTCAGCGACCCGCTGCGCACTTCGGCGGCGATCTGCAGCAAGGGCTGCGTGAAGACCGCCTCGGTGAAGTCGAGCCTGACGTTGCCGCTGGTGACCTGTACCTCCATGCGCTTGGGCACCACCCAGCTGCCGTCCCGGCTCGCGCTGCCAGAGGCACACGCGATGCGTACCAGGTCCTTGGGCGCGGCGGCCGCCGCGACCGCACTAGCCCCAGGGACGGCAGGCAGGTCGCGGGTGAGCACCGCGAGTTCGCCATAGGTGCGGGCCGTCAGCGCCGCTTCCAGCCGCTCGTCCAGTTCTTCCGCGCTGAGCCGACCGTCCCCAGCGGCCACCCGCAGTATTTCCACCGCCCGGTCCCGGTCCTCATGGGACGCACGGAGTTCGCTGTGGGGGGTCACCTCATCGCCGTGACTCGGCGACACCTCGCCAGACATGGAGCTAACTGTATTGGCATCCTTCCTGGTTTTGGGGCCGGGGATTCCCAGGCGGCTCATGCCTGGCCAGCACCAGCTGCGGGAGCTCCTCGACCAAACCGTCAACGGCACGGCACATCACCACCGCATAGCTGGCAGCAACGGCACGCGAGACCTGCATATGCTCACCGTCGGCTGGATGAAGAGCATAATGAACGCCTGTGGAGCCTGGGCAGCAATAGGTTGCGGCGTACCCGGGAAGGGGGACAGTGAGCGTCGGGACGGTCACCGCTGGCGTGAGGACGAGTGCGGCTCGCATGGCCGCGCGGCTGCGGCGCGGGAGCGCCAGCCCGGGCCTGCCCGAGCAGGCTGCGGGCCAGTCAGTAGCCCAGACAGTGGGTCCTCCTGCCGGGCGGCCGAGCCGGCTGCGGTCCTTCGACCCGGTCCGTGTGGCCGACCTGGAGTACCGGGCCTGGGTTGCCTACTACCTGCGCCGGTGGCCGCGGGTGCTGGTGGCTTCCATCGGCCTCGTGCGGGCGGGTTTCGGGATGGACTGGTACCGGACGCTGCACGGCGGCTGGCTGGTGCTGCGCGCCAACCAACTGTGGGCACCGGTGCCCAAGAACGACCCGGCCGGGGCGCGTGCCCGGATGCGGCGGTTCTACGCACTGGTCAAGCTCACCCACGGCGAGCCCGCCAGCCCAGCCGAGGCGGCGGCCCTGGAGGTCGACTGGTGGCGGGTACACCGCCAAGGCCAGTTCCCGGCGCAGTCCCAGACCGGCCAGGGCAACAAGCTCGTCGACTCACTGACCCGGCTCTACTGCTACCTCTACGGCGAGCCCGATGAGGCAGTCAGGCCCGCCGCGGCGCACCGGGCGCGCGCGATGGACCTGTCTGACCAATGGGTCAAGGAAGGGTGCCGGCCCGACAGCCCGCTGCTCTCACTGGAGCACGCGGCGCTCGTCCGCGCCTATGCCGCGCTCCTGGCTGCTGTGCACCACTGAGCAGCACGGCGCGCATGGTGCGACTTTGCTCGCTAACCGTTAGCTCAGTGTCACGTTAAGCTACCGTAAGTCGCATGCTGGCCACAGCTTTGGACAGTGTCCTAGACGCTGAGCGGGACGGCCTGAGCCGTGGGCCATTGCCCGCGGTGCTGGACGCTGCGTTCCTCCTGAGCGGGTTGCACTACCAGCTCAGCAGCGGAATGCCGCCTGGGTCCGTGGGGACAGCGGAGTGTGGGGCGCTCCGGCTCTATATGGAGTACGACGCGCTGGCCCAGGCTGGGCAGCGGCTGCCGGGACTCGCTGACCAACTCGGCGTTGCCCCCGCCGACCTGCGCAGGATCCTCAACGAGAGCTGGCTGCCCCACGTTGGTGTGGTGCGGTTGCCGCCCTACTTGCGGCAGGTGGACCCCAGAGCGCTGGCGGTCTGTGAGCGCAACGCCGGAGACTACCCGGCCGCGGCCTTGGCCGCTCTGCTGTCGCCGTGCCTACTGCTGACCCAGCATGCCAAACACTTTGCTCCGCTCGGCGTCCGCGCACGGGGCGAGCGCGTCGACAGCGTGATGGCGGTAGTCGCCGTCAACGTGGGCGATGTGCAGCTACCGGCCGAGGTGGTGTTCCCTGCGGTCCCTTGCAGGTCCGTCGCGGCAAGCGCCGAGGCGGCAGTTGACCGGTTCGGGCCGGTCGCCTGTGTGGTTTTGGCCATGCTCGGCATTGGTGGGGCCACCTGGTACCGCGAGCTGCCGCCCGAGCGCCGCCAGAAGGTAAAGAGGGTCGTCAGCCAGATCGGCGCGCACCTGGCGGACGAGTACGAGCAGCCCCCGGACGACGTTCACCGAGCCAGGCACGAGCTAGGTGCCTGCATGGTTCCCAGTCCGGAACAGCGCAGCGCCCTGTCAGCGCTCGTGCGGGAGATGGCGATATCACCGACGTCTCTGTCGGCCAAGCAGGTGGCCGAGATGGTTACTCCATCGCTGCGGCCGAAGGTGGCGGACCTCCGCGTTTTCCTGCGAAAGTACGAGCACACAGTGTTCAAGGAAGTCCGGCGAGGCGGTTTCGCCCTGGGGTCGCACTACGAACTACCCGGCTGACAGCCAAGGTAATTCGTTCAAGCTAATGCCAGGGTGGGCGAGTGGAGCCGTCCGCCGCAGCGTGCGGGGGCGTTGCGTCCGGTTCCGGCGAGAGTACCTGAGCTGGGTCGTGTTCGCGCTGATGGACCGCTGACGCTCCTCAACGCGCGGCGTATTCGGGGTTCCGGAACGGCCATGCGGCCGCCAGCCACTGGCGCACCAGGTCATGCAGGGGCTTGTCCAGGTCGGCGCGGTCGGCCCGGACCCACGAACGCACGTCGGCGTCGTACCCGTCCCGTCGGGGCGGGTACAGGTAAACGCACCCAATGACCTCGCCGGTCAGCGGATCGAGCACTGTGTACGCGAAGCCGGCCCGCGCCTCGAAGTCCTTGCGGTGCTGTCCGATAGCGCTGGCGTTGTCCGCGAGTGACATGTCCAGGTCCAGCCAGGCCGGGTCGCCGATGAACCCGGGTGTCGTCTTGATGTGCTCGCGGCTCGACGTCCAGGCCGCGTAATCCGACTCGTTGTGCCGCGCATCGAGCGGCTCAAGCACGAACAGCTCGCTCCTGGCAGGGGCTGGAACTTCGAAATTATCCCGGACGGGCCACCCTGGCTCCACCGCCGCAGCCTACTGCCACGGCGGCGCCGCCGGCGGCCTTGCGGTCCCCTGGGCGCGTTTCGCTGTCAGGGCATACAGGGCGAGGCTTGTGGATCGTTGATGCCTGGCGGGGTGAGCGGTGCCGGGGATCCCGGCGCCACCCATGTGAGCCAGGCTGGCGCCGATGACGGGCAACCGTCGGCTGCGGGACAGAAGCCTCTCTTGTGCTGGCTGAACCGCGACCGTTACGGTATGCGCATACCTGGGCAAAGAGGCCGGCGTGTGGAGGTATGCATGCATATCAATGCTGGTGACACCGCCTGGATGCTGACCTCCACAGCCTTGGTGTTCTTCATGATGCCGGGGCTGGCGTTGTTCTACGGCGGCCTGGTTGGCGCCAAGAACGTCATCGCCACGATGGTGCAGTCCTTTGTCGCCATCGGGGTGATCAGCCTGCTGTGGGCGATCCTCGGGTACTCGCTGGCGTTCGGGGCCGACCACGGTGGGGTGATCGGCAGCGTCCAGTACTTCTTCCTGCACAATGTCAATGGCAAGCCGAACGGCCTGGCGCCGACCATCCCGTCGCTGGTGTACATGGCGTTCCAGATGAAGTTCGCCGTGATCACCCCGGCGCTGATCGCGGGGGCGTTCTGCGAGCGGATGGCCTTCCGCGGGTACCTGATGTTCATCGGCCTGTGGTCGCTGCTCGTCTACAGCCCGTTCGCGCATGCCGAGTGGGGTGGGGGGTTCCTCGGCACCGGCGGTCTGCACGCGATCGACTTCGCGGGTGGCTCGGTGGTCCACGAGCTGGCGGGTGCGGCGGCCCTGGCCACTGGGCTGTATCTGCGGCGTCACCACCCGCTGGAGCGGCCGCACAGTGTGCCGCTGGTGCTGCTGGGCGCCGGGATCCTGTGGTTCGGGTGGTTCGGCTTCAATGCGGGGAGTGCGACCTCGGCCGGGACTGTCGCTGGCTATGCGCTGGTGAACACCCAGCTGGGGGCCTGCACCGCCATGGTCGTCTGGATGGCTGTGGAGTGGTGGCGCCGCCGCAAGCCTTCGGGTGTGGGGATCGCCACCGGTGCGGTCGCGGGCCTTGCCGCGATCACGCCCGCCTCGGGTTACGTGCCGCCGTGGGCGTCACTGGTCATCGGTGCGGCGGCCGGGCTGATCTGCTACGGCGCGGTCCATCTGAAGGACATATTCCACTACGACGACTCGCTCGACGTGGTCGGCGTCCACATGGTTGGTGGCGCGATCGGTGTGGTGCTCACCGGTGTGTTCGCGAGCCTGGCCGTGAACGCCGCTGGTGAGGCCGGAGGGTGGACCCAGCTTGGCCGGCAGTTGGTGCTGGCCGTCATCGGGATCGCCTACCCGTTCGTCGTGACCTGGGTGATCCTGTGGGTCACCGACCATACGGTGGGCCTGCGCGTGACCCCAGGAGATGAGCAGAGCGGCCTTGACTTCACCGAGCACGACGAGGTCGGCTACCAGGTGCCAGCACTGGACATGAGCGGTGACGGCCAGGCTGCGGCAGGTGGCAGCGTCCTGGCCGCTGAAGCCGACTAGGGAGTCTGTCAGGCAGTAACGGTGGGTGGTGCCGTCCGCTGGCGGTACATGTGCATGCGGACGGTGGTGCCCCAGTCGCCTGAGCGCAGTTCCGTGAGGTCGCAGACCTGGTTGATCACCCAGAGCCCGAGGCCGTGCGCGGCGTGCCCGGGGGGTGGCCTGCGGCCAGCGAGTGGGTCGGTGATCCGGCCGGTGTCGGTGATGTCGCAGGTCACGGACGCGGCGGTGTGCCAGAAGCGACAGGTGCCAGCGGCCTTGGTGTGCACGACGGTGTTCGTGGCTGCCTCGTTGACGGCGAGAGCGAAGTCCTGTGAACGTCCCGCACTGAGCCCGGCCTGTCGTGCGTGGTACTCGGCGTGCTTGCGCAGGGTCGCCAGGTCGGTCTCGCCGAAGACGAGCGCCTCTGCGGTGGCTGGTGGGCCGGGCAGGCGCTGTTCACCGATGGCGGCTGCCACATCGGCTGCCCGGTAGCTGGGGCTGGGCTGGTGCTGGCCGCCATCGAGCAGGTTGGGGTGGGTGTGCCGGGCGCTCTCGAGGACCGCTGAGCTGAGGTGGCCGGCGTCGTAGGGGCAGAGGATCGTGGTGGGCACGTCGGCGAGCGCGGAGTTGATGAGCGCCTCGTGACGGGTGGCCTCCTGGACCTCGGTGTCACGGCGTCCCGGCCAGATCGGCTCACCGACGAAACGTGTCCGCTGGCCGGGGTAGGAGTCGGTGAACGTGCGGATCGCGGGCATGAGGCGCAGCGGGTTGCTGCCGAGGTACGTCATGTCGATGAAGGTGACCCCATTGTTGCCGGGGAAGCTCGCCCGCACTGCGTAGAGGTTCGGGCCGGGCACGGCGACCAGTGCGGGCTCACCGGCACCGAGGCCCTCGGCCAGGAAAGCGGTCACGGCGGCGCTGTATTCTTCGGGGCCGCGGTAGAACAGGGCCCAGTGATGCAGGGCATTGGCTGCGGTCCCTGCTGCTGTGCTCATGCAGGCCCACCCTTGGGCATGAGACCTCTGCGGGGCCGCAGGTCATCCGAGCGGCCAGACCCACTGTATCCAGCGGCATAGTCACGTGAGCGTGCATGGCACGCCGGGCGGCGTTGACTACGGTCCGCCACAGTCTTGACGCTGAACGGAAAGTGGCGCTAACGTACACACAACGGCTAAACAGGAAAGTTTCCTATTAGTTTCCTGATGGGGGCTATGAGGGGCTTTCGTGGTCGGGGGGAGAGGGTCCGGCGCTCTCGCCGTGTCGGTCGGCTGATGTTCCCTGCCCTCGTTCTGTTCCGTCCTAACCAAGGGATACGAGCATGAGACCACGCACCACCGTCCGGGCCGCGATGGCGGCCACGGCCACTGCGGTGGCTACGATCGCGTTCGCCGCGACCGGCGGCGCGCCCGCTTATGCCGCAGCCGGCACCGCTCCAGCCAACAGCACGCTACTGCCGGGGCACGTCTTCGCTCCCTACTGGGAGTCCTACAACGGCGACAACGCGGCCACCCTGTCGCAGCAGTCCGGCGCGAAGTTCCTCTCCGCCGCCTTCATCCAGACCGCCTCCTCCGGGTCGTGCACCGCGTACTGGGACGGCAGCACGTCCATGCCGATCGCCCAGTCCACCTTCGGCAGCGAGTTCTCCCAGATCCAGTCCTCGGGCGGCAACGTCATCCCGTCCTTCGGCGGCTACACCGCGGACACCACCAACACCGACATCGCCGACAGCTGCACCAGCGTCAGTTCGATCGCGAAGGTGTACGAGAACACCATCACCACCTACAACGTGCCGCGTATCGACCTGGACGTCGAAGCCAACTCGCTCACCAACACCGCCGGGTGGACGCGCCGCAACCAGGCGGTCAAGATGGCCGAGGCGTGGGGCCGCTCAACCGGGCACCACGTGAACTTCTCCTTCACCATGCCAGTGACGCCGAACGGGCTGACCTCGGGTGAAGACCAGATCCTGCAGAACGCCGTGGCGGACGGCGACCACTTCATCCTGAACATCATGACGTTCGACTACTACACGGGCCAGACCTACGAGATGGCGCAGCAGACCGAGACCGCCGCGCAGGGCGCCTTCAGCGAGCTGCAGTCGCTGTACCCGTCGAAGACGGCCTCCCAGATCTGGCACATGCTCGGCGTCACCGAGATGGTCGGCATCGACGACTTCGGCGCGCCCGAGACCTTCACCGAGGCCGACGCGACCACGGTGCTGAACTGGGCCAAGAGCAAGGGCATCGACATGATCTCGTTCTGGGCCATCGAGCGCGACAACGGTGGCTGCCCAGGCGTCAAGGGCGCGGGCACCTGCTCCGGCATCGTCCAGCCCACCTGGTACTTCAGCCAGCATTTCGAGCCCTTCACCAGCTAGGGCACCCAATGACCTGTGCCCCGCCGGGTATGCACCCCCCGGCGGGGTACAGCCCTTTCTGGCGAAGACACCGACACCCCGCTAGGGGGTTGCACAGATGACCGAACGGTACGCAAAGCCCGGATGGTTTACCACGCACGTCTTCAACCCGCTGGTCAGGGCCCTGACCGCGGCGGGTGTGAGTGTGATGGGATCCCGTGTGCTCGCCGTCCGGGGCCGCGCCACGGGCGAGGTCAGGACCACCCCCGTGAACCTGCTCACCCATGACGGGGACCGCTACCTCGTCTCACCACGCGGGAACAGCCAGTGGGTGCGCAACCTCCGTGCCGCTGGTGAGGGAGAACTGCGCGTCGGCAACAAAGCCGAGCGGTTCCGCGCGGCCGAGGTGGCCGACGCGGACAAGCCCCCCATCCTGCGGGCCTACCTCAAGCGCTGGCGGGCGGAGGTCGGGGTCTTCTTCGGGGGCGTGACCGCCGCCGCCTCAGACGAAGACCTGCTCAAGATCGCCCCCAACCACCCCGTCTTCCGCGTCACGCCCACCAACTGACCAGGTGGCCGGGGGCAGGCCCGGTCATTCAGGACGGGTTTAGCCTGGCTTGGTGACAGAGTCTGCGATGCCGGAGCCGGACGCGGCGCCTGAGCCCGATGACGGGACGGGCTCCTCCGGTCAGCCGGACTCCAGTGCGGCGGCCGCGAAAGCCGGTGGGCCGGACCCCCACGCGTGGTGGATGGGCTGGTCGTGGCTGCGTGTGCGGCGGGGGGCGGACCCGCAGGCGTGGGTCCGCTGGGCCGAAGAGGTGGCGGCTCACCCCACCCACGCCGTCCCGCTGCCTGCCTGGATGCGCAAGACACGCGGTGAGCACCGCTGGCCGGTGAGCCTGAGCGTGATCGCGGCCATCACCCTGCAGCTCCTGCTCCCTCCCCACCTGACCCGGCCGCTGCCCAGGGAGCTGCTGCCGGCCCTGGAAGGGGCACTGCTGGTGGGCCTGGCCATCGCCAACCCGGTGAGGATCGAGCGGCGAGGGCCGGCGGCGCGGGCAGCCAGCATCGCACTGATCGTCGTGATCACTCTCGCCAATGCGGCCTCCGCCGTGCTGCTCATCCAGGCGATCCTGGAGGCCAAGCGCGGCAGCGGCAATGCTGCGGCCGTGCTCGCCAGTGGCGCGTCGGTGTGGGCGACCAACGTCATCGCGTTCGCGCTGTGGTACTGGGAGCTCGACCGGGGCGGCCCGGTGCACCGGTCGCTCGGCACCCCCCGGTACCCCGACCTGATGTTCCCGCAGATGGCAACGCCCGAGCTGGCATCGCCCGACTGGGAGCCACGGTTCGTTGACTACCTGTACATGTCGTTCACCAACGCGACCGCCTTCAGCCCGACCGATGTGATGCCGCTGGCCAGGTGGGCCAAGCTCACCATGCTCGTGCAGTCCGCAGTCTCGCTGTCCGTCGGCGCCCTGGTGATCGCCCGCGCCGTCAACATCCTCTGAAATACACCAGTCCTGAGCCCGTGGCGGTCAGGCCAGTCGGGGCCTGGCGTTATCGTTGAGGCCCGAAAGCGCTGGGATCCAACGGTGGGGCCGTCCCGGCGGGCCTCGAGGTCGGAGAGGCAGGGTCTGGAATGCAGGGTCTCGGCTTGGCGCGGGGGAGGAGCCGGCGTACCCTCGCCGTGCTGGCCGCGGCTGCGGTGCTGGTCGTGGTGGCCGGAGGTGTGACGGCTTACGTCATGCTGCGCACCATAGGCAGCCCGCAGCAGACCGCCGCCACCTATCTGTCAGCCTGGCAGCGCGGCGACTACCACGCCATGGACCAGGTGACCGTGGACCAGCCACACGGCGGCCTGGCCGGCCCGCTGACGCAGGCCGCCACCCAGCTCGGCGTCAAGCACCTGCGCCTGGTGCCCGGCCAGGAGAGCACGGTCAGCGGCACGACCGTGGCGGCCTTCCGCGCGACGGCGAGCCTGGCCAGCGGTCAGGTGTGGGCCTACCAGGGCCGGCTGGCGCTGGTCGAGCGCAACCAGCACTGGTGGGTGGACTGGAGCCCGGCCGACATCTACCCGGGGCTCCACCCGGGTCAGCGTTTCGTGCTGGACGCGGTGTGGCCGTCCCGGGCACCGGTGCTCGCCGCTGACGGCACCGACATCAGCTCACAGGCGGCGCAAGCGCAGTCCGGGTCGCTGTCGCTGCTGACCGGCATCATCGTGAACGCGACCAAAGCCCAGGCCAAGGCACTGGGCGCCCCCTACCAGGCCGGTGACCTCGTCGGCGAGGGCGGGGTCGAGCAGGCCTACCAGGCCCAGCTCGCCGGGCGCCCATCCATGACCATCAAGGTCGAGGGCCCGGGCGCCCACGTTGACGCGGTTGCCGCCACGTTCAAGGGCGCCCCTGGCACGGCGGTCCACACAAGCATCGACATGAGGGTGCAGCTCGCCGCATCCGATGCGGTCCGCACCGCGCCCACGAAGAAGCCGGTGGATATGGTGGCGATCCAGCCGTCGACCGGCAAGGTGCTCGCTGTGGTCGAGAGCCCGGGCGGGTTCGACCGGGCACTGTCGGGGCTGTTCCCGCCAGGGTCGACCTTCAAGATCGTGACTGCCTCGGCGCTCACCCGGACGGGGATGCGCCCGTCTTCCACGGTGGACTGCCCGCCGCAGACAACCATCGACGGCCGCACATTCCACAACTTCGACAACGAGCAGTTCGGCAGGGTCAGCCTGCTGAAAGCGTTCGCCGTGTCGTGCAACACCACGTTCGCCATGCTCGCCACCCAGCGGCTCAACGGGGACACGCTCGCCTCGATGGCCGCGAAGTTCGGCTTCAATGCCCAGCCGTCCCTGGGGATCCCGGCCACGCTCGGGCACTTCACGACCCCCAAGTCACCTGTTGACCTGGCGGCCGACGCGTTCGGCCAGGACACCGACCTGGTGAACCCGCTCAGCGAGGCCACCATGGCCGGTGCCATCGAGGACGGCACGTGGCGGCCGCCCGTGCTCGTCACCAGCCCCGCGCCCAAGCAGACAGCCCAGCCGCAGCGGATCAGCGCGGCGATCCTGGCCACGCTGCGCCCCATGATGCGGGCGGTG
>DASYYE010000317.1:0-17064 GCA_035946955.1 Streptosporangiaceae bacterium | reverse complement strand
TGTCGATGGCGTCCCTGATCGCCGCGAAGTGCTCAAGGAACTTCAGCGCGAGATCCTGCGTGGGCCGCTGGCCTGACCAGTCCAGAGCCAGCGCAATCGTGCACATCGCCAGCGCGTAGGAGCCCATCCAGCCGGTGGCGTCGGACTGCTCCAGTGTGTCGCCCTGCGGCAGGTGGGAGCGGTCGATCGGGCCGATGTTGTCGAGGCCGAGGAACCCTCCCTCGAACACGTTGCGGCCGGTGGAGTCCTCGCGGTTGACCCACCAGGTGAAGTTGACCAGGAGCTTGTCGAAGACCCGGCTCAGGAAGGCGAGGTCGCGGCCGCCGTCGATGGTGAACACCTCCAGCGCCGCCCACGCGTGCACGGGCGGGTTCACATCGCCGAAGTCCCATTCGTAGGCGGGCAACGCCCCGTTGGGGTGCTGGAACCATTCCCGGCACACCATGATCAGCTGGTACTTCGCGAAGGCCGGGTCGAGGTGGGCCAGCATCACACAGTGGAACGCCAGGTCCCATGCCGCGAACCATGGGTACTCCCATTTGTCGGGCATGGAGATGATGTCGAACCCGTCGAAGTTGCGCCAGGCCGAGTTGCGCGCGGTCTTGCGCTCGGGCGGCGGCACCGGCTGTGCGGGGTCGCCGTCCAGCCAGCGGCTGACGACGTAGTAGTAGAGCTGCTTGCCCCACAGCATGCCCGCGCTGGCCTGGCGCAGGACCATCGCCTCGTCCGCACTGGCCGTTGCGGGCGTCAGCTCCGCGTAGAACTCGTCTGCCTCTGCCCGCCGCAGCGCCATCACCTGACCGAAGCCAGAACCCAGTGCGTCGGCGGAGTCACCGGCAGGGCTGGCCGGGCTGTTCACAGGGCGCTCCGTGACTGGGCGAAGGCGGAGCCGGAGCTCGGCAGTTCCGCCCGCCCGGACACTGACCTGGTACCAGAACGCGCACTTGGTGCCGGTGCGCTCCGGGTTGACCGTGGCGGCGCCGCTGACGACGTGGTCGTTGATGCCGTCCTTCGGGTAGGGCGTGACTGGTTCCGCGCCGAACAGCCGCGCCACATTGGTTTCGTTCTCGCAGAACACCAGTTCCGGCCCAGGCCCGGCCGGCGCAGCCCCGGCAGGGCCTGGGCCGCCGATCAGCTCCATGGGACCGACGAAGGGGTGCTCGACCGCGACGCGGCGCTCGCCGTCCGCGGCCAGCTTCGGCCTGGACCCGTCCTCGCCCCACGACCATGTATTGCGGAACCAGGCCGTTGGCAGGACGTGCAGCGTGGCCGCATGCGGGCCAGCGTTGGTGACCTGGATGGCCATCAGCAGGTCATCGGGGCCGGCCTTGGCGTAGTGCACCTCGACTATCCAGTACCGGTCACCGTCGAAGGCACCGGTGTCGAGCAACTCGTACTCGGGGTCGAAGCGGGTCCGGGCGGCGTTGCGGGTCACCAGGTCCTGGTACGGGAACGCGCCTTGGGGGTAGTGGTAACGCCACCGGTTCCAGGCATGACTGGGGATCGCGTCCAGGTACCACCAGTACTCCTTGACGTCCTCGCCGTGGTTGCCCTGCGGGCCGGTGAGCCCGAACGCCCGCTCCTTGAGGATCGGATCCCGGCCGTTCCACAGCGCCAGCCCCAGACACAGCCGCTGGTGGATGTCGCAGAACCCGGCGAGGCCGTCCTCACCCCAGCGGTAGGCACGGGACCGGGCATGGTCATGTGGCAGGTAGCCCCACGCGTCGCCGTTCGCGCTGTAGTCCTCGCGGACTGTCCCCCACTGCCGCTCGCTCACATACGGCCCCCACCGGTACCAGTCCCCCGCCTGGCGGAGCCCGTCCTCAAGCCGGCCGAACCCCCGCACCCGCTCGCGCTCTGCGCCCATCGAGATCCCCTTCAACCGCCCCGCCCGCCGGAACAGCCATAGCTGGTGACCAACCAGGGTTACATGCCCGTCATTGACACGGGTCATCCGCCTGGGCGGCCTGCCAGGAGGACCGGGGTCTCCGCCGCGTGGCAGGGATGGGTTCCGCCGACTTGATCAGCCGACCAGTAGCATCGAGGCCGATCGGAGGTGCAGGGCGTGCGGAAGATCGTCGTGTACGAGTTGCTGTCCCTCGACGGGGTTGCCGAGGAGCCGGATAGTTTCTTCGCCGACTGGGACGACGCGATGGAGGCCAACCTCGCCGCTGTGATCGCGACCCAGGACGCGGTCATTCTCGGCCGCCGTAGCTACACCGAATGGGCGCAGTTCTGGCCGGGCAGCGAGATCCAGCCATTCTCGGCATTCATCAACGGGGTCACGAAGTACGTCGCGACATCGACGCCCCTTGACCGGGATTGGGACAATGCGACGCCGCTCGACGGCGGGCTGGTCGAATCCGTTCGGGACCTCAAGCAGCAGCACGGCGGCGATATCGGCGTCCATGCAAGTATCTCGGTCGCGCAGGCGCTGCTCGCCGCCGGCGTTGCCGACGAACTCAGGCTCGTGATAGCGCCGAGGATCGCCGGACGCGGACGACGGCTCCTCGACGGCTTGCCACCGATCCAGCTCGAATCGATCCGAAGCGAGACCTCACCTACTGGCTACCTGCTCGTCGACTACCGCGTTATTCGTTAGTACTCGATCGCCGGCGCGTACTCGATCACGGATGGCATCTCAGCCGGCCCGGAGCGGACCTCGCTTCACTGCGTCTATGGTCTGCTGTCTGTCCCCCGGCTCCACCCATTCGCTCGGTCAGCGGTTGGACCGTCATTCAGGGCATGGCTGTGTCCGGTAGATGGATGGCGTGTACTGGTCGGGTCGCTCGGCTGCGAGCAGGTCAGATAGGTCATGGAAGGCGTCAAGCGTGGTGGCCTGGAGGAGCTCGGCTAGGCGCCGCATGCTGATGTAGCGGGCTCCCCGGCTGGCTGCTTCACGGGCTTTTGTGTCGATCGTCGGCAGGTCTGCGCGAGTGGGGCGGTGGGTGTTTCGGCCATGGAGCCGACGTGCCTTGTGGGTCTCGTAGCGGATCTCGGAGATGCCGGTCATCTCGGCTACGAGGTCGCGCAGCCGGGCCAGGACAAGCGCGGCCGGGAGCTCTCCGTCTATGCCCGGGGCGGTGACCAGCAGCCGGGCCGGCAGGCCAGCGCGGACAGAGGCGGCCAGGGCAAGCTGGTCCGCCAGCGGGCTGCGCAGTCCCGGGTCAGCGCCGTTGGTGAGGATGTCTCCCCCGACATCGACCAACCCCACGGCATCAGCCCCGAACAGGGCCGCCGCAGCCTGGATCTGCTCTGCCATCTGTACCGCTCCGCCGACCGGGTCTAGCAGCAGAAGGCGCGGGGGAAGCTCAGCCGCAAGCCGTGGCAGCGACGAAGCGGCCGGTGGGACCACGCTCGTTTGGGGGATGACTTCCAGAACGTGTGGTGCGAGGCGCCGCAGGCCGGTGAAGTCCGTGGCGCTGCGGGGTCCTGGGACAGGGTCGATCATGAGCCGGTCCCAGGAGTAGGTCATCACGGCTGGGGGGCTGGTGAGTGGGAGGACGGACGCTAGCGCCGCGCTGGTGATGGCGTCGCCACCACCGCCTGCGGCGACGAGCAGGGTTCCGCCCACAAGGCGACCATACCCAGGTGCGTCGCGGCAGGCAGCGCGTCAGGGTTGTCGTTGGCACGTAGCCCCTCAGTCGCCCCGGAGCGGGCCCCGCCTCACTGCGTCTATGGTCCGCTGTCTGTCGCCCGGCTCCACCCATTCGCTCCACCAGGTGGCCCCCGCGTCGGCGATGGAGCGGATGTGCTCCCGGTCCTGGTCCCAGTCCTCAGCCCGGGCCCGCCCGCCGAGGGCTATGTCGAACTCGGGCCTGCCGACAGCGGACCGGATCTCGCGGACATCGGCCGCGGTCATGTCCTGCCATTCCTGCGACGGCGACCCCTTGTACACGCAACTGCCGTCCCAGCGGGTGATTCTGGCCCTGACACCGCGCAGTTGCCAGTCGCCGCCGACCCAGACCGGGATGCGGGGTTGCTGGACCGGCCGCGGCGAGAGCGTGAGCTTCTCGACGTGGAAGTGGCGGCCGTGGAAGGTGACCGGCTCGCCGGTCCACAGCTCCGTCATGACCGCCAGGCCCTCGTCCAGCAGTTCGGCGCGGACGCCGGGCCGGAGTGGCTCGCCGGTGGCACTGAAGGCTGGGTCGTTCGCATCACCGGAGCCGACGCCGAGGATCAGGCGGCCCTGGCTGAGGTGGTCGAGGGCGACGGCCTCGCTGGCCAGCTTCCATGGGCGCCGCCGCGGTACCGGGGTGACCGTCAGGCCGAGGCGGACCCGGCTGGTGGCGACCGCCATCGCGGCCAGCGTGACCCACGGGTCGTAGGTGGCCATGCCGACGTTGCCCTGGTAGACGATGTAGTCCTCGAGGAAGAGTCCGTCCCAGCCTGCCTGCTCAGCCTCGGCTGCCAGTTCCGCCATGGCCGCCGGGTCGCCACCCGGGCCGGCCGGCGAGACCGAGATCCCATAGAGCATGACTAGCGCCTCCTCAGGGCCCGGTTCCGGACCAGTGCTGGTCCCAGAACTCCGATTGCTGTTTTCCATCAACGTCGGTGAAGCCGTATTCGCGGGCCAGGTGGGGGGTGGTGAACACCTGCCCGGACTTGGCCAGCACCCCGGGGTCGGCGGCGAGGGCGGCGACCGCCCGCCCGCTGAACTCGGCCGATTCGGTCATCGTCGCCTGCGCTGGTGTCAGGTCCATCCGTTCCAGCCGCATCCAGCCAGGTGAGAGGGCCAGGCAGGTGACCCCATGTGGGCGCAGGTCGTCGGCCAGCTGCTCGGTCAGCTTGTTGGTGCCGTTCTTGACCACCTCGTAGAAGGCGTGCCCGTGCGGGCGGTCGAGCACCCACGTGACATTGACGATCAGCCCATGCCCGGCCTGGATCATCATGGGCGCGGCCAGCCGGGACGCGAACGCCGTCGCACGAAGCCCACCGGTGAACATCAGGTCCCAGTGCCGCCACTGGATCTCCCAGAACGCCAGTGCCGGGTCGGGTGAGAGCTCATACCCGCTCCAGGCGTTGTTGACCAGCAGGTCGAGCCGTCCCCGCTCCGCCTGGATACGGTCGAACACCGCCTGCACCTGCGTGTCGTCGGTGTGGTCACACCGGACCGCGATGCCATGGCCGCCGCGGGCGGTCACCCGGTCGGCGGTGTCGTCTATGGTTCCCGGCCGCCCAAGGGTTGACGGCTCCCCGCGCACACTGCGCCCTGTCAGGTACACGGTCCACCCGTTCTCGCCGAGCACCGCCGCGACGCCCCGGCCGCAACCGCGGCTGGCACCGGTGACCAGCGCCACCCGGTCGCTGACGCATATCACGGGAACCTTCGCAGAGCTGGCCATGGTGTGAGCGTAGGTTCTCAACCCGACAGAATCTGTCAGGTATTGTCCGTGGTATGCGGGCGAGCCGCCTGGTCGCGGTCCTGCTGCTCCTCCAGGCGCGGGGCCGGATGACCGCACCCGAACTGGCCGCTGAGCTGGAAGTGTCGGTGCGGACCGTGCAGCGCGACATCGAAGCCCTCTCCGCCGCAGGCGTTCCCGTGTACTCCGAGCGGGGCCGGGACGGGGGCTACCGGCTGGTGGATGGCTACCGCAGCCGGCTGACTGGCCTGGACCGGGACGAGGCACAGGCGCTCGTCACGTTCGGGACAGCTGGCCCCGCGCACGAACTGGGGCTGGGCCAGGCCCTGATGTCCGCACAACTCAAACTGGCCGCCTCGCTGCCGGCCCCGCTCCGCGAGCAGGCGCTGGCTGCGGCAGGCCGGTTCCACCTCGACGCCCCCGGCTGGTTCACCACCCGGCGCGCCACACTCCACCTCGAACCACTGGCGACGGGCGTCTTCGGCGACCAGGTGGTCGAGGCGCGTTTCGGGGGGAAGGCGGGCCCGCGCGACTGCCGGCTGGAGCCGCTCGGCCTGGTACTGAAGGCCGGAACCTGGTACCTGGTCGCGTCCGAGGGCACGGCGGTGCGCGGTTACCGCGTCGGCCGGTTCGAACGCGTGCGCCTGACTGACGAGCGGTTCAGCCGTCCGCCACGGTTCGACCTGGCCGCATTCTGGGCGGCGTGGTGCGAAGAGTTCGAGCGCGGTCTACCGGTGGTCATGGTGGACGTCCGCGTGCGCCCCGGCTGCCTGCGCCGTCTGCGGCGCAGCGTCGAGCCAGCGCACGCCGCTGAGGTCGACTGGGACACTCCGCCCGGCCCCTCCGGCTGGGCACGCCTGCGGCTGCCCTTCGAGAAACTCGAGTACGCCCAGGCAACACTGCTTGGGTTCGGCGCTGACGTCGAGGTCCTCGGGCCGCCGGAACTGCGCGGCCAGATGATGGATACCGCCGCTGCACTGGGTGTTCTATACGCTACGTGAGCATCCGGTCTCGAGCAGTTCATCACCGGGCATGGGCCCTGGCTGGCGTGGGAAGGAAGCGATACGGCGCCGGACTCGCCGAGACCACTGCCCGCGCCGACACGCCGGGCCTGCTTCACCAGCAATTTCGGCCACTGTACGCACAATCGGATAGTCGGCCCGATGCGGGTAGTCCAGCGCGGGAGGGAAGAAGAAGTTGATCAAGAAAACCAGGCCTGGGCGGAACGGCACCGTCCGCGTCACCTTCACACTGCCCGCTGATGAGCCTCGCGGGGCCGTGTCCGTGGTGGGTGATTTCAATGACTGGAATCCCTTCGCCCATCCGATGCGGCGGCGGGCAGGCGGCACACGCAGCGCCGCGGTGACCGTCCAAGCTGGGAGCATGCTGCGCTTCCGTTACCTCGCCGAGGGTGGCGTGTGGTTCGACGACGAGACCGCCCCGGCATACGAGGGCCAGGACGCCAGCATCATGGTCTGATTAGCCGCCACCTGCCGGGACAGAATGTAGGGCGTGGCGCAACGGTCTGCGGGAAACCCCATCGTGGTCATCGGGGGTGGCGTCGCGGGTGGCAACGCCGCCGCCACGCTCCGGGAGGAGGGGTTCACCGGGCCGGTCGTGCTGATCAGCCGGGAACCCAGCGTCCCCTTTGGGCGTCCGCCGCTGTCCAAGACCTACCTGCGGTCAGAGGAGGACCTCGACGGCTGGTTCGTCAGGCCGGCCGGCTGGTACGCCGACCACGATGTCGAGCTACGCAGCGACGCCGCCGTGGCGGCCGTCGACCCTGCCGCGCACACAGTCACCCTAGACACGGGCGAGGAACTGTCCTACGGCAAGGTGCTGGTCGCCACCGGGGGCCGCAACCGGCGGCTGCGGACACCCGGGGCCGACCTGCCCGGCATCCACTACCTGCGCACGGTGGCCGAGTGCGACGCGATCAAGCGGGAGGCCAGGCCCGGCCGACGCGCCGTAGTCGTGGGCATGGGGTTCATCGGCTGTGAGGTGGCAGCCTCGCTGACCGAGCTGGGAGTGCGGGTGAGCGCGGCCTTCCCGGGCCGGGACCCGCTGGAGAGGGTGCTGGGCGGCCAGGTGGGCGCGCTGGTCAGCACCATCCACCGTGGGCACGGCGTGGACCTGCTGCCCGGGGAACAGGTCGCCGCCTTCGAGGGCGGCGAGCGCGTCGAAGCGGTCGTGACCGCTACTGGGCACCGCATCGCGTGCGACTTCGCCGTGGTGGGGGTGGGCATCGACCCCGGCCTGCCAGCCATCGAGGTCGCACGCGAGAACGGGATCCTGGTCGACGAGCTCTGCCGCGCCAGCGCGCCCGACGTCTACGCGGCTGGTGATGTGGCCAACCACCTCCACCCGCTGTTCGGGCGGGTCCGGGTCGAGCACTACAACAACGCGGAGAAGCAGGGCGCCGCGGCGGCCAGGTCCATGCTCGGCTCGGCCGCCCCCTACGACTACCTCCACAGCTTCTGGTCCGACCAGTACGAGCACAAGATCGAGTACGTCGGCCACGCCACCAGGTGGGATGAGTTCGTGGTCCGCGGCAGCGTGGCGCAGGCCAGGCTGATCGGCTTCTACCTGGTGGACGGGGTGGTGCGGGCCGCTGTCGGTCTCGACCGCGGCGGTGACCCCGAACTGGACCTCGACGGTGAGATGGCGGCCTGCGCACGTCTGGTGTCCGTGCGGGCCAAGCTGGCCCCGGCCGTGCTCGCCGACGAACACACCGACCTGTGGTCGCTAGGCCAGCGCTGAAACACCTGTCGGCGAGGCCAGTGCGCGGTGGCCAGAAGTAAGTAACGGCTACTCAGGCGCTCAGTCCTGCCCGCTGCCTACAACTGAGGCCAAGCCGGGCACCAGGCCTGGCAGCGCACTGGGTTGAGGAAAAGAAATGACAGCACGATCCAAACGGCTCGCTTCAGTGCCGCGCGTCACCGCGGTGCTGCTGGCCGTACTGGCGCTTGGCGCTGGTGCGCTGGTCAACGCGCCGATGGCTGGCGCGTCGGTCAGGCCCGCGTGCATCTGGCAGCCGCTGTACCTGCTGAACGGCTGGCAGGCGCAGGGCCTGTACGGCACCGGGGACCCGATGTACTGCGTTGACGGCGCGATGGTGTACCTGACCGGCTCCCTGGACCAGAGCGCCGCCGGGGGCCAGGAGTTCGCGGTACTGCCACCGCAGGCCGCGCCCGCCAGCACGTCATACTTCACCGTGTACACGCTGAACGGCACCGCCGGGGTGCTGCGCATCGAACCAGGCGGCGGGATGTACGCTTACGGCGGCGCCGCCACGTGGTTCACCTCGCTGGCCGGCATCTCGTTCCCGGCAGCCCAGAGCGCACCGGCCGGGCAGTCGCTCGCCCTGGAAAATGGCTGGCAGTCAGCGCAGGGCAACTACGGCACGGGAGACCCGTCGTTCTTCGTGAGCGGCAACATCACCCACCTGTCCGGCTCAGTGACCAACAACGCCACCAACCCAGACGGCGACTTCGCTGTGTTCCCCACCATTGACGGGCCCGACAACTGTGTGGAGACCAATGTCTACACCTCCGGCGGCACCGTCGGCTGGCTGCGGATCGACCCATCCCTGAACACCATGACGGTCCAGGACGAAGGCCCGGGCGGAGCCACCACCAGCGCCGCCGGGTTCACCTCGCTGGCTGGTATCTCCTTTCCGTCGACCGGCACGCCGTGGCAGCCGCTGAACCTGGAGAACAACTGGGAGCCGGTCTACAACAACCAATGCTGGAACGGGGACACGTCGTACTACATCAGTGGCCGGGTCGTGTACCTCGCCGGCGCGCTCGCCCCCGACCCGTACTCACCCCATGGCAGCGGCCCGGTCGCGACACTCCCGCTGGCGGCCAGGCCGGCGCACACGCTGTACCTGACCGTGAACGAGGAACTGGCTCCCCCTGCCTCCCTGGAGATCAAACCGGACGGCACCATGTACCTGTTCGGCGGCCTCAAGCCAACCTTCACCTCGCTGGCCGGCGTCTCCTACCAGGCGAGTTCTTAAGACACACTGGCCGCCCCGGGTCGTTAGCACCCGGGGCGGGTAGCGCGGGCGCTGTCCACCCGCAACCCCTTGACCCCACCCCCGCACCACGAACAAGCTGGTGGGACATCAGGGCAACCGCCTAGCAGCGGGAGAAGCCATGCCCCCAACGACACCGGCCCCGGGGCCTGGAAACGGCGAGTCCATCAGGCAAGCGCGCGGCGGCGGGACTCCCCGGACACCGCGGCAGTACCATCCCGGCCGAGGCCGCCACGTGGAGAACACGATCATGAGTGGGCTTGTCCGGGCTGGTCTGGTGCCCCGCTCCTACCTGCTGACCACCCGGGGCCGCAAGACCGGCCAGCCGCGCACCAACCCGGTGGTCCTAGTCGAGCACGATGGGCGGCGCTGGCTGGTCGCCCCCTACGGGCCGGTGTCCTGGGTCCACAACGCCCGCGCGGCCGGGCGGGTGAGCCTGACCCGCCGCCGCGACACCCGTGACTACACCATCCGGGAGGTCTCCCCCGACGAGGCCGGGCCCGTCCTGAAGCGATACGTCCGCATTTCCCCGTCCCCCCGGCCGTACTTCCAGGCAACCAAGGAATCCCCGGTGGAGGACTTCGTCGCCGAGGCGGACCGCCACCCGGTCTTCGAGCTCACAGCGGTCGGTGAGGATCGTCAGCGCGACCATCCGGTGTAGACCAGGCCGGGGGTGAAACCGATCCCTCAGCGGCGAGGGCCACGGCGATGGAGTCGTTTGTGGAGACATAGAAGACGGTAGGTTCGGGGGTGAGTGGCGGTGTTGGACAGCGTTGCCGGAGAGGGGCAGCAGATGGGCGCCTTCACCGTGGAGCTAGACAACCACCCGGGCGAACTGGCCCGCCTGTGCGAGGCACTGGCCGGCGGCGGCGTCAACCTGCTGCTCTGTGCGACACCGCACGGGAACAGCGGCGTTGTCGCATTCATCGCTGATGACGAGGATTCCGCCCAGGCGGTGCTCGACGAGGCAGGCATCGAGTACCTGTTGCGGCCCGCCGTGACCGTCACGATGGAGAACCTCCCCGGTGCCGCCGCGGCGGCCTTCCGCAAGCTCGCCGATGCCGGTGTCAACGTGGAGCTGTTCTTCCCGATCCGCATCTCCGACGAGGAGTTCTTGGCAGTGATCTGTGCTGACGACGCGGCCGCGGCCGAGAGCGCACTGGGCGACCAGGTCATCACCGAGTGAGGCACCCCCGAGTCCGCCAGCACCACAGACACTTCCCGATCCGGTGGCGACGGTTATGTGCGCCGGGCCAGTGTGACGAGGAAGCGCAGTTCCCCCGCCTGGTCCAGTATGGGTGCGTCCACCAGCGCCTGGAGGTGCTGCTCGTACTCGGCCTGGTCCATCAGGCCCGCCTGGCTGAGCAGTTGCCGCCCAGCGGCGAAGCTCGACAGCGCACACGCGTACCAGCGGTGCCCATAGCTGGTAGCGCCTCCTAATGGATAACGCAGCACCGCTGTGGTGATGTCGGTGAAGCCCGCCTCCTGCAGCAGTGGCTCCAGGGTCTGTTCCATGCCTGTCATCCCAAGCCGTGCTATGGCAGCCCGGCCGGTTTCCAGGATGACCCTGGCGTCCGGATGGTCCAGGAGCAGGGGCTCGTCAGGCACGTTGCCGAGCATGAGGACACCGCCAGGCGCCAGGGCCGCAGCGAGGTGGGCCAGGGCAGCGCGCTTGTCAGGCAGGTAGAGCAAGACCATCCAGGCGACGGCCGCCTGGAAACCGCCCTCGGGGACCACCTCAGCCGGGAGCGGCTGCCGGGCGTCGTGGACCATGAACCGCATTCCGGTACCTGCCGGGCCGGCCGCGGCGGCGACCGCAGCCGGGTCGGCGTCGAACCCGGTCAGGTGCGCGTGCGGATAGCGGCGGACGACCTCATGGGCGTACTGGCCCTCACCACAGCCAGCGTCAAGAACCGCCCAGTCTGCGCGCTGCGGGTCAGCCGACAGGCGGCCAAGCCGCAGCGCCTGGTCGAACCAGAGATTGAAATCTTCCCGCAGCAAGCTGAACTGCTGCGCAAGCCGTTGCCGGTCATCCAGGTTGCGTTCGAAGAAATAGTTCGAGTGCGTGCCGAATAGCCGCACCTGTTCGCCGGTTTCCTCACCGCCCATACTGCCCACCATATTGACCGCGATCCGATCGGCACCATTGGTGTGGCCCTGACCGGCTGGAATGCCCCTCGTTGCCGCGGCCGAGGGCGCTCAGGTGGTGGGGGCGGGCAGGAAGTCGTGGGCGGCGCGGACCAGCAGGGCCAGCTTGGCGCGCTGCGCTTGGGGTGTGATGGCGTTGCCAGCCACTGAGGTGGCAAAGCCGCACTGCGGACTGAGCGCCAGTCGTTCAGGATCGATCAGCGAACTGGCTTCACGGAGCCGGGCCTTGATCTGATCCAGCGGCTCGACCTGCGGGGTCTTGGTGGTGACCAGGCCCAGCACCACGACCTTGCTGTCGGGGACCAGCCGCAGTGGGTCGAAGGTGCCTGAGCGCCGGTCGTCGTATTCCAGCAGCAGCCGGTCGGCGTGCACACCGCGAAACACCGGTGCGGCGATCGCGTCGTACCCGCCGGCCACCAGCCACCGGCTGAGCTGGTTGCCGCGGCACAGGTGGAACCCGAACGTGGCCGGGCGCCCCGCGTCGATCACCGCGTTGTCCAACTCGATCCCGTACCCCAGCCAGCGTTCGGCCGGCCAGCCCCGCTCCTCATAGAACGCGCGCCAGCCCGGGTCGATGAGCAGCGGGTAGTGCGGTGCGTCCAGTTGGATGTAGGTGCAGCCCAGGCGCACCAGCTCAGCGGCCTCGTCACACAGCACCCGCACCACATCGGCCAGGAACGCATCCAGTGTCGGGTACGTGGCGGCCGACTGCTTCGGCGACCACAAATTGGCGAACAGTGACGGGCTCGGCAAGGTGACCTTCGCCTGAGCGCTGGTGCACCCGCGCAGGAACGTGAACTCCTCCGCGGCGAGGTTGCGCCGCTTGCGCACCAGGGCAGTGACCGCCAGGCCCTCCGGCCGCGCAACCGTCAGATCGCCCACCTCCGCCGAGTGCCACTCCCCCCACAGCCAGGCGTTGACGTCCACGCCAGTGAAACCCTCGCAGGCAGCGGTGAGCTCGCTCTGGAAGGACTCGCGCCGCATCTCCCCGTCGTTGACCACCGGCAGGCCCAGCTCCTCCTGCATGGCCACGACCTCGCGAACCGCCTGGTCCTCGGCTGACTTGAACTCCGCAGGCGTCAGCTCACCCCGCACATACGCGTCGCGGGCATCGCGCAGGAACCGCGGCCGCAACAGGCTCCCCACGTGCTCCACCCGGGCATCCACTGTCACAACCCCAGCGTCGCACACCAGGCCCCGCTCCCCCACCAGGCCTAGGCGGCCGACCGGATAGCTCAACTGCCCGTGCATCACCTTGGACTCCCGGTAGAACTCCGTGAAGTCCACACCCCTTCAACACACAACCGGCACGCGCCGGTTACCTGGTGCGGCGGGACGCCCCCGCCGGGGCCCGGACAATGACCACTGCACCGCCACTGGGGCGAACCACAGTGTGAGCCGCCAGATCGCGGGCAGTTCGCATGCGTGGCATCCAGCGCGCCCCAGCGCCGGCTCGGGGCTTTGACGCCTGTGGTCATCGTTACTGCCTCAGCGCTGCTCTTCACGGTCCTGCTCGTCCTCGTCCGGCTGAGATGGCGGCCGCTGGAGTCCGTCGACCATGGCGCGGCAGCCGGTCTCAACAACCTGATCGCCGGGCAGCACACGGCCATCACGGTCGTAAAAGACGTCACCTTGCTCGGCAGCACCATCGTGCTGTCGGCGCTCATCGCAGCTGCTGTGGTCCTGCTCGCGCTGCGGCGCCGCTGGCGGCTGGCGGTCTACCTGACTGTCACCGGGGCCGGCGCTCTCGTGCTCGATCCGGTGGTCAAAGTGCTCGTGGGCCGACTGCGCCCCGTCGTGGCACACCCGGTCGCGCACGCGCCCGGGAACAGCTTCCCCAGCGGCCACTCCCTTGGCTCCCTCGCCTGCTACGGCGCGCTGTACCTGGTCTTCGCACCCGCCGCCCGCGGGCGGTGGCGAACCTGGTTTGGCATCGTGGTCGCCGTCCTGGTCGCCCTGGTCGGAACCAGCCGGATCCTCCTTGGCGTGCATTTCATCTCCGACGTCCTCGGCGGCTGGGCGATCGGGATCACCTGGCTCGGCCTCACCACGGTGGCGTTTGAGCTGGCCAGGCGCGCGGCCGGTCGGCCCCTCAGCCACCCGGTGGCCGAAGGTCTTCGCAGCACTGTGGATCCCGGCAGTCTCGTTCCTCGTCAAACCCAACGCGGCAGTGCCCGTCAGGACAAGGCCGGGCACCCCAGCCACACAACATGGCATGGACGGCACTCCTGCCAGGGGCACGGCGGGGAGCCGCTGATCCGAAGGTCAACCACACCCGGCCGGCAGCGCCCCACTCAGGCCGACAACAGATAGCGGGCAGCGCGTAATCAGGCAAGACACGAGATGTAGCGGCATACACCCCAGGCCGTACATCCCGCGATGCTTTTTCTCACGTTCACGCGGGCGGTGCTGGCGGTCAGGACCTGCCGTTGGAGAACCGCGCCGTGGTCATGACGTCATGCGCGACGCAATAGACCAGGCCGGGGGCGAAACCGAGCCGGGCCATGACCACGGGCCCCGGTGCGGAGGCGCCGAACGTGTCCAGTCCGACCACTTCGCCACGCGGCCCGGCCAGGGCCTCCCAGAGCTCCGGCGAGCCAGCCTCGATGACCACCCGGGGCACGCCGGATGGCAGGACGGCTTCCACCGAGCCGGAGGACAGGAAACGCTCCCGCCAGGGGACAGAGACAACCCGGGCCGCCACCCCGTCCGTACTGAGGAGGTCGGCCGCGTCCAGCGCCAGGGACACTTCCGACCCGGTGGCGACGAGGGCCACCTCCGGGCAGGCGCCTCCGTCCTGCACCACCCATGCGCCGCTGCTCGCCAGGAACCCGCCAGGTGGTGGCGGAAGCACCGGGAGCTGCTGCCGGGACAGGACCAGCGCAGTGGGCCCGTCGCTGCGCAGCAGCGCCGCCTCCCACGCCTGGGCGGTCTCGTTCGCGTCGGCGGGGCGGATGACCGCCAGCCCGGGGATCGTCCGCAGGGCGGCGAGCTGCTCGACAGGCTGATGTGTCGGGCCGTCTTCACCGACGGCTATGGAGTCGTGGGTGAAGACGTAGACGACGGGCAGCTTCATGAGCGCCGCGAGCCGGATCGACGGGCGCATGTAGTCGGAGAACACGAGGAACGTGGCACCGAACGGGCGCAGGCCGCCGTGCAGCGCGATGCCGTTCAGCATCGCTGCCATAGCGTGCTCACGGACACCGAAGTGGATGTTCCTGCCGTGGTAGCTGCCAGCGGCTACGGAGCCCTCGCCCAGGCCGGTGCAGGTGGACTCGGTCAGGTCGGCGGAGCCGCCGACCAGCTCCGGCATGGCACGGGCCAGGGCACACAGAGTCTCACCCGACGCCGTGCGGGTCGCCATCGGCTCGCCCGCGACGAAGGACGGCAGCGCGGCCTGGATCCCGTCAGGCAACTGCCCGGCCTGGGTGCGGTCCCACTCGGCCGCGAGCCGGGGGTCGGCGTCCCGCAGCGCGGCCAGCCGCTGCTGCCAGCTCCCGCGTTGCACCCTGCCACGGTCCGCGAGCTCACGGAAGCGCTGACGCACCTCAGCGGGGACGTGGAACGCCTGGTCAGCCGGCCAGCCGAACCGTGCCTTTGTGAGGGCGAGTTCATGGGCCCCCAGCGGTGAGCCGTGTGCCGCCGCGGTGTCCTGACGGCCAGGTGAACCGTATCCGATGTGGGTGCGTACCGCGATCAGGCTGGGCTGCTCTTCCTGGCTGACCGCCGCGTGCAGGGCGGCAGTCACCGCGGCCAGGTCATTGCCGTCGCCTACGCGCTGCACATGCCAGCCGTAGGCGGTGAACCGCCCGGCAACGTCATCACTGCACGACAGGGCGGTGTCACCGTCGATGCTGATGCGGTTGTCATCGTAGACGACGATGAGCCGCCCGAGCCGCAGGTGACCGGCCAGCGAGCCGGCCTCGTGGCTGATGCCTTCCATCAGGTCGCCGTCGGAGGCCAGCACGAAGGTCCAGTGACCGACCAGTGGCGGAAGACCAGCCCGGTTGTAGCGGGCGGCCAGCATCCGCTCGGCCAGCGCCATCCCTGCCGCATTGGCCAGTCCCTGGCCAAGCGGGCCGGTCGTCGTCTCCACCCCGGGTGTATGACCGTATTCCGGGTGCCCGGGCGTGCGGGACCCCCACTGGCGGAATGCCTTGAGCTCCGCCAGTGGCAGGTCATAACCAGACAGGTGCAACAGCGCGTACAGGAGCATCGACCCGTGCCCGGCGGACAGCACGAAGCGGTCGCGGTCCGGCCAGTCAGGGCAGGCAGGGTCGTGACGGAGGAACCGGCTCCACAGGGCGTACGCGGGAGCGGCGGCACCCATCGGAAGGCCGGGGTGCCCCGACCCAGCGGCCTGCACCGCGTCCGCGGCAAGCATCCGGATGGTGGTGACCACCCGCTGGTCAACGTCATCCGGGGCAGCAGCCAGGTCTGGTGAGACCAGCGGCGTGCGGGTAGGCGCGGTCACCGGGCAGCCTCGAGCAGGTGGTACAGGAGCAGGAGCTGGGTGATCGCCAAGGGCTCGCTGCGCTGGCCGTTGTCCAGCTCGCCCAGGGAGCCGGGCATGTCCGTGCCCTCACCGAGTCCCGCCCAGATGGCCTTTTCCAGCATCCGGCTGTCCTCACGGGGCACGTACCCGTGGATGTGCAGCGCGTCGACCGGCCGCCCGTCCTCGTCACGGGTCAGCCTGAGGTGCATGGGGTGGCCACTCTCAGCGAGGACCCCACTCAAGTCCGGGTGCCGGATGGTGTGCCGCAGCAGCAGTTCAGCCGACAGCGGCGTGTCCGGCGGGTCATGACGCCCCTGCACGGGAGCGAACCGGACGACGATGTCGGCCCACCGGCGCTGCGGGCGGATGAATGCCTGCGACTCGGGCTCACGGCGGTCGAGTTCGGCGAGCACCTGCTCCCGGGTGTAGCCACGGTGGGCGGTGTCCCGCTTGATCTTCCACTCCCGGCGGATCGCCTCAGGTGGGTTGAGGTAGACGGTGACGTCGAAGCACGCCGCGGCGAGCATGGTGAACACCGGCAGCAGCCCTTCGACGATCACGAACTGCCGTGGTGCCACGTACGCGGGCCGGCTCAGCATGCCGGTGCGGTGGTCGTAGACGGGCTTGAGGATCGGGTTGCCGGTGGCGAGCAACTGCAGGTGCTGCTCGACGATGTCGATGTAGTTGCACTCCGGGTGCAGCGCGGTGAACGGGAGGTCCCTGCGTTCCTCCCGGTCGTAGCGGTGGTAGTCGTCCACGCACACTGCCGTGCACCGCTGTGGGCCAAGGGCCTGGACCAGGCCGGACGTGATCGTCGTCTTGCCGGCCGCGCTGTCGCCAGCGATCGCGATCATGACTGGGCGCTGTCCACTGGCATGCGCACCGTCCATACGGTGCATGCGTAAGAGCTTGTGCGGCATGCGGCTCCTCCTGACCGACGGCGTAGCCACTGCTTGTCCAGCTGCAGCAGCTACGCTACGTATCCGCATTTCGCGGCGAATCCCCCTCGCGGGGGGCCA
>DASYYE010000316.1:0-1742 GCA_035946955.1 Streptosporangiaceae bacterium | reverse complement strand
CAGTTGCTGCACTTTGCTGCTGCGCCGTTGACCCCTTAAGCGCCAAGAAGCCGGGAAGCAGCGGCTGAGTCCGCGTCCCTCCAAGATCGTGAAGTTGTCGGATGTGGTGATTGCCGACCAGCACACATGTTCGAGATCAGGCAGCTTAGCAGGCGACGAGCCGATGATCGTTGATGGTCATCTTTCGCTGTCTTCCAGGCTCTGATGGAACAGAGACGGAACACGATCGCCTGGCGGGTCGACTCCCGGCGGCTGCACCTGCCCGTACAAGAGCCCCGCCCGGCATCTCTTTCTGCCGAACGGGGCTTTCCAGTGACCGTGCCGCCTTGGCTAGATGGTCGGGTTTTCGATGGCTCTGCCAGCGCCAAGTTCGGTGCTCTCCAGGCCATACCGGCTCGGCCCGCCGGCCGGCGCACGGGCGTGCCCTGGTTCGTTAGTTGCGTCCGGCCATGACGCCGCCGTCGACGTTCCAGATGGCGCCGGTGACCCAGCTAGTGGCCGGGGACAACAGGAAGGTGATGGTGTTGGCCAGGTCACGGACGGTGCCGGTGCGGCCGAGCGGGTGGAAGGCGTCGAAGCTGTGCAGGGTCGCCTCGATCTGGTCCTTCGGGACAAACCGCTCGTAGATCGGGGTGGCCACGACCGCCGGGGCGACGGTGTTGACCCGGATCTGGTGCGGGGCCAGTTCGAGGGCCAGGTTGTGGGTCAGCGCGTGCAGCGCGCCCTTGGCCACCGAGTATCCCGCGGACGGGGTGGCCCCGACGGCCTGGTGAGCCCACATGCTGCCGATGTTGACGATGGACCCGCCGCGGCCTCCGGCCACCATGCCGCGGACCACGGTCTGGGTGATGAAGAAGATGGCCCGGTCCAGTTCCGCGTAGGCATCGTAATCGGCGCCCTGGTGGTCCAGGAATGGCTTAGGCGCGAACCGCCCGGCCGCATTCACCAGCAAAGTCGCGTCGGCATGCTCGGCGGCCAGCTGCTGACAGACCCGCTCCGCCTGCATCCGGTCGGTCAGGTCGGCGGTGATGCCGTAGGCCGCGCCCTTCTTGGACAGGGCCTGGACAGTATCGTCGACCTTGCTGGCATTGTCGCCGATGATGACGGCGCTGCCACCAGCCGCCATGACGTCGGCGGCGGTCTGACGCCCCATCCCGCTGCTGCCGCCGACCACCACCAGTTTCTGCCCCGCGAAGACGGCCTCCTCCATGCCGCGGCCCGTACGCTCTAGCCAGTTCATGGTCATTTCCGATGTTCCTTTCGGCTGAGTGCTTGCTCAACCGCCAGCCCGGCGCGACCCGATCGCACATCGTCAGGTCAGCTATCGTTCCCGGGCCCCCGGTGACGGTTGACGGTGGCTTACCCTCGGTTCGCTCGGAAAAACGTCAGGCTGCGGCGCGGCAGGGAGCCACGGAGAGTTCGCCGACCCGTTCGATGAGGCGGACCCAGACTCCGCTGATAGAAGGAAAGGAGGGGACGGCGTGCCAGAGCCGGGTGATGGGACCAAGACGTGGTCAGCGGTGAGATGCACGGCCGTCTCGCCCTCTACTGCCAGGGACCAGGTCGTGTGATCGTGTCTTGTGAATAAGCGGTCACTGACCGCACTCTTGTTCATCGGGTGCATACGATGAGAAACCCTCTCCTTACCATCTAGGGGCACGGGGGTCGTTAGCGGTCGTTGAGGCAGGTCAGAGGCTTATCGCGGGCGGATGGGGTCGATGCGCGTCGGCGCGGTTGCTGCA
>DASYYE010000315.1:0-1779 GCA_035946955.1 Streptosporangiaceae bacterium | reverse complement strand
GGGCGGAGGCCGCCCGCTCCGGGGTCAACGCCGGCCGGTTCTCTGAGCTCGTCGAGCTGCACACGGTCAGGTTGTCGCCAGCCGACCTGGCCACGGCGGTACTGCGCTCCTACCTGACCGAAGCCGAGGCCCAGGCCGCCGCTAAGCCCCAGGGCGTCACCCCGGCCATGCTCAAGACCCTGGAGGACCTGGCCGGGGATGGCATCGCCCCCGTCGACGCCGCCCGGGCCCTCCAGCGGGGCCTGATCGTCCAGCACGGCACCGGGGCCGCCAGCACGTCCTACGACCAGGCCATACGTGAATCCCGGCTGCACGACAAGTGGGGGCCGATCCTGCACGGCCTGGCCACGGTGCTGCTTAGTCCGGCGGATGCAGCGGACGCAGTAGTACGCAACTTTCTGACCAGGGCGGAAGGCACCAGCACGGCGGGAAAGCAGGGCGTTGATCGAACAACTTTTGACACACTCGTAGCCCTGTCGGGGGACGCCCCCGGTCCGCAGCAGCTGGCCGAGGCTTTGCGCCGTCACCTGATTCCTGAGGCGGGCGTCGGCGCGGGGTCGACGTCATTCGAACAGGGTATCGCGGAAGGCCGGCTAGCGGATAAGTGGGCGCCCGTGATCCGGGGCCTATCACAGATCTGGCCCACCCCGACGGCCGCATTGGACGCCCAGCTGAAGGGGCAGATCAGCGACGCGGAGGGCCTGGCCCTGTACGAGCGGCTAGGCGGGGCCGCCGAGTTCCACGACTGGCTCCTGGCGTCGATCGGTGACAGCCCGACTCCCCTGGAAGCGGCCTTGCTGGCGGCCCGGGGCATCATCCGCGAGCACGGCCTCGGCCCTGACGTGCTCAGCTATGACCAGGCCGTCAAGGAGAGCAGGTACAGGAACAAGTGGGGGCCGGCGTACCGCGCCCTGGGAAAGCACGTCCCCGCGCCCAGCACGGTGGCGACGATGCTGGCGCACCGGTCGATCTCAGAGGCCGACGCCCACAAGTACCTGGCCGACGCCGACATGGACCCCGCCGTGGCGGCCGCCTACCTGGCCCAGGCCGACTACGAGGCCACGAGCGACTACCGGGGGCTCACCGAGTCGTCCGTGGTCAGCATGTACGCCAACCACCTGATCACCCGCGACCAGGCCGCCAGGATCCTGCACGGGCTGCACACCTCCGACGCCGCCGCCAAGCTCCTGCTCGACTACGCGGACCAGCGGTACCAGATCGACTCCATCCAGCGGAGCGTGCAGCGAATCGCGTCACTCTACACGGGCCGCAAGATCGGCGAGTCCACCGCCAAGCACGCGCTGATCGCCCTGTCGATCCCCGTGGCCACCGTCGACGACATCCTCGCCGACTGGACCGAGCAAGCCAGGGCCGCGGTGCACACCCTCGCCCCCAGCCAGATCGTGGACGCCTGGTACTACAAGTCCATCAGCCAGGGGGAAGCCCAGGAGGCCCTGGAGGCCATCGGCTACACCGCCTACGACGCCTGGATACTGCTCAGCAATAAGGCGAAGGGGCCGATACCGGGCAAGCCCCCCAGGGAGATCGCCCCGCCACCTGGACAGGTCATCCCGGGGACCACATGATCGGGGCATGACCCCCACCATCGACACCATCCTGGCCGCGGCCGCCAAGCACGCCCAGGACCACGCGAACACCCTGGCCGCCCGCCAGGCCGCCCATGAGCTGCACGTGGCCCAGCGGGCCACTCAGGCCCCCGCAACCACCCTCCCAGCGCCCTGGCCGCCGGCGCCATGACCATGACCGACTACCCCGACT
>DASYYE010000314.1:0-2021 GCA_035946955.1 Streptosporangiaceae bacterium | reverse complement strand
CTCGGACCTTGCCGAGGTATACGACATCACCCTGGCCGCTGCCGACTGGGTCCGGCAACGGCGCAGCCCCGCATTCCTGCACCTGTCCATGACCAGGTTCGGCGGGCACGCTGGCGGGGACGCGGAGAGCGGGTACCGCACCCAAGCCGAGATCACCGCCGACCTGGCGGGCGACCCACTGGTTGGGACCGCCCGGCTGCTGGTCAGTGCGGGCCTGCTCTCCCCCAAGGAGGTGCTCGCCTGCTACGAGGAGTCCCGTGCCCAGGTACTGGCGCGAGCCGAGGAGGTGGCGGGCAGCCCCCGGCTCGCGAGCACGTCAGAGGTGATGGCGCCGCTGGCGCCACGCCGTCCTGACGTGGTGGCGCGCGGCGTGGCCCGAGCCGCCGGCGACGGGCGGCGGGACGAGGTATTCGGCGGGAGTCTCCCGGAGTCCGCGGGCCCGCTCACACTGGCCCAGTCGGTCAATGCCACGCTGGCCGATGCGATGGCGGCCCGGCCCTCGGTGCTGGTGTTCGGCGAGGACGTGGCCCGCAAGGGCGGAGTCTACGGCGTGACCAAGGGACTGGCCGGCAAGTTCGGCGGGGCCCGGGTGTTCGACACCGTGCTGGACGAGCAGTCGGTCCTCGGGCTGGCCCTGGGCGCCGGCCTCGCCGGGCTGCTGCCCATGCCCGAGATCCAGTACCTCGCCTACCTGCACAATGCCGCCGACCAGATACGCGGCGAAGCGGCCACGCTGCCGTTCTTCTCCCAGGGCGCCTACCGCAACCCCATGGTGGTGCGCATCGCCGGCTACGCCTACCAGGGTTTCGGTGGGCACTTCCACAACGACAACGCGGTGGCGGCCCTGCGTGACATCCCAGGGCTCATCATCGCCTCCCCCGCACTGCCCGACGACGCCGCCGCGATGCTGCGCACCTGCCTGGCCGCTGCCGAGCTGGATGGCAGCGTGTGCGTGTTCCTGGAGCCGATCGCCCTGTACCACACGCGTGACCTGCATGCTTCTGGGGACGGGGCGTGGTGCATGCCCTATGTCCCGCCCAGGGACTGGGCCGGGGCCCATGTGCCGGTGGGCCGGGCCCGGGTGCATGGCGACGGCACCGACCTGACGATCGTGACGTTCGGCAACGGCCTGTGGCTGAGCCTGCGGGCGGCCCGCCGCCTCGCCGACGAGGGGATCCACTGCCGCGTGGTGGACCTGCGCTGGCTCGCCCCACTGCCGGCCTCCGACATCCTGCGGGAGGCCCGGGGGACCGGCCGGGTGCTGGTCGCCGACGAGACCCGCCGCACCGGCGGGGTCTCCGAAGGCGTCCTCACGGTGCTGGCCGACGCCGGCTTCACCGGCCGCGTGGCCCGGGTGACCAGCGAAGACTGCTTCATCCCCCTGGGTGACGCCGCCACCACGGTCCTGATGTCCCAGGCAGCCATCGAAAACGCCGCCCGCACCCTGATGCTCTAACCTGGGAAGCCCTGCCACTCGCACGATCGCGGTGCTCTTCGCTGGACATAGGGAGTCGCACCAAACCGAAAACCCGGACATCGCCGACCCGGCCCCGCGCTTGGTGATCGAGTGGACCGCACAGCTCTGGGACGCTCTGATGGGACTCACCGAGATCCGCAACGTGCTGGCGCGTGGAGCCACGTTCGGCGGCAGGGAATACCTTGCGGCGCGAAAGCGCTACAGCGACCTCATGACCAGCCTCGGTGACGCCATGCGCCTGGATCTGGACGTGCCGCCGCTGCCCGGGTCGTTCACGCTCAAGCGCCCCGGCATCGGACCCGGGCCGCAACCACCAGCAGGGTCCCGGGCTGAGTGTCTTTGGGCCAGGCCCAGGCGCCGTGTTTGTCCTGTCGCCTGTGACCGGGCATGAGGCTGAGGATGTTATGCGGATCCACCACTTGAACTGCGCGACCATGAACCCGTTCGGCGGGCGGCTCATCAGCGGGTCTGGGCGCCCGTTCAGGGCGGCACAGTTGGTCTGCCACTGCCTGCTCATCGAGACCGCCGGGGGTCTTGTGCTTGT
>DASYYE010000313.1:0-8136 GCA_035946955.1 Streptosporangiaceae bacterium | reverse complement strand
ACAAGCACAAGACCCCCGGCGGTCTCGATGAGCAGGCAGTGGCAGACCAACTGTGCCGCCCTGAACGGGCGCCCAGACCCGCTGATGAGCCGCCCGCCGAACGGGTTCATGGTCGCGCAGTTCAAGTGGTGGATCCGCATAGCATCCTCAGCCTCATGCCCGGTCACAGGCGACAGGACAAACACGGCGCCTGGGCCTGGCCCAAAGACACTCAGCCCGGGACCCTGCTGGTGGTTGCGGCCCCGGTCCGATGCTTGAGGGTGCCTGTATCAAGCTGAGGCCGACGGTGGCCGACATCTCGGCGTCTCCGGCCGGGACCTGCCGGTCGCGCTGGTGGCCGGGGAGCGCGCCCGAAGGCGCTGGCCCAGTTGGCGCGGTGCAGCATGCGAGCAAGATTACGGCGCTGGAGGGGGCCTTCACCGGCCATTTCACCAATCATCATGCGTTCTTGCTGGGCCGTGTTCTGTCCCGGTCGATGCCACCGGTGCTGTCGTCTGCCTCGTAACTCACCTATTTCGGATTAGCTATGAGCCGCCATGATCCCAAACCGCGACATCCTTTCGGACAGCAACGGTTAAGGAGGGCTGGTATGAGCGAGCCCACAGGTGCAAGTGGACCAACCTCGATACCAGCCGCAATCATTGACAATCCGGCCCGGAACCCTTACGGTCTTCGTGCCAGTCTGTGATCAATCGGCGGAAAGCGTTCAAGGGGCACAGGTGACAATCCCAGGACTCGCACGGGTTTTTATGACGCTGGGGATGGCCGGGATGCTGGCGGCACCGCCTGCTCACGCAGCCACCGCCGGTTGCGTGATCATCAACCAGGCAGCCGGTGCCAGGTACAACAGCCTGCAGGCAGCCCAGGACGCCGCAAGCGCTGGCGCCACCTTGCAGGTGCGCGGCACCTGTGTCGACACCACCCGGGTGAGCAAGAACCTGACCATCACCGGCCAGCGTGCTGTGGGCTTCGGTGCTCCTACCCTGGACGGCAAGCGAGGCGGTAGCGTGCTCACCATCGGCTCGGGGATCATGGTAACCGTCAACACGCTCACCATTACCGACGGCTCGAGCATATTCGGTGGCGGAATCGATAACTCCGGCACGCTGACAATAAATGACAGCAGGATCACCGGCAATCTTGGCCCCATCCACGGCGATGGCGCGATCTACAACAGCGACTTCGGCACACTGACGCTGGATAACAGCAGCGTCACCGGCAATGCACTCGCCGGCGGCGTCTTCAACGCTGGCACACTGACCATGAACGACAGCAGGATCACCGGCAATAGCTCCTACTATGGGGGCGGCCTCTACAACGACTTCGCTTCGGCGACACTGAACCAAGGCAGCAGCATCACCGGCAACACCGCCCGCAGCCACTTCGGCGGCGGCGTCTTCAACTACGGCAGCAGACTGGCGCTGAACGGCAGCAGGATCAGCGGTAACACTGCCGGCCTCGAGGGCGGCGGCGTCTTCAACTTCGGCACGGTGACCATGAGCGGCAGCAGGATCAGCGGCAACACCGCCGGCCGCGACGGCGGCGGCATCTACAACGGCAGCGGCTCGGTGACACTCCACGGCAGCAGCATCACCGGCAACACCGCCGGCCATGACGGAGGCGGCGTTTACAACCTCGACACGGTGACGCTGCACAACAGCAGCGTCACCGGCAATCGCCCTGACAATGTGTCTTGACAAATAGCCCAGCTGCTGGGGTGGCGTCTTCGGACAGGTGTTAAACGCGTCCTGCGCGAACTCAGGCCCTCGGCACCTCCTTGCCTGGCCCGGGTACAGGTTGTAAGACCCTCGCCTGGGTCAGGCTGGCATCGGGTTGCCAAGCACAGACAGCACAAGACCGTTTGGCGGTGACACCAAGTGCGGGGACAACGCCAGCGTTCCAGTGCCTGGCCAGGCCGTGACCCGTCTCCCTGGATGTCATCGCAGAATCCGGTGTCAGCATTGCCCCGTCGGGGCTACCGATTCGCCGTCAGCACCGCGCCTTTGTGGCTGGCTCTGCTGGCCCTGCCCGTCGGCGGGACAGCAGGTTGTGCCTCGGATGTGTGCATCGTATGCCTGGCGACGTTGAGGCGTTCGGCCAGGTCGCTGGTTTGGGTGGTGGTCGGGCCGAGCCGGATCTGGCTGGTCAGCGGGGTCACGGTTCGTCCCGCCCGGCCTGACGCCTGGATGGCTGAGGCTAAGATGGGTGGTCCTGTTGTCCCATATTGGGGCTTCTGCGGTCGTCAAGCGTCGCTCGTCGGGGGCAGAGACCAATGGAGTTTCGGATCCTTGGGCACCTGGAAGCTGTGGCCGGGGGGAGGCCGCTGCCGCTGGGCGGGCCGACTGAGCAAAGGCTCCTCGCGGTCTTGTTGCTTGATGCCGGTCATGTCGTTCCGCTGTCGCGGCTAGTGGATGCGCTGTGGGAGGAAGCCCCGCCGGCCAGGGCTGACAAGTTAGCACGCAACGCCATCTCGCGGCTGCGGCGCATGCTCGCCGACAGCGGGGATCCGGATCCCATTGAAACCTGTGGTGCTGGTTACCGGCTTGCCATTGGCTGTGAGGCGCTCGACGCACGGAGGTTCGAGAGCAAGGTCGCCCAGGCTCAGCTGGCCGCATCGGCGGGCCAGGTGGCCCAGGCGGCGTGCCTGCTTCGCTCGGCTTTGGATCTGTGGCACGGCCAGTTTCTGGCGGGGATGGGCGGCCGGGTCATCGAGGCCGCGGCGACTGCGTGGAATGAGCGGTACTGCGCGGCGGCCGAGGCGTACTACGACCATCAGCTTGCGCTGGGGCGGCACCGAGAGGTCATCGGTGAATTGTCAGCGCTGACAGCAGGCTATCCGCTGCGGGAGAAGCCGGTGGCGCAGCTCATGCTGGCGCTCTATCGCTGTGGGCGGCAGGCAGACGCGCTGGCCATCTATAGCGACACAAGGGCATTGCTGGCCGAAGAGATGGGGCTTGACCCGGGACCAGAACTGCAACTCGTCCAGCAGCGGATCCTGGAAGCCGATCCGGCCCTGCACGCACCGCCGGAGGTAAGCAGCGGGTGCCATAGCAGTCTTGGGCTGGCCTCGCTGCCGGTGCCCCGTCAGCTACCCGGGCTGGTGCGGCATTTCGTCGGCCGCTCCGCAGAGCTGCAGGAGCTGTCTGGGGTACTGGAGCGGGCCGCAACACCTGGGAACGCAGTGGTGATCTCGGCGGTAGGCGGCATGCCGGGTGTGGGGAAGACTGTCCTGGCTGTGCACTGGGCGCGGCTGGTGGCCGACCGGTTTCCTGACGGACAGTTGTATGTGGACTTGCGCGGCTACGACGAAACTGTAGCCCCGCTGGCCCCGGCCGAAGCCGTGCGGGGTTTCCTTGACGCTCTCGGGGTTCCGGTAGAGCGCATCCCGGCAGGCCTAGACACGCAGACAGCTTTGTACCGCAGCCTGGTGGCCGGCAGACGGATTCTGATCTTGCTGGACAACGCACGCGACGAGCAGCAGGTGCGGCCGCTGCTGCCCGGCGGCTCTGGCTGCTTGGTGGTGGTGACGAGCCGCAACCAGCTGGCCGGGCTGGCCGTGCGGGAGGGCGCCCATCTGGTGGCGCTGGATGTGCTCACCCCTGGGGATGCGTATGAGTTGCTGGCCAGCCGCCTGGGTTCGGGTCGGGTGGCGGCCGAGCCGCAAGCGGCGGTGGGACTGGTGGCGTTGTGCGGACGGCTCCCGCTGGCGTTGAGTGTGGCCGCGGCCAGAGTGGTCACTCAACCTGGCCTTAGCCTCAGCGCCGTAGTGGGTGAACTTGCTGGCGCGAACAACCGGCTCGATGCCCTGGAAGTGAGCGACACCTCGGCCAGAGTGCGGGCCGTGTTCTCCTGGTCCTACCTAGCCTTGAAACCGGAAGCGGCACGGATGTTCCGGCTGCTCGGCATCCACGTCGGCCCGGATATCTCGGCGGCTGCCGCTGCCAGCCTGGCCGGCATGCCCCTGCCGAGAGCACGCGAGGCACTTGCCGGACTGACACACCGCCATCTGATCATGGAGCATGTGCCTGGGCGGTTCGCGTTCCATGACCTGCTACGCGTCTACGCCGCCGAGCAGGCACACCATCTCGACAGTGTCGCCGAGCGCCGCTCGGTGACACACCGGGTGCTCGACCACTATCTCCACACCGGCCATGCCGCGGCTGTGCTGCTGTTCCCCCGCCATGAGCCCATCCACCTTGGGCCTCGCCAGCCAGGCGTACTGCCAGAGGACCTGCCCGACCAACAGCAGGCGTTGCGCTGGTTCACGGCCGAGTACCGGGTCATGCTCGCGGTGGTCGCCGCCGCTGCCAACGGAGGCTACGACCGGCACGCCTGGCAGATTGCCTGGACCCTGGCGCACTTCCTTGACCGACAGGGGCACTGGCATGATTTGGAGGAAATCCTGCGAACGGCGCAGGCTGCGGCTCAGCGCAATGGGAACGCCGCAGCGCGGGCTATCATCCACCGGGAGACCGGCCGCGTCTACATCCAGCTTGGCCGCCTTGGCGACGCCCGCGTCCAGCTCCACCACGCGCTCCACCTATTCGGTCAGCTTGACGACCAGCCCGGGCAGGCTCGCATCTACCATGGCCTCGGTGTGGTCGCCGAGGCCATGGGCAGCTTCGCAGAGGCGCTGGCGCACAGTGAGCAGGCAGCGGAGCTGTTCCGCGCTACCGGCGACAAGCGCGCCTACGCACTCGCGGTAGGTGCAACAGGCTGGCAGTTGGCGTTGCTCGGCGACTATCACCAGGCCATCGCCCGGTGCCAGCAGGCAATGGACAGTCTGCGCGAGGTCGGTGACATCACCGGTGAGTCCCAGGTGCTGGACAGCCTCGGCTACGCGCGCCAGCACCTGGGCGACTACCCAGCGGCCATCGTCTGCTACCAGAGATCCCTTGCGCTGGCTGAGGAGGCCGGCCTGCGCTGGGGCCAGGCCGAGGCCCTGAGCCACCTCGGCGACGCGCAGCTTGCGAACGGCGACCCCGGTGCCGCGCGGGGGGCATGGCATCGGTCACTTGCGATCTTCACTGAACTGGGCCATCGCGATGCCGAGACAGTCCGGGTCAAGCTCGACCAGCTCACGGCCATAGCATCCACGGCGTCGCCAAACCGCCGGCGCTCAACTGGCGTGTAAGCCTGTTTCTTGCCTATTGGTGACGGCTGTTCGGTGGCCTCATCAACGAATACGAGCGAGCCGCATAGAAGCCCAGGTCAAGGCTAGTGCTGAATTTTGGGATCCCACACGTGCCGGACCGCCACAGCGGATGGCACGGTCAGCCCGACCGTCCCGGCAGCCCCCGGCGGTCACGCCCCGCGCGCCCCGTGACCGGGCCGCGCGTGGACTGGCTACCGGTGAACTCACGATATTACGTGATTACTTCCAGGATTGGAGAAGCTGGGCGGGGCGGCCGCGGCAGCTCTCGGGGCGGCCGGGCGGCTGTCACGCCGCCCGGCCGCCCCGGAGCCCGCCGCTGGTGTACAGGGGTGCCAGCGGCGATCGTCAGAAATTGGGACTGGTGAAGCCCGGCGCGGCCGCGGTGGACGCCGGGAGGGTCGAGACGGGCACACTGGGGCTGTTGGTCGTTGTGTACACCGGCCCTGAGAGCGTGAACACGCCGTTGCCGTTGATCATGCCGAGCTGGCTTTCCTCGTAGCCGTAGTGGTTCGATTTCGAGTAGGTGAGCGGCCCGAGGCCCGGCGTGGCGAAGGATGCGCCCTTCGCATCAAGGGCCGCCACCAGGCTCTGCCGCGTGGGGTTGGGCCCCGCCGCTTTCAGCAGGTCGACCATGGTGATGGCGGCACCCATACCGTAGATGGTGTTGTTGTCGAACGGCTGGCCGCTGTCGTAGTTGGCCCAGATCTGGTGGAACAGCGCGACCCAGGGGTTGGAGAGGTTGTTCGGGCTCGGCAGGAAGTCGGCCCCGGTGACGCCGTTGAGGAGCGCCGCGCCCGGGTTCTTCGCCTTCGCCTTGGAGGTGAGGTACTTGAAGAAGAATTCGAGGGTGTGTGGGTCGATGCCGACGGAGGACACCACGAACGCCGGGTGGTAGCCGAGCTTGGCGGCCGTCAGCAAGGTGGCTGCGACGACAGCGGGAATTGCGTAGAGGACGACGACGCCGGCGTGCGCTGCCTGGGCTGCCGCCACCTGGGAGGTGATACCGGTCGCGAGGAACTGCGTCACGCTGTAGGGCTGCTGGGTGGCCACGCCGGAGCTGGGGATCTGCGTTTTGAGGCCGGCCACGCCATCCTGCCCGAACTCGTCATCCTGGTAGATGTAGGCGACCTTGCGGCCAGCGAAGTGCTGCTTGATGTAGTGGCCGAGGATCTTGCCTTCGATGATGTAGTTGGTCTGCCAGCCGAACGACAACGGGTAAGAGGGATTGCTCCAGCATGAGCAGCCCGACGCCACGAACAGTTGTGGCACCCCGGACCTGTTCAGGAACCCTTGCACCTGCAACTGGGTCGGTGTGCCGAGGGGATCGAAGTCCGCGAAGACCGGCTGCGCCGTTAGCTGGCGTGTCTTGATGACTGTCTGGGCCGGGTTGTACGCATCGTCGAGGTAGTTGTAGACGATGGTCCGCCCATGGATGCCCCCGTGGGCGTTGACCCACTTGAAGACCGCGTTCGAGGCGGGCGCTATCTCGCCGTAGCCGGGGGCGGCAGCGCCCGTGAGTGGCTGGGTCGAGCCGAGAATGTACTGGGTCGCGGTGACTCCCGGCGCGGACGCTCCGGGCTTGCCATTCCGGCTTCCTGACGCCGCCCCGCTCGCCGTGGAGTTGCTGCAGGCCGACGCGGCGAGCGCCGTGGCGGCTAGCAGCGCAACAACCCAGGGGGGTGAACGATGTTGCATGAGGGCACCTCCATTGCCGGCGCTCTTCGTCATTGCCGGCGCTAGGTTTCGAGGGGCGCCCACGGTCATGGGCGCGATTGCTCAGGTTCTTCCTGAGGCCTTGGCGAGGGGCCCGCTCAGTTCGAGGGGCGGCTCCTTGGCAGGTGGGCCAGGATCCGGCCGGCCAGCCACCGCAGTCGGCCCTCGATCCCGTCCCGCCACACCATGACGACGCCGATGACGAGGAACCCGAAGACCAGCGACGGAAGGTTGAGCGCGAGATTGCCCTGGCTGCCCGAGGCGACGTGCGCGACCCACAGCGGGACGTACACGATGAGGACCGCCCCCGCGACCGCGCCGCCAAGGCCTGCCATGCCACCGATGACCGTGGCGGCGAGAAGCTGGATCGACAGGGTGAGCGGGAACTCGCTGGGGGTCGCCCCGAAGAGCGCCAGGCTGAGCAGAGCACCACCGAGCCCCGCGCAGGCTGCGCTCAGGACGAACGCCAGGCACTGGGTTCTTGCCACGCTGATCCCGCACAGGGACGCAGCGATCTCGTGGTCACGGACGGCGGTGAAGGAGCGGTGCAGTCGGCTGCGCCGGAGGTTGGCGAGCACGAAGAATGTCACCAGGGCGGTGGACAGGCAGATCAGCGCGAGATAGTGGTTCGGCCGCGTCGTGTACGCCCCGGGGCTGGTAAGGCTGACCGGGATGCCCTGGTCGCTGTTGAAGTAGTGGCCGGCAAGGTCGGGCACGGCCACGCCGAGGGCGAGCGTCACCCCGGCCAGGTATGGGCCCCGGAGCCGGGCGGCCGCTAGCCCGATGACGGCACCGGCTGCGGCGGTGAACGCGGTCGCGAACAGCAGGCCTGCCAATATGGGCAGGTGTGGCTGATGCTGCTCGAGATAGGCGTAGCTGTAAGCGCCCACGGTCATCAGCGCCGCGTGACCCAGCGAGATCTGGCCCGTGCCGCCGATGAGCAAGGTGAGGCCGGCGATCACGATGGCGTAGGCGGCGATCTCGGCCAGGTTGAAGTTCGCGTTCTCGCTCAGCAGTGACGACGCCAGGTAGAGGGCACCGCCGGCGGCGAGTGTGATCAGCCCGTTACGCAGCAGCGGCTGGCGGGGCACCCGCATCCTGCCGGGGATCGCGGCTTGCCGGAGGCGTGCCACCATGATTCCCCGTCCTGGCCCGGACGGGCGCGGTGCCATTACACCCTCCTCGGCGCCGGGACGGAGAACAGCCCCTGCGGTCTGAGCATGAGCACGGCGATGAGGAGCACGACGGCACCGCTCGACTGGAACCCC
>DASYYE010000312.1:0-12920 GCA_035946955.1 Streptosporangiaceae bacterium | reverse complement strand
TCGTCGGGCTGATCGACGACCTGATCGTCAACCACCTCCACAAGGGCACGGTCACCCGCGACGAGCTCGTCCACATCGCCATGGCCATGCTGGTCGCGGGCACCGACACCACCACCAACGTGATCTCACTGGGCACACTGGCCCTGCTCGACCACCGCGACCAGTGGGAAGCCCTGTGCGCGGACCCGGGCCTGATCCCCGGTGCGGTCGAGGAGATCCTGCGGTACGTGTCGCTGGTCGAGGCGTTCGCCCGGGTGGCCGTCGAGGACATCGAGTTCCCCGAGCAGGTCATCAAGTCCGGCGATGGCATCCTCATCAGCTGCGCCGGGGTGAACTTCGACCCGGCGTCCACGGCCCAGCCCGATGATTTCGACATCCGGCGGCCGCCCAAGCCGAGCTTTTCCTTCAGCCACGGCATCCACCGCTGCCCAGGCGACAACCTGGCCCGGCTGGAGCTCGACGTCGCCTTCAGCGCGCTGACCCGCCGCTTCCCCAACCTGCGCGTGACGCTGCCCACTGAGCAACTGCCCAGCAACAACAACGACGGGACGCTGCAGCGGCTCTATGAGCTGCCGGTGACCTGGTGACACGGCACCGAGGAAGGAGCAGCATGTCTGACTCGCACAATGGCAGCCGCGACAACGGCAGAGGCAACGGCCCGGGGCTCTCCTACCGTGGCGTCGCCTATGACACGGGCACCAACTTCGAGACCGGCCAGGGCCCGCTGTCGCGGTCGGTGTGGAGCACCTCGCAGATGCTCGAAGAAGTATCGGCCATCAGCGACCAGCTCAACTGCAACTCGATCACCGTCTACGGCAGCGATTTCGCCCGGCTGGCCGAGACCGCCCAGGCCGCGCTCGACCGCGGGATGCACGTGTGGCTGCAGCCACGGCTGGCGGACCGCCCCCAGGCCGACGTCCTCGACCATGTGGCGGAGGGTGCGCGGCTCGCCGAGTCGCTGCGGCGCCAGGGCGGCCAGATCGGCCTCACGATCGGCGCGGTGCACCTCATCTTCACACCGGGCATCGTGGCTGGCGGGCAGTACCACGAGCGGATGGCGAACGTGTACGCCGACGCCGACCACCACCTGCTGGTCCCTACCGGGACCGTGGACATGACCGAGGCGGCACCCCGGCTGAACAAGTTCCTCGGTGAGGCAGCCGCGGTGGCGCGGCAGCGTTTCCACGGCGCCCTCAGCTACTCAGCCGCCCCGTTCGAGCAGGTCGACTGGGAGCCGTTCGACTTCATCGGGATCATGTACCAGTACATCCCCGCGCCCAGGTCTGCCGCGCAGCACCTCGCCGGGATCGGCGCATACCGCAGGTGGGGGAAGCCGGTCCTGATCGCCGAGTTCGGCACCGCCACCTACGCCGAGTCCGAGGACAAGGCGTTCTTCTTCTGGGACATCGTCGACAGGTCGGGGCCGGCGCCCACGATCCTGCCCGGGTATGCGCGTGACGAGGGTTCCCAGGCCGCCTACCACCTGAAGATGTTCGACATCTTCGAGCAGGCCGGAGTGTGCGGTGCGGCGGTCTCGGAGTTCATCCACCCGACCCACCCGCACAACCCCGACCAGCGTCTCGACCTCGACACGGCGAGCATGGCGATCGTGAAGACCATCCGGGACGACTTCGGAGACCCGGCCTCGGCCTACCGGTTCGAGCCGAAAGAGTCCTTTCACGCGATCGCCGACTACTACGCCCACATCGGTTTCCAGGCGGCCCGCCGATGACCGCTCCCACGGACAGCCAGGTGGACCTGCTGGGCTACCCACTCCAACGCGAGTGCCCGTACCGGCCCTCCGCCGGGACCGCGCGGTTCCGGGAGCCAGGGCCGGTAACCCGGGTCCGGCTGTACGACGGCCGCTCGACCTGGCTGGTGACGGGGCCCGCCGAAGGGCGCGCGCTCCTGGCCGATCAGCGCAACTCCAGCCGCGCGGACTTCCCCGACTACCCCGTGATCGACGAGCGCCACCTCCACATGCGTGCCACCCGGGAGATGGCCCAGGAGGAAGAGGGCGGGTTCGCGGGGGCACTGTTCGGCGTGGACCCACCTGAGCACACCCGGCAGCGTCAGTTGCTGACGCCGAGCTTCACGGTCAGGCGGGTCGCGGTGCACCGTCCCGAGATCCAGCGGATCGTCGACTCGCTCCTGGACGACATGGCCCGTCAGGGTCCGCCGGCCGACCTGATGACCGCGTTCGCCACGCCGGTCCCCATGAAGGTCGTGTGCGTGTTCCTCGGTGTCCCCTACGGGGAGCGCAACGCCTTCGAAGGACCAGCCAGGGCATTGTTCGACCCGGACCACGCGGACGAGGCCATGGCCGAACTGACCGGCTATCTCGACCGGCTGATCACCACGAAAACGGCCAGCCCGGGCAACGGCCTGGTCGATGACCTGATCGGCGCGCACTTGCGCACCGGCCACACCACCCGTGAGGAGCTGACCCAGTTCGCGCTGGCGATCCTCGTGGCCGGCACCGTCACGAGTACCTCCATGATCGCGCTCGGGGTGCTGGCCCTGCTCGGTGAACCAGGCCAGTACGCGGCCCTCGCCGCCGACCCCGGCCTGGTGCCTGGCGCGATCGAGGAGCTGCTGCGCTACGTGTCGCCGGTGGAGCAGCTCGCACGGGTCGCCACGGCCGACATCGAGGTCGCGGGCCAGGTGATCAAGGCAGGTGATGGCATGCTCATCAGTTTCGCGGGCGCCAACCTCGACCCGGGTGTCACCTCACACCCCCACGAGCTGGATGTGACCCGGCCGCCCAGCCACCACCTGGCGTTCAGCTTCGGCATCCACCACTGCCTCGGCCGCAACCTCGCCCGCCTGGAACTGGAGATCGCATTGCAGGGCCTGGTCACACGGTTCCCCACACTGCGCTGCACGCTGCCGGTCGAGGAGGTCCCGGCCTACAACGACGGGACCGTCCAGCGGCTGCTGGCTTTCCCGGTGACGTGGTAGCCACCGGTGTCCGAGAGCCTGCATGTGGCCGTGATCGGCCTCGGTTACGTCGGGTCGTGCATCGCGGCGGCCCTGGCCGAGCGCGGCACCAGCGTCGTCGGCATCGACACCGATGAGCTGCTGGTCGCGGAACTGAACCGGGGGTCCTGCCGGTTTCGTGAGCACGAACTCGAGGAGGTTCTCTTCAGGGCCATGGCCGCGGGCAGGCTGCGGGTCACCACCGCCTACCAGGACGTGGCTGGAGCGGATGTGGTGCTGATCGCGGTCGGGACCCCGGTGCGCGACGATGGCTCGCTGGCCGATACGCAGCTGCGTGGTGCCTGCGAGTCGCTGGCCCCCCATCTGCGCCCGGGACAGTTGCTGGTGCTCAAGAGCACTGTCCCACCTGGCACCACCCGCGGTGTGGCCCTGCCCCTGCTGGAAGCGGGTGGGCTGCGGGGTGGCGTGGACTTCAAGCTGGCCTTCTGCCCGGAGCGGATGGCCGAAGGCAACGCCCTGGCCGACCTGCGGACCTTCCCGATCGTGGTGGGTGGCATCGACCCGGACAGCACGACTGCGGCCGCCCGGTTCTGGCGGCGCGCGCTCGGCGTGAGTGTATTGGGGCAGGACTCGCTGGAGGCCGCCGAGATCGTCAAGCTGGCCGACAACTGGTGGATCGACCTCAACATCGCCATGGCCAACGAACTGGCCAAGTTCTGCGCACTGTTCAGCGTGGACGTGCTCGACGTGATCGCCGCGGCCAACTCCATCCCCAAGGGTGAGGGCAAGGTCAACATCCTGCTGCCCAGCGTGGGGGTGGGCGGCTCCTGCCTGACCAAGGACCCGTGGATGGTCTGGCACTCCGCCCGCCGCCGTGGCCTGGACCTCGCTACCACCCAGGTGAGCCGCAAGGTCAACGCGGGCATGCCCGCCTACACCGCCCGCCTGATCGTCGAGGAGCTGGGTGCGGCTGGGAAGGACCCTGCCGGCTGCGTCGTGGCCGTGCTCGGGCTGGCCTTCAAGAACAACACCGGTGACCTGCGTGCCACCCCGGTAGCCGACGCGGTCGCCACGCTGGTGGCGGCCGGAGTGGACGTCCGCGTCTACGACCCGCTCGCGGACTGCGCCCAGGCCGAGGCGCTGCTCGGCATCCGGCCTGCCGAGTCTCTTCAGGACGCGGTGCGGGGCGCCGACTGCCTGGCGGTCTTCGCACTCCACCGCGAGTTCGAGAAGATCGACTTCGCGGAGCTGCCGGTGGCGAGGCCGTGCCTGATCATGGACGGGCGTGCCTACTTCGCCAAAGAGCAGATCGCTGCGTTCCGCAGGCTTGGCTTCACCTACCGGGGGGTCGGGCGGTGAGCAGAGCCCTATGAGTGCGGTGCGGGCGGTCGTGACAGGAGGCTGCGGGTTCATCGGCAGCCACCTCGTGTCAGCTCTGCTGGCACGTGGCGCCGAGGTCACCGTCTTCGACGCCGCCGTGCCAGACGCCACCGTGCCATACGGCCCAGCAGGCAACACCGCTGACGTCAGGTACGTCGCGGGGGACGTGCGTGACCCGGACAGGGTGGCCGAAGCGGTCACCGCCGGGACCGAGGTCGTCTACCACCTGGCGGCGGTGGTGGGCGTGGACCGCTACCTGGCCCGCCCACTGGAGGTCATCGACGTCAACTTCTCGGGCACCCGCCACGTGCTGGACCGGGCAGCCCGCACCGGGGCACGGGTCGTGGTCGCCAGCACCAGCGAGGTGTTCGGCAAGCACCCGGACGTGCCCTGGCGGGAGGACGGCGACCGCCTGCTCGGGCCGACCACCGCCCACCGGTGGGCATACGCCTCGAGCAAGGGGCTTGCCGAGCACCTGACGTTCGCATTCGTCAGCCAGCACGGGCTCGATGCCACGGTGGTGCGCTACTTCAACGTGTACGGTCCGCGGCAACGCCCGGCCTACCTGGTCAGCCGGACCGTGCACCGGGTGCTCAACGGCCTGCCGCCGGTGCTCTACGACCAGGGTGGGCACACGCGCTGCTTCACCTATGTCGGTGACGCGGTCGAGGGCACGCTGCTCGCTGCAGCATCCCCGGCGGCCACGGGTGAGGCCTTCAACCTCGGCAGCACCCGGGAGACCACGGTCGCCTCCGTAGTCTGCCTCATCACCAAGCTGGCGGACGCGGCCATCCCGGCCCAGCCGGTGGATACCGCCACCGCCCTCGGCGCGTCCTATCAGGATCTGGCGCGCCGTGTGCCCGACACCACCAAGGCGCACCAGCGGCTTGGCTTCCAGTGCCGGGTTCCACTGGAACAGGGCCTGGCCGGCACCATCAAATGGGCCAGGGCCAATCCCTGGTGGCTGGCACTGCCAGACAGCGGCGCGGCCTGAGCGAGCCGGAGGGCCGCCGCGCCGCCTGGACTGGCCCGGCTGCGTTCGTTGTCAGTAGGTGACGACAGCGCGGAAGCGGATCTCGCCCTTGGCCGTGCGCTCGACCGCGTCATTGACGTGGTCTGCTGAGAAGGCCTCGATCCGGGGGGTGACCTTGCCGGCCGCCACCAGGGTCAGCGCCTCGGCCAGGTACTGCGGGCCATTGTGCGTGGCGCCCATGATCTTCTGGCCTTGGGCGAAGAACGGGTAGGCCATGGCGGGGGGGATGGTGAACGGCTCTGCGCCGTCGATCCCGGCGAGCACCAGCCGCCCGTTGACCCGCAGGCCCTGGAGGGTCTCGGCTGCCGCCCGGTGGGACGGGCCGGTCACCAGGATGACGTCAGCACCGCCGGCTTCGCGCAGTTCGGTGCCGTTGCTGAGGACGGTATCGGCGCCCAGTTCACGGGCGAGCGCATGCTTGTCGGGTGAGCGGGTGACCGCGATGGTCTCGAACCCGCAGGCCCGGGAGTACTGCAAGGCCATGTGGCCCAGGCCGCCGATTCCGAGCACGGCCACCCGGTCGGTGGGGGAGGGCTCAGCCGCCCGCAGTGCCGACCAGGCCGTGTACCCCGCGCACAGCACAGGCGCAGCGAGTTCAGAGGCTAGCCCGTCCGGGATGAGCACGGTCTGGTCCGCGGCCGCGACTAGGTACTCGGCGTGGCCCCCCGGCACGCTGAAGCCGGTCGCGGTCGGCGCCGGGCAGTTCATGGCGGTCTGGCCGGTGACAGGCAGGCCGCGGCGGCAGTAGTCGCACCTGCCGCAGCCGGCCCGGACCCACGTGACGCCGACGCGGTCGCCGGCCTGGCGGGTCGTCACGCCCGGCCCGGTCTCGACGACCTCACCCACTGGCTCGTGGCCGGTGACCGCCGGGCTGAACGCGGGGAACGGGATGTACCCCCGGGTGGCCAGCACGTCGTTGAAGCACACACCGCACGCGTGCACCCTGATGAGGACGTCGCCGGGGCCCGGCCGCGGGGCTGGCACCTCGCGCAGTTCCCATGTCCCGTTGACCTCGGGAATGACGGCTGCTTTCACGTTCATCACCTTCTCAGTGTCAATGGGTACGTGGGAGGGGGCAGTTTCCGGCTGTTGGCTCCCCCATCATTGGATACTTGCCGGCCAGGCAGCGTCCGGGCACCTCCAGGAATGCTCATTACAGGCAGTGCCGATGTATTTGGGCAATGTGCGAGAAACGTCGGCCCGTGGGAATTGTTACGTTGGCGTGGTGTCCCCGGCATAACGGAACCTACGTGCTTGCGAGGGTGGGAATGCTGAGCCGAGACGTCGCGCAGGAACTGACTACGGAAACAGTCGCGGACCCACGGGCGCTGCTGGCCAAACTCGGGATGCGCAGCCCCATCCACCGGGTGGCGCTGCCCGATGGCATGCCGACCTGGCTTATCACCGGGCACAGTGAGTCCCGTGAGGTGCTGTCTGACCCGAGGCTCGTGCGCAGCATCGACGTGGCCGCGCCCGACCTGCGCCGGTTCGTCGGGCTCAACAGCGAGGACTTCCCGCTCAGCCAGCACATGATCTTCACGGACCCACCGGACCACGGCCGACTGCGCAAGCTCGTGTCCAAGGCGTTCACCCGCAGGCGCGTGGAAGAACTCCGCCCCCGGGTCCAGGAGATCACCAACGAGCTGGTGGACGCGGTGGCGCCAGCGGGGCACGCCGACCTCATGCAGGCCCTCGCGCTGCCGCTGCCGATCCGGGTGATCTGCGAGATGCTCGGCGTCCCACTGGCCGACCGCACGGAGTTCGAGCACTATACCGAGGTGCTGACCGGCATCAACGCGTCGTCAACCTATGACGACGTCATCAACGCCGGGCAGTGGTTCGAGAAGTACTTCACGGACCTGGTGGAGGCCAGGAAGCGAAACCCAGGGGACGACCTGCTGACGGCAATGGTCCTCGCCAAGGAGGAAGACGACAAGCTCACCGAGCGAGAGGTCCGGTCGAACGCGTTCATGCTCCTCACGGCCGGGTTCGAGACGATTGCCTACCTGATCTCCAACGGTGTGCTCGCCCTGTTCCGCAACCCCGATGTCTTGGCGCTGCTGCGCGACAAGCCGGAGCTGATGCCGGGCGCGGTTGAGGAGTTCCTCCGGTTCGACAGCCCGGTGTCGGTCGTGACCTACCACTTCGCGCGCGAACCCGTCGAGGTCGCGGGCGTGGTGATCCAGCCCGGCGACCACGTTGTGGTCTCCGCGGTGGCCGCCAACCACGACCCGGGCGTGTATGAGGAGCCGGGCCGGCTCGACCCGCGCCGCAAGGCCGCCGGGCACCTCAGTTTCAGTCACGGGACGCACTTCTGCCTCGGTGCTCCCTTGGCCCGCCTGGAAGGCGAGGTCGCCATTGCCACGGTGCTCCGCAGGCTGGACAACCTCCGGCTGGCGGTGCCGGAAGACTCGCTGACCTGGAAGCCGAGCTTTGTGCTGCACGGCCTGGCGAGCCTGCCAGTCACTTTTACTCCAGTTCCGGCAAATTAGCCCCATCAGCCCCATCAGGGGAAGTTGATCATTGTCCGGCACGTTTGCGGCCAGTAGCATCCGAGGTAGGGTGCCATTCGTCACATGATCCACTGATGCCCGTGTTGCTCCCTGGTGCGTTAAGGGCCAGGGAGGTCACGTCCCGGCTATATGGATATATGTCCGGGCTTCATGTCTGGAATGTCTTGTCTCCTTTTACTGGCTGGGGGCACAGAATTGCCCCAGCACCAGCCAAAACGTTGCATAGCACTGTTGTGTATCGATGTTATCCGCTGTAGCATTCGCGGTATCGCCAGAATTCAGCATGGCAGACCCAACGACGAGGAGGGATGTGCAGTGGAGCGTTTCATGCTCTTGCCCAAAGGTGACGTCAGAGATCTCTCTCAGGTGACGCCGAGTGCGGAATTGATCAGTGACATGCTTGATTTCGTCGGGGAACTCAAGCAGGCCGGCGCACTGATCTCCTACGACGGGCTCGACCCCACCGCGACGGCAGCGCGGGTCCACGTCAACAAGAGTGGCGAGCAAAGAGTCGTCGAAGGCCCCTTCACCCCCGACCACGAACAGGTCTCCGGTTTCTTCCTCATCAGCGCGGCGTCGCTGGAGGATGCGGTCGGCTGGGCCAAGAAGATGCCCCTGGCGGCAGCCCCGCCCACCACCGCCCCGGAGTTCGTCGTCGAGGTCCGGCGGATAACCGACGCCCAGGCCGACCTCCCAGCCATGACCCAGGAAGACCACGTGCGCGACCTGCAACACCGCCGGGATCTTCCGGTCGCGTGACCTGACGGCCATGACGGCGGGGCCCCGCACGGCGGCCGATGACTGTGGCACGGCGCACCACGCGCCGTGCCACAGCCTGTCGCTCACCGTGCCGCGATGCGGCCGCTGGCCACATCCAGCCTGCTCAGTGCGTCCACCACGGCCGAGGTCACGTGCCTGGTCTCGTCGGCGGACATCACGAGCGGCGGGGAGAGCACCAGGGTCGGGCCGTAGTTGCGGATGATCACTCCGTGTGCGTCGTACACCTCGTCGCATACCGCGAGCGCCACGTCCGGGGAGATTGGCTCGCGCGTCTGGCGGTCTGCCACGAGTTCGATGCCAGCGGTTGCGCCAACCACCCGGACGTCCCCGGCCACCGGCAGGCCCGCGGCCGGGGCGAGGCCCGCGCGCAGCCAGTCGCCGATCGTCAGCGAGGCGTCCAGCAGGCATTCGTTCTCGATGATGTCGAGGTTGGCCAGTGCCACCGCGCAGGACATTGGGTGCCCGGTGTAGGTGAAGCCGTGGAAGAAGCTGTGCTCGCCCGCTGACAGCGCCGCGGCTATGTCATCGCGCATGAACACCGCACCCAGCGGGGCGTATCCGCTGGTGATGCCCTTGGCGGTGGTGATGATGTCGGGCGCCATGCCGCGTGCCGCGGAGTCGAACCAGGCGCCGGTGCGGCCGTAAGCCGTGATCACCTCGTCGGCGATGAGCAGGATGCCGTGCTCGCTCAGGAGCTGCCGTACCCGCGGCCAGTAGTCGGCGGGCGGGATGACCACGCCTCCGCCACCCAGCACCGGCTCGCCGATCATGGCCGCGATGTTTCCCGGCCCGATCCTGTCTATGGTCTCGGCCAGCTCACGCAGGCAGAACTCTGTGGGGTCCGCCCCGCCATACAGCTCCTGGCGGTAGGGGTAGGGGGGCATGACCTTTTCTACGTGCGGCAGATTGGGGCCGACCGCGTTCTGCATGTCGGGGATGCCGGTTGCGGTGCCGCTGCCGTAGCTGGTGCCGTGGTAGCCGTAATGGCGGGCGATGATCCAGGTGCGGTTCGGCTGCCCGCGCCGGTGGTGGTACAGCCGTGCGACCTTGAGGGCGGTGTCCACAGCCTCGGAACCACCACAGGTGAAGAACACCTTGTTCAGCTCGGGCGGGGTCAGCTCCGCGAGCCTCGCGGCGAGCCGGATCGTCTTGTCGTTGCCGAACTCGAAGAAGCCGGTGAACTGGGCGAGCTCTTCCGCCTGTCTCGCGGCGGCCTCGGCGAGTTCCGGCCTGCCATGGCCGACCTGGGCCACCCAGATACCCCCACCGAGCGCGTCGAGCAGCTCACGGCCGTTGGCGTCCCAGACGACGCAGCCCTGGCCCCGGACAATCACCCGGCGGCACTGGCGCTGGGAGCGCTGGTGCGGGTGGAGGACATGCCTGCGGTCCAGGTCTTCCAGCTCGGCCGGAGCAATCGGCATCGCTGACCTGGTAGGTGAAATAGTCACGTGTGCCACTCCTCAAGATTTGGCCGTCCCAGACTCATGGGATTGTCAATAATCGCATCCGGGAAACCTCGTTCACATCTCCGAAAATGCGCCTGACAGGGGTTTGGTTAAGCAATTTAGCGGTCGTTTTTTTTGGGCTAGGCCAGGCATTATGGACTGGCATTGCTTCAGCGCCCAACTCCTGATGGGAGGCCGCGGTTGTTGACGACGGATGTTCCGGCGCGCGCCGAAGTCGTCGAGCGTGTGTCGAAAATGGTGCCGACCCTGGCCGAACACGCGGTGTGGGCGGAGGAGCACCGGCGACTGGCTGACGAGCAGGTCCAGGCCCTGGCCGAGGCCGGGGTCTTCAAGCTGCGGGCGCCCGCCCGCTACGGCGGGTACGAGGCTGGCACTCGCACGCTGGTGGACGTGGCGGCCCAGCTTGCCCGGGCCGACGGCTCACTGGCCTGGACGGTGCAGGTGTACTGGATCCCGACCTGGATGGCCTGCCTGTTCCCTGACGACGTGCAGGACGAGGTGTTCGCCACCCCCGATGTACGGGTGTGCGGCACGCTGAGCCCATCCGCGATAGCTGTCCCCTCCGGGGACGGGCTGCTGGTGAACGGGCGCTGGGGGTTCATCACCGGCGCGCACCACGCGCACTGGCAGGAGGTCATCGCGGTGGTGCTGGACGGTGACCGGCCGCCTATGCCCGTCGTGGCACTGGTGCCCATGTCCGACCTGGAGGTCGTAGACGACTGGCACACGACCGGGCTGCGCGGTACCGGCAGCGTGAGCACTGTGGCCAAGGACGTGTTCGTGCCCAGCCGGCGGGTGCTGCCGCTGCCCGCGGTCCTGCGGGGCGCCAGTGCGTCGGCCTACACGGCCGGGCGGCCCATCTACCGTGCGCCACTTCTGCCGGTCGCGTCGGCCTCGTCAGTGGGCATCGCGGCCGGGCTGGCAGCAGCGGCCCGCGAGGTGTTCTTCGGGCGGCTGCCGGACCGGAAGATCACCTACACCAGTTACGAGCACCAGGCCGAGGCGCCACTGACCCACCTGCGTGTCGCCGAGGCGGCCCAGCGCCTCGACGAGGCGGAGTTCCACGCCCACAGGCTTGCCGCGCTGGTCGACGGCAAGTGCGCGTCCGGGAGCGAGTGGTCCATCGCCGACCGCGCCCTGGCCCGCGGTGAACTGGGCGCCGCGTGCCGGGCCGCACGTGAGGCTGTTGACATCTACGCCTCCGCCAGCGGCGGGTCCTCGGTCTACGCGGACGTGCCCATGGGCCGGATCCGGGCCGACATCAACGCGGTCACGCTGCACGCGCTGATGAACCCCGATGTGAACGCCGAACTGTACGGCCGGGTCACCTGCGGCCTGGAGCCGAACACGCTCTACATCTAGGGAAGGACAAGTCACAGTGACCGTCACAAGCACGACGCCGGCCGGGCCGTCAGCCGCTGACCAGGCGGCCGCGGCGGCGGTGCCACAGCGCATTGTCGCAGCATGGGCCAACCACGACGCGGACGCCTTCGCCTCGGTCTTCACCGAGGACGGCACGATGATCCTGCCCGGCGAGTTCCGCAAGGGCCGCGACGGCATCCGCTCGTTCATGGCTGCCGGGTTCGCCGGGCCGTACCAGGGCACCCAGGTCACCGGCCAGCCCGTGGACATCCGCTTCCTGAGCGCCGACGTCGGCCTGCTGATCACCCAGGGCGGTGTGCTCGCGCGCGGGGAGACCGAGGTCCCCCCCGGCCGCGCCATCCGCGCGATGTGGCTGCTGGTCAAGCAGAACGGGCAGTGGCAGCTCGCCGCCTATCAGAACAGCCCCCTCGGCGCCGCGTAGCCCGTGCGCGGTGGCCGCACCGTGGTGTGTTCCCGGCCGGGGCGGACAGCCATACGGCCGCCCCGGCCGGTGAGAGGAGGCTCCGGTGAGAGGAGGCTCCGGTGAGAGGAGGCCACTGCGATGACCGGCCTGGCAACTGGCGCGGACAGGCAGTTGTCCGTGAGCGCGGTCAAGCACGTGCCACTCAGCGAGGCACTGCACGCCTACCTGCTGGGTTGCTGCACGCCCGTGGACCCGGCGCTGCACTCGCTCGCTGTGGCGACCGCAGCCTTGGGTTCCGAAGCCGGGATGATGGTCCCGGTCGAGCAGGCAGCACTGCTGAGCATGCTGGCCCGGTTGCTGGGGGCCACGGCCGTGGTCGACGTAGGCACGTTCACGGGCCTGTCAGCCCTGGCGTTCGCCCTCGGGCTCGCGCCCGGTGGCCGGGTAGTCACCTGTGACGTGACCGACCGGCACGCCGGCCTCGCCCGGGAGCACTGGGAACGCGCCGGGGTGGCGGACCGCATCCAATTCCGGCTCGGCCCGGCGCGCCGGACACTGGCCACCCTGCCAGCGGCAGCCGCCGACCTGGTGTTCCTCGATGCGGACAAGATCAACTACCCGCACTACTACGAACTGGCCATACCGCTCCTGCGGCCGGGCGGCCTGCTCGCCGTCGACAACGTGTTGCTCGATGGATATGTCCTCGACCCTGACCTGGCCGCCGACCCGGTCCGCCGCGCGTCCGCCCGGGCACTGCGGAGCTTCAACGCGGCCCTGGCCGCCGATGACCGTCTAGAGGCGGTCACCCTCCCCGTCGCTGACGGCCTCACCCTGGCCCGCAAGAAGTAACGCTCCCCACCCCGGAGCCCAGCCGCTGTTCACCGACACCAACGGCCACCTGGTGCCGCGCCCGGCGACGTTCGCCCCGGCGACGGCGGGTGCCGCCCCAGCCACCGGACGCGGCGCCAGGGCGGCATCTCCATGACCGCGGTGGGTCTTACAGCGCCTAGCAGTAAGACCCA
>DASYYE010000311.1:0-24434 GCA_035946955.1 Streptosporangiaceae bacterium | reverse complement strand
GCCCCGGGTAAGCCCGCGGTCCTCCTCTCCTTCGACGACACCGCAGGCTTCCAGAGCCGGCAGGTCAGCCTGCACGGTGTCAGCGAGGTCATCGTGACGGTCAAGCAGGTCTATCCGGGCCAGAAGGGGCAGGCGGTCGCGATCCGGGAGCTGCAGTTCAGCAACAAAGTGTGAGGCTGCCGTGCGGGACTAGCAGAGCGTCGCCTCTGGTGGAACTCGTGCCGGGCCTGGTACTAAGGGCAGAACTGTATGGAGTACCCGTGAAAGGCTCCTATGCCGGTTCCTCCCACCACCCCTGACCCGGCGCCCGGCATCGTGGCGCGCCTGCGGTCGGCTGGCTGCGTGTTCGCAGAGGAGGAAGCGCGTGTGCTCACCGGTGCCGCGGCCACACCAGATGAGCTCGAAGGGATGGTCCAGCGGCGGGTCCAGGGCGAGCCCCTGGAGGTCATAGTCGGCTGGGCCGACTTCTGCGGGCTGAGGGTCGCGGTCGAACCGGGCGTCTTTGTCCCCCGGCAGCGCAGCGAGTTCCTGGTCGTCACCGCGGCTGATCTTGCGCATGCAGGTTCAGTCGTCGTGGACATGTGCTGCGGCACCGGGGCACTGGGCGTGGCACTGGCTGCGGCAGTGGGCCGGGTCGAGTTGTATGCAGCCGACATCGCGGCTGAGGCGGTGCGGTGCGCCCGCCGTAACGTTGCCGCCGTGGGCGGGCAGGTCTTCCATGGTGACCTCTACGAGGCATTGCCTGCTGGCCTGCATGGCCGGGTCGACCTCCTGCTCGCCAACGCTCCCTATGTGCCGACCTGGGAGATCGGCCTGATGCCCCCCGAGGCCCGGCTGCACGAGCCGCACATAGCGCTGGACGGTGGCCCCGATGGCGTTGACGTGCACCGGCGCGTCGCGGAAGGGGCCAGGGACTGGCTCGCTCCCGGTGGTCATCTGCTCATCGAGACCAGCGAGCGGCAGGCCGCGCAGACCGTCGGCGCCGCAGAGGTGCAGGGGCTCCTCACCAGCGTGGTCTGCTCCGAGGAGTTCTCCTGCACCGTGGTGGTAGCCACCGTTCCCTGCTAGTCCCGCTCGCCTCCGGGCGCCTGAAGGCACTGTCTTCCTTCGTCGCTCCCGCGCTCGCTGCGCTCGCTCCTCGCTCCTCAGTCCAGACAGCGCCGCGCCCTTCGGCTCGCGGGGCCCAGCTTAAATATCGGTCAGCTGACCGATGTCTTGCGCTGCAACTTGCCTGAGAGTTGTCGTGCAACTGACATGGACACCGTCATCGGTTTGATCGGCTCTAGGCGGAGGTCACCATGCCCGGGACCAATCAGCTGGGTGGCGACGGCGGAGAGAGGCGTGAACGTTGGACGTCGCCCGGCTTCGGGAGAGCATCTCGCGTGTCGCCATGCACGGCGATGAGGTGCCGCTGTTCTTTTATTCCGACCTGTTCATCAGGCACCCGGAGGTCCGGGACCTGTTCCCGGTGTCGATGGCATCGCAGCGCGGCCACTTCATGGACGCGCTGGTGAAGATCATTTCCCAGGTCGACCGTGTGGATCAGCTGACCGCATTCCTCCAGGGACTTGGCCGTGACCACCGCAAGTTCGGTGCCGTCGCCGAGCACTACGGCGCGGTGGGCGCCGTCCTGCTGGCCACCATTGAGCACTTCTCCGGGCCGGCCTGGACGCCGGAGCTGGCAGCCGACTGGCGGGCGGCCTACGACATCGTCGCCTCCGTCATGTCCAATGCGGCGCGGGAGGACGAGCGAGAACGGCCGGCCTGGTGGCGGGGCAAGGTCGTGGGCTACGAACGGCGGACCTACGACGTGTCGGTGCTGACCGTCCGGCCCGAGCCGCGCTTGGAATACCTGCCAGGACAGTCCGTGGCGATCGAGTCCCCCCACCGCCAGCGGCTGTGGCGCTACTACTCCATCGCGAACGCGCCGCGTCAGGACGGGCTGCTGCAGTTCCACGTCCGGCTGGTCGATGGCGGCGCGGTCAGCATGGCGCTGACGAGCGCCACGATCGCGGACACCGAGTTGCGGATAGGGCCCCCCGTCGGGGTGCTCACACTGCCCCAGCCCATTCCCAGCCGAGACCTGTTGTTCGTGGCGGGAAGCACTGGGCTGGCCCCGCTCAAAGCCATTCTCGAACAGCTCACAGCCATCCAGCGGCCACCGAAGGTGCACCTGTTCTTCGGAGCGCGGACCGCCGACGGGCTCTATGACCTGGAAGACCTGGAGAAGATGGCCGCCCAGCACTCGTGGCTGACCGTGACACCCGTGGTGTCAGGCGACTCCAGGTATTCAGGCGAGTCGGGCCGCGTGCCAGACGTGGTGGCCCGGTTCGGCGACTGGTCAGGGCGTGAGGCATACGTGGTCGGCCCGACCGAGATGGTCCAGGACACCCTTGCCCGGCTGACCTCAGGGGGCATGTCGCGGGACCAGATACACATCGAGGATTTCGGGTGGAGCGAGTCGTGACAACACCAGCAGCATGGTTCGACGAGGAGAACAGGCTTACTCCCGATGACCTGCAGACCGTCACCTTCCCCCTGACGCGGATGGGGCGGCGCGGCTTCGAGGAAGAGCCGGTCCGGGAGTTCCTGCGCACAGTGCACGCCGAGTTCGTGCGTTTGGTGAACGAGCGGTCGTCGCTGTGGCAGGACGTCCAGCGCCTCCGCCGGAGGGTCATCGCCGGCGAGGTCAACGGCAACGGCGAGTCGTCGGTGCTGTTCGGTGAGGCCGACGCGCACGTGCACGCGGTGCGGATCCTGTCCACCGCACAGGTCACCGCCGACAGGTACGTGGCCGACGCCCAGGCGTACAGCAGCCGGGTCACCCAGGAGGCCAAGCGGCGCCGCGACGAGATGATGACCGAGGCGCAGCACTACTCGGACATGATCCTGGAGGAGGCGCACGCAAGGGCCCGTGACGCGGCCGTTTCCGCGCTCAGCGTCCCAGCGCCACCGCTGACCGACAACGAGCGGCAGGCCGCAAACGCCGAGCTGGCGTACCTGCGTACCTTCAGCGAGGTCTACCGTGCTCACCTGCGTGCCTACACGGAGGGGATCCTGCGCGGTATCGAGGAGTGGGAGCGCAAGGACGCGGCCTCGTTCGCCGAAGCTGCCAACGGGCACGAGCCGTCAAACGGGCACCAGCTGAACGGCCACGCCGACCAGTGGAGCATCGGGCGTTGATGCGGCGCACCGGCTCCGTGTCACGCGGCCGGTTCCGGCTGGGCGTCGTAGGGGATGACCGGCCGCAGCCGCGTGGGCGTGGGGTGCCGGTAGAAGTTCGGCGTCTGGTCGAAGTCCTCGTAGTAGCGGTGGAAGACCGGGGTCGTGGACGACGCGGCAGGCGGCACGATCCACGTCCAGTCCGCCGGGCACTGCCGGCCGTGGCGCTCCTCCCTGGCCAGGTGCTGGAGGAATCGCTCCGACTCGGTGTGGTGGTCCGCGAGGGTCACCCCGGCGGCGGAGAACGAGTGCAGGACCGCCAGGTTGAGCTCGGTCATGGCCTTGTCCTTCCACAGGGTCCGGTCGTTGGACGTGGACAGCCCCATGCGCTGGGCGACCACCGGGAGCTGGTTGTACCGCGCCGTGTCACCCAGGTCACGCGACCCGATCTCGGTGCACATGTACCAGCCGTTGAAGGGTGCGGCGGGGTAGCACACACCGCCGATGTCCAGGTACATGTCGCTGATCACTGGCACGGCGTACCACCGCAGGCCCAGGTCGGCGAACCAGCCGAACATCGGGTGGCTGATCGGGACCTCCACGACCACGTCCGTGGGCAGCTCGTGCAGTGTGGGCATGGCCCCTGGCTCCCGGATGATCAGGGGCAGGATGTCGAACCGGCCCCGGGGCCGGCCGCCGCGCCAGCCAAGGTCGAGGGCAAGACTGGTGGTGTCCACGCTCCCGGGGTCACCTATGACGGTGCCGTTGGAGCATTGGTAGCCGGCGTAGCGGACCACTTGGGGGCTGAGGATCCGCGGGCCTGGCCGCCCTGGCGCGTCGGGCGCGAACACAGTGATCACCGGCCGGATCCGGCCGTCGTTGGTGGCCTCGCGCAGGTGCTCAGCCGACTCGTCAGCGATGTCGGCTGCCGCGGTGACCTCCCGGCGGTCACGCACCCGCAGGCTGTGCCAGTACAGCCGCCCGATGCACCGCGAGCTGTTGCGCCACGCGACACGGGCACCGAAGGTCAGCTCGGCGGGGGTGTGCCAGTAGGTGCCAGTCGTCTCGATCTCCCGGCGGACCTGCCGCCGCCGCAGGTCGGGGTCTCCCAGCCGGTTCTCGCTATAGAACAAGGTGATGAACCGCTCGGCGGTGGTGATCAGGCTGTCCAGGGCGAACTCATCGGCCGCCACCAGGGGCCGTCCAGCCCGCAGTGCGCCGAGGTCCGCGGCGAGGGCGGTAGTGGTTCCGGCCACTGTGGGGGAGGCCTGGACCGGCCGGACCACACTGGAGGACCTGTTCGGTTCCATGTCACGGGGGCGGCTGCGCTGCCAGCCACGCCCGGGCCTGCGCCTGCGGGGTTGCGGAAGGTATTGGTCCTGGCTCGCTACCACGGAGGCCTCCCAGAGTTGGCGCGGGCATCAGCCCGGGCTCGTCTCGCGCGGGCCAACGGGCTGGACGTGCCGGATGTGGCTCCGGGCGCTGACCTCCCCGGCGGGGACCGCGCAGCTTTTCTCTGTTTCCAGCCTGGACACCTGGGTTGCAGTCGCCTTGACGACTGCCTTGCTCCCCAGGTCAGGTGGGCAGCCCAAGAGCCGGGGCTCGCCCGACCGGGCAGCGTGCTGTCGACCTTGATGGTTACAAGGAGTACCGGCTGTCTCCCCGGACGGTCGGCAGCACGCTGCCTAAGACGCGGACTTGGTGAGGCGCAGACCGAAGGCTGGGTCGATGGTCTCTATGCGGATCCGTGCCGCCTCCGCCTCGGGCACGCCGAGCCGTTCGAAGATGTCCAGTGCCTGCAGGAAGACAATCCGCGCTGCGGCGGGCTGCTGGGTGCTCAGCGTCGACTCCGCGATCCCTTCGAGGATCTTGCCTTCCTCATACGGGTCGCCGACCTCGCGGGCGAGCCGCAGGGCCGTGTCGTAGTGACCGAACGCCTCGTCGTACTGGCCCGAGCAGCGGTAGATATCGGCGACCTTGCGCAGCGCGATCAGTTGCTGGGACAGGTCGCCGATCTCCTCGGCGATCAGCCGGGCCTTCTGGTGGTGGACCAGCGCCTCGTCGTAGCAGGCCGCGCTCTGGTAGATGTCGCCCATGTCGTTGAGCACGTCCGCTTCGTCGGGGAGGTCGCCGATGCTGCGGTAGATGGCGAGTGCCCGTCTGCAGGCGGCCAGGGCTTCCTCAAAGCTGCCCTTGTAGAGGTGCACGCCACCGATGTTGTGGTACAGGATCGCCTCGTTCTGCGCTCCGCCTATCTCACGGAAGATCTCCAGCGACTGCTGGTAGGCGTCGAGCGCGTCGCGGTGGTAGCCGCGGTACAGATGGATCCTGCCCAGGTTGTTGAGGGTCTTCGCCTCCCCGCGCCGGTCACCGGCCCCGCGGTACAGCGACAGTGCGTCGCGCAGGTGGGCCGTGGCCTCCGGGTAGCGCCCAAGGTGCCAGGAGGCGATCCCCGAATGGCTCAGGGCGTCGCCGACGCCGCGCTGGTCACCGGCTTCGAGGTAGAGAAGCCGTGCCTCGCGGAAGTAGGCCAGTGCCTCACGGGACCGGGCAGTGCGCTGGTAGGTGAGGCCGAGCTGGTCGATGGCCTGGGCCTCGCCGCCGGGGTCGGACAGCGACCGGTAGATCGATGCGGCTTCCTCAGCGAGCTGACGCGCTGCGTCGTGACGCCCGGTCTGCTGGCGCACCGTGCAGAGCGCCAGCGACGCCCGCGCGACCCTGGCCGGGTCGTCGAGGTCGCGACTGGCCTGAAGGGCAAGAGTGTGGGCCGGGACCGCCTCGTCCCAGTACGCGCTGACCTCGAGGAAGTCAGCCAGCAGGTGGGTCAGGTCAGCGCACTTGCGCTTCCATTCATGCCGGCCCGCGTACCGCGCGGCAGCCAGGATGTTGCGCCACTCCAGTTCCAGCCAGCCAGTCGCGCCTTCGCCCGTGCCCAGGGCAGGGCTGGCGGCTGGCACCTGCGTGACCTGCACGGGCGTGTGGCGCCGGAACGGGCGGAGGATCCGGTCGGCCCAGTCGGCTGTGTACAGGTAATAGTCAAGGAGCCTGCCGAGCGCCTGCCGCTGTTCGGCCTCGGGGTCATCGCGTCCGGCCCGCAGCGCCGCGTACCCGCGGATGAGGTCGTGGAAGCGGAACTGGCCGCCGGGGGTCCGCGTCAGCAGGTGGTAGTCGAGCAGCGTGACGAGGGCCTTCTCCGCCTCGGCCAGAGTGCAGCCGGTCAGCGCTGCCGCTGCCTCCAGGCTGACCGAGTCACACGGGCTGGCGCCCAGGCGCCGGAAGAACCGCTGATGGTCGGCTTCCAGCGCCTGGTAGGACAGGTCAAAGGCGGACATCACCTCGGGGCAGGCACCGCTGGTGCCGCCCAGCCAGGCGGGGGACTGCGACAGTTCCTCGACCAGGTCAGCCAGGTTCAGCCTGGCATCGTGTGCGACCCGGCTGGCCGCGAGCGCGATCGCCAGCGGCAGTCGGCCACATGCCTCGACAGCCTTGCTGACCTGGTCTGTGTCCCGAGTCCGGTCCTCGCCCGCGATCTGCCGGAACAGCCTGGTGGCGTCGCCGGGATCCAGCACATCAAGCGTGAGTGTCCGCACGTCCCCAAGGCCCGCGAGCCGGCGACGGCTCGTCACCAGGATCAGGCACTGGCCGGTGGCTGGCAGCAGCGGGCGGATCTGGTCGTGCCCAGTCGCGTTGTCGAGGATCACGATGGCGCGGCGACGGCTCAGCTGAGCTTTCCACAGGGCGACCCGGTCGCCGATGGTGTCCGGCATCTGCGTGACTGGCACGGACATCATCCGGAGCAGGCGGTGCAACGCCTCGGCCGGGTCCAGCGGATCGCTCCCGGGGTCGCCAGAGTGGAGGTTGATGTAGAAAGTCCCGTCTGGGTACCGTCCGGAGACCGACCGGGCGGTACGGACTGCAAGGGCGGTCTTTCCGACGCCCGGCATCCCCTCGATGATGGCGACTCCGGGGGCGCTTCCCCGGTCCCCGGTGAGCAGTCCGAGTTCGGTGTGCCGGCCCACGAACTCCGACGCCTCAGGCGGCAGGGTGTCCGGCGGCGCCGCCTGGTCAGGGTGCTGGTCACGGCGCCTGAGCGTCAGGGTCGGATCAGCGGCCAGGATGCGCTGGTGGAGTTCGGCCAGCACCGGCCCAGGTTCGGTGCCCTGCTCCTCGACCAGGTGGTCGCGGGTCTCCCGGTAGAGACCCAGCGCGTCGGCCGGCCTGCCGCTGCGGTAGAGCGCGGTCATCTGGTGGGCGACGAGCGTTTCGTCCAGCGGGTACTGGGCCAGCAGGTGGCGGAGTTCCCCGACCAGGTCGGAATGGCGGCCAAGCTCGAGTTCGAAGCCGACACGCTCAAAGATCGCCGCTCGCCGCTCCTCCTCCAGGCTGTCGCGCATCCGCGCCACCCAGTCGCCGCCGATCCCCGCGAGCGCCTGGCCGTGCCAGAGCCCGTCCGCCTCCCGCAGGGCCATGGCGGCCTGGCCGTGGTCGTCGGCCGCGGCCAGGGCAGCCGCCTGCCGGCGCAGCCGGCGGAACTGGTGCACGTCGACCGTTTCCGGGTCGACCTCGAGTACGTAGCCGCGTGCGCGCCCCATCAACTGGACGCTGTCGCCTACGGCCTGCCTCAGTGCTGCTCGGAGCCTGGCGATGTAGACCGAGAGGCTCTCCCTGGCCTTAGGCGGGGGGTTGGTGTCCCACAGCCTGTCGATCAGGGACTCGACCGGGACGATCGCCCCCGGCGACAACAAGAGCATGGCCAGCACGGACCGTGCCCTGGCCGGCCCAAGATCCTCTTGCCGTCCAGCCGACCAGAGCTCGACCGGCCCGAGTACCCGGAATTCCATGATCGCCATGCGTCTTCTACCGCTCGTGGGCAGGGGCTCCTGAACGCGTCGTGCCGAAGCATTCCATTGTGTCAATACCTGTCGCGGGACAGTTCTCACTCATATGGTAAGCGAGATAGCGGCCCAGAAAAAAGATCGGGCCGCTCTTGCTGCATGCGCCGCAATGCCTGCCGCAATTTGCATCGCAATTTCATTCCGCGGCCCTGTGGTCGGCCTGCACGCAGTATTCGCGCAGTAGCTGACGCGGACAAGCAATGACATGTGGCCACCGATACCTGATGGGCTGTCGAGAATGATGTGGCCAGTGGGGTGTGTGTTGTCACAGGAACCCAGGTCACTTACCTCGTCCAGCCACGCCCCGGGCGGGCCAGGGCCATGAACAGCCGTCGGCGTCCGCGCATGGTGACAAGCCGATAAGCGCGGTGAGCCGACCGCACATAACTAAATAGTTCGGCTGCGGACTTAGGTGGCTCTCCACCTTTACAGCCGCGTCGAATGGTGCGGGCCGCTGGGCCGGCGAGGCGGGTCACTAACGAGAGGCATGGTGACTGCGAATTACCCGTCGTCGACCCCGTGGCCAGGTCTGATGCGATGCCGGATCGGCATGCGCAGCTTTTGTCGTACGTGCAGAACAATCGGTGCTGACAAGTCCTGAAAAATGTCGTGCAAATTGCTCTGAATGACTCACTGTGGGCGGGGTTCGGGTGTAGTTTTCCAAATGAAGGGAAGTCTGCAGACCTCTGCCATCGAAGTTACCGATGAGGAGATGTCTTCCTGATGAAGACTCATACGTGGCTGCCGCACGTCGCCAACCAGGCAGAAACCGTTCCGGTCAAGCGCTCATCAAAGACTCTGCGAACCGCTCCGCTGGGACGCGTAGGGCGCGGTGTCGTCATTCTGGCACTCGTGCTCGGTGGTCTCGGAGTAGGCGCGGTGGAGTCGTCGGCGTTCGCCAGCACCGGCCATGTGGGTGCCCACCACCAGGGGAGCAGCGTCCGTCAGGCGGGCGCACACGCGAAGCACTCTCAGCCCATCAGCCGCAAGCCCTGGATGTATTAGCCCAGGGCCACTGGCACGAGCTATGTCCCTTGGATCGCCTGCGTGGCATAGCCACCGCCCGGGTACCGGCCACTCGTACTGACTGAGTCACCGGCACAATCCAGGTTGACAATCGCTCAGCGAACCTAATAGACGTGCCCCCTGGGCCACTCCTTGCCTGCCTTGCGCACGGATAGGGCAAGGAAAACCGCCCAGGGGGTACTCCATGAATTGACCCAGGTGAGAGACACTGGGCGGGCCGGCCGGCCGGGTGGCACCAACTGATCGGCGCCCGCGCTGCGACGCATAGGCCGGCGCTCCAGCCACATCCCGCGTGCGCCCCTATTCCACACGTAGCATTGTGCTGCCAGAAGCGAGCGGCGCTGGATGACCCGGAACATGAGACCAGCCAATGGCAGCACAGCCCCAGGACGCGGCGGGCCGCGGTGAGCGGAACTCGCTAGGGCTCGACGCGCTCGCGGTCAGCGACAGGTTCCTGCTGTTCAACTTCACCCGGCGCGACGACCACGTCGCCTACCTTTGGGTGCTGCGGGGGCTTGACCGGCTGCGGGCCGTCCATCAGGTCCAGGCACACACCGACGACGTAGCGGCTGCCCTTGCCGAGTTGGCCGTTGCCTATGACGAAGTGCCCAGGCTCGACGTGGGCACCCTCAGGGAGAAACTGGACGCGCTGGCCAGCGACGGAATGCTGCACCGGCTGGAGGACGCATCCCGGGCCGGGAGCCTCGCGAGGTACCGGAACCGGCAGTCGGTCTACCAGTTCAGCGAACTCGGCTACCGTGCCTTCGCTGCGGTGGAGGACGTGCTCAGCGCAAGGATCCGGGACGCGAACCTTTCCCGGCTCGTGTTCTCTGACATCCTCGACGACCTGAAGTCGCTCGCGGTGGCTGTTCGTGCCCAGGACAGCGAGCACACATACCGCCGGCTCTCGCGGCTGGACGCTGTCCTCGACGACATGGCGCGCCGCTCGGCGCAGTTCCATCTGACGCTCGGTGAGATCATCAGGTCGACGGACACCTCCCCCGACACCTTCCTGCGTTACAAGAACGCCCTGCTCACTCACATGACCGACTTCATGGCCGAGTTGGACCGTTACCTGCCGCGGCTAGCTGGCGCCGTAGCAGAGGTGGAAGACGCGGGCCGCCAGCAGAGCATGCACCGTCCGGGCGAGACAGGCAGCGACGGTGCGGAAGCCGTGCTCTGGCAGGCTGCCGCGGCCGATGAGCGCCCGTTCATGGACCAGGCCGAGCTGGTGGAGGACTGGCGTAAGCGCTGGACCGCCCTGCGTGCCTGGTTCGCCGACGACGGTCTGAGTGAGTCCCGGGCCGCTGGCCTGCGGACCGCCACCCGCGCCGCGGTCTCGGGGGTCATCGCCCTGCTGCGGCAGGTCACCGAGGCGCAGCGGGGCGGCGTCAACCGGTCTTCCCAGTTGAGGCACTTGGCCGCGTGGGTCTTTGACGCTCCCGACGAAGGAGCGGCCCATGCCCTGATGTCCGCGGCCTTCAACCTGCGCTCAGCCCGTCACTGTGGTGGGGCCCACGACGATGCGGAGCAGGTCTCGGAACGGGCGAGCTGGTGGGACGCGCCGGGCGTGGAGATCTCAGTGACGTTGTTCCGGCGTGGCAAGCCGCCGACTCCCGGCGTCCCGCAGCCGGTGCGACCGCAGGCTGCGTTCCGCGCCGAGTTGCGCCGCCGCCAGTCAGCGGAGCGCGCCGCGGAACGCGCAGCGGCCGCAGCGCTGCTCGGCTCCGGCGCACACGGACGTGTCCTGGATGAGGCGGAGACCCGTGTGCTGTTGCGGCTGCTGACCCTGGCCACCGAGGCGAGGGCCGTAGTCGCCGGACAGGTTGCCTCCGGCTCCGGCGGGAACGACGTGCTCACCATGCGGCTCGTCCCAGATGCCTCCGGAAGCTCGGTCCGCACCAGGGACGGCGTCCTGCACCTGCCGGGACTCCGTCTCGAACTGTCGCCCGCGGGCAGGCGCTGATGGCAGCGCCACGTGCGGCTGTGGGGGTGCCAGTCAGTGACCTTGGTGCCTACCAGCAGGCGGTCCGCCTGGTACTCACCCACGACCTGATCACCGCCAGCAGGCCACGGCCCGGGGTGCTCGAGACGGTACTGCGCTGGGCCGACCAGCTGACCAGGGACTTCCGCGAGCTGCTGGGTTACACACTGATCGCCACCACCCGTCAGGTGAGGCTGTCCAGGAGACTCGACGCCCTCGACCCCTCGCAGGGCACAATGTTCGCCAAGAACGGCAGGCCGTTCGACCGGCGGCGACTGGCATACCTGTGCCTGGTGCTCGCATCGTTCCAGCGTTCACGTGTGGAGATCAGCTTGGCTGACCTGGTCCGGGCACTCAGCCCGGCCGCGAACGCCATTGACGGGCTCGGGTTCGATGCCACGGTCACCCCGCACAAGGCGGCCGTCGTCGACGTGCTCGACTGGCTGGTCGAGCGGGGGGCACTGCGGATGTCCGACGGTTCGCTGGAGGCATGGGCGCACGACACCGAACGCGGGGACGCCCTCTACGACATCGACCATGACATCTGCGCCGCGCTGTTCCGGCCCGCTCGCCCGCTGCAGCACCTGACGAGCGCGGCGGGGCTGCTCGATGCACCGTTCGTCAGCCTCAAACGCGGCGCTCAGCGGGCTGCCGCCGCACAGCGCGCAGCCCGCGCGCTCATGGAGTACCCGGTCGTCTACTTCGCCCAGGCCGACCCAGAGGTAGCGGAGGCATTGCGGGTGCCAGGAGTCGCCGAGGACCTGGCACGGCTCACCGGGCTGGCGGTGGAGCGGCGTGCGGAAGGCGTCATGCTCGCCGACCCAGGCGGCAGGTTCACCGACAAGCCCTTCCCTGGGCGCGGCGGTGCCGTCAACCGCGCCGCCGGGCTGCTGCTGGCGAAGATAGCCGACGTCATCGAGGAGCCCGGGGCTGAACTGACCAGGATCGAGCTGCCCCCTGACGCGGAAGACCAGCGCGACCTGCTTGCGAGGATCGACTCTGCGCTCCCAGCGGCTGGAGTGGTGCAAGAGCTGGCCTGGTCCGCGCCATTAGAAGACCACGATGCCGACTCAGACGCGGGCGTCCAGCACGCCGCCGCTGGCGGACTGCTGGTGCCGCTGATCGAGGACAGCAGGCTCCAGGCGATGATCGACGAACTCTACGAAGAACTGGGCGCGGCCTCGTTCACAGTCGCGTGGCAGCACGACCCGCGAGGCCTGCTGGCGGAGGCCACGGCGTTCCTGGCCAGCCTCCGCCTGCTGCGCCCGGTACCAGGCGGCCAGCTGGTCCTGCCCGCAGCGGCCCGTTACCGCACCATCAAACTGGCACTGCCGCCCAAGCAGGCCCAGGACGGGCAGATGGCGCTGGACTTCGGTGCCGTGGACGCCGGCTTGCCCAGACAGGGATCAGCCACGTGAACACGGACCGCTTCCGCCCCACCCGCGCGGGCGTCATCAACGTCTGGGACTACGTCGATGAGGAGTTCGTGTTCGCGGACGGGCGGCTGGCACTGCGGGGTCACAACGGTTCCGGCAAGACCAAGGCCCTGGAGGTGCTGTTCCCGTTCGTACTGGACGGGGTGGCTGACTCACGCCGCCTTGACCCGTTCAGCGGCGAGAACCGGACCATGAAGTCCAACCTGCTGTACCGGGGCCAGGAGGCCGAGTACGGCTACGTCTGGATGGAGTTCGCCCGGCCGGACCCGGCGCAGACCGTGACGCTGGTCATCGGCATACGCGCGCACCGCAACCGTGATGGGGTCCAGACGTCGTTCTTCGTCACCAGCAAGCGGCTTGGCATCGACTTCGGGCTGCTGTCAGCCGACTCCCGGCCGCTGACCGAGCGGCAGCTCAGAGCCGTGCTGGAACCGGGCGCCTGGCACAAGACGGCAACCGAGTACCGCGACGCGGTAGACGCCTGGCTGTTCGGCCTCGGCAGGGGCCGGTATGCGCAACTGCTCGACCTGCTGCTCGCGCTGCGCCGTCCGCTGCTGGCCAAGGACCTCGACCCGGTCAAGGTGTCCGACACCTTGACCGCTGGCCTGAGCCCCGTTGACGACGACCTCGTCCAGCAGGCCGCCCGGGACTTCGAGAACCTCGCAGCCGTGCAGAAGCTCTTTGACGACCTGTGCGCCGCCGACGCGGCGGTCGGTGAATTCCTCGCGCAGTACACCGCCTACCTGCGTGCGCATGTCCGGTTCCAGCTGGACCGGGTGCAGGCCCGCATGGATGCGGCGGCCGGGCAGGCGGGCAGGATCGCGGCCGCCGCGGCCGCCCACAGCAGGGCCATTGCCGCCGAGCAGCAGGCCGTGGCCGGCCGGGACGCCAAGGGCAGCGAGGGCGAGCGGCTGCAAGGCCGGCTGGCCGGGCTGAAGAACTCCGAGGAGTACAGAGCACAGGGCCGTCTCGAAGACAAGCGCCGTGAGGTGCTGACCGGGCAGCGGGAAGTCGCGGACCAGCGCAACCGCCTGCGCCGTGACCACCGTCAGATCGAGGATCTGCTAGACGCGGCGGCCAGGCTGAGCCGCCGCGCCACCGAGGCGAGAACAGCTGAGCACAGGTTCATCGCCGATCTGGCCGACGCGGCCCAGCGTGCTGGGATCTCCGACGACGGCTTCGGCCCCATCGACACCGGCGACGAGCTGCTCGTCACGGCCCGGGCACGGGCGGTGGCCCGGTTGGACGACGTCAGCGAGGTCCGCAAGCTCCTGGAAGCCATCCGGGACGCCAAGGCGAAGCGGGCGTTCGCCGAGGAAGACGCGGCCCGCAAAGCCGCCGCCCAGCAGCGGGAGGAGGAGGCCTGCCAGGCGGCCGGCGGCGATCTGGCGCGGGTGCGTCAGGCCGCCGCCGACGAGCTCGCCGCCTGGGCCACCCGCTGGTCGGCCCCGGTGGTGCCTGCCGCACCAGTCCTGCCTGCCTCATCGGGGCTGGCAGACGAGGCGCCCGCAGCTGGCTCCCGGTCCGGCGAAGCCATGCCCGCTCATGTCGTGGACGTCTCGGATGTGCAGGCGCTCGCCAGCACACTGGAGCAGGTCGAGGAGCCCGGTGCTGCCAGCCTGGCCGAGGTCTTCGCCTCCCTGACCGCGCAACGCCAGGACGCCACCATCACCATGCGCACGAACCTGGAGACCGAGCTGCGCGAAGCATCGCGGAAGCTGGCGGACCTGCGGGCTGGACGGGACGCCATCGCGGCTGAACGCGACGATGCGCCGCCCCCGACTGACCTGCGGACCGCCCCCAGAGACGGCCGCCCAGGCGCTCCACTGTGGCAGCTCGTCCGCTTCGCGGACAGCATGGATGTTGCCCAGGCTGCTGCGGTAGAAGGTGCCCTGTACGGGGCCGGGCTGCTCACCGCATGGGTCCACCCCGACCCGGCGCGGACGCACGAGGCGCTCGCCGCAGCCGAGGCGGACGGCTACCTGCTCGCGACGGTCCCGGCCCGAAACCCGACGCTCGCAGACATCCTCCTCCCGGAAGACCAGGAGCACGTGAGCGGCGAGGTCATCACGGCTGTGCTGCGGTCGGTTGCACTGACCGACGACATCGCCGCCAGCACCCCGGCGAGCCAAAGGGCCGCTCCGCCGTCTGGACTGACGAGCGAGGAGCGAGGAGGGAAGACGGCGGTCACCAGCGCCCCGGCGGCAAGCCGGACCAGCACGGTCATAAGCACGAAAGCCCAGTTCAGCTACGGCGTGCACGCTGGCGCCCGGCCGAAACCGGCCCCCGAGTACATAGGTGCGACCAACCGTGCGAACCGCCGCCGTGCCCGGCTCGCGGAAACCGACGAACTGATCCAGCAGGCAACGGCACAGCAGCAGCGGCTGACCGGGCGACTCGAGCAGGCGCGGGCGCTGCTCGCCGACTTCCGCCTCGCCCAGCGGGAGCTGCCCGTGACGGCTCCGCTGGCCAAGGCCGCCGAGGCCGTGAGCAGGCACGCCGCACTGCTGGCCCGGGCCAGGGAGGAACTCGCGGATGCCAGCAAGACCCTCGACGCCGCTGTCGCGGACGTGGACGCGAAGGGCCGGCTGCTCCGGCAGGCCGCTGCCCAGCGCCGCATGCCGACCGCGGTAGACCAGGTCGACGCGGTCGCGCGTGCCGTCGCTGAGTTCGAGGGCGCTGCCACGCAACTGGATGCGGAGCGGGTCAAGCTGGCCCAGGCAGAAGAGGACCTGGCCGAACAGACCGAGACGATTGAGCGGCTGAGGGTGGAGTACGACGGGACCGAACGTGCCCTGGCGGGGCGGGAGCGTGCTCAGCTAGCCCTGGAAGAGGAGTTCGGCACGCTTCACCGGACGCTGGGCGCGGACGTCGCGAAGCTGCTGGAGCAGATCCGTGAGACCGAAAACCTGATCAAGGCGGCCAAGGAGGCCTATGACGAACTCGACACGCTGGCACAGGGCGAGTCACGAAATGCCGCGCGTGCGGAGGAGAACCTCAGGAACGGGCGTGAGGCACTGGCCGAGGCACTAGCCCAGCTCTACGAGCAGGCCGCGGAGTTCGGCCCATACGCGCGGATAGAGCTGCGGCCGCTCATCGGGGTCAGCGGGGCCGGCCCGTGGCCCGATGCTGCCCGCTGGGCCGACACCGGACTGGCCTGCGAGGAGATCACCGAGGAGCTGACGCGGCCGGTGGTGGCCGCTGAACCCGAGCCGGCTGCCGTGGTCAGGCGGGTGCTGCCAGCCAATGTCGCGGAGGTGCTCGACGCGTTCCATGCTGCGACGCGCGGTGGCCGTCAGGTGACCGAAGGCGCGCTGAAGAACACCCAGGACCGGATGTCCACGGCGCTCAAGGACTTCACCGACGCACTAGCCGCCTGTGATGAGGACTACCGGGTCGACTGGATACCCGGAGGCGTGGTGACCGTGCATGTCCTCGACGATGAGGGCCGGAAGCCGGTTGCGGAGTTCGCCGCCAGGATCGCTGAACGCAAGGCGGACCAGAGCGTCCTGCTCGAAGACCGGGAACGCAAGGTGCTCGAAGACGAGTTGCTGGCGGGCCTCGCCGACCAGATCCACGGCCGTGTCATCGCTGCGAGAGACCTGGTGCGTGACATGGATGCGGACACCAGGTCCAAGCCGATGTCCTCAGGGATCGCCGTCGGTATCCGGTGGGCCCAGTCCGACAGGATCACCGACAAGCAGCGCGCCGCGTCCCGGCTCCTCGAACGGGCAGCACCGGGCCCAGAACGCCTCGCGGAACTCCGCGGCCTGCTTCGCGAGATGATCAGGGAATACCGCGCCAGCCACCCGCGCGCCACCTACCGCGAAGCGCTCGGCAGCGTCCTGGACTACCGTGCCTGGCATGTGTTCGAGCTGGTGCTGCTCCAGCCAGGAGAGCCGGAGGTGCGGCTGACCCGCGCCAGGCATTCGGCCATGTCCGGCGGTGAGAAGTCCGCATCGATCCACCTGCCGCTGTTCGCGGCGGCCAACGCCTTGTACTCCTCCGCGAAGGACCACTGCCCGCGGCTGGTCGCGCTGGACGAGGCCTTCGTGGGCATTGACGAACGTTACAAGCCCGACCTGTTCGGCCTCGCGGTCAAGTTCGGGCTGGACCTGTTCATGACAGGCCACGACCTGTGGGTCACCTGCGCCACCGTGCCCATGATCGCGCACTACGACATGTACCACGACAAGGCCAGCCACACGGTCTCCTCGCTGCTGATGCTGTGGGACGGGATGCAACTCGTTGATGCCACCGCGGGCAATGCGGACAACGAGGCCCTGGTCACCCGCGTACTCGGGTTCCGGCCCACCCGGCACACACCGCTCGGGATCGAGGCAACGCTGTATACGGCAGCCGTGGACGGGGTAGCCGAGGACGACGACGGTGACGACGAGGATGGCGAGGATGAGGTGACGGCCGGTGCGGTTGGGTACCCCGGCGGAGCGAGCCGCGGGTGACAGCCGGTCAGGGCCGTGCAGCGCCGTACCAGGCAGCACAGTTCCAGCGGTTGTTCGCGGCGGCGCGCCGCTCGCTGGAGCGCACCGGCGGTGAGCTGGCGGGCTCGGTCAGCCTCAGTCATCCCACGGACGCGGAACGCAAAGCGGTCATCGGCATCACCGGGCAGTACCGGGGCACCAGCACGGCCCGTGTCACGGTGCGTCTGGCCGACCTTGACCGCGCGGTCCGGGAGACCGCTGGGTGTGGCCTGCCGGAATTGCTGGCTGAGCTGGGCGGGCCGGTGCGCGACCGCCGTGCCGAGCGGAGCGCCCTGGCTGCGGCCCGCCACGCCGCCGTAACCGCGGTGGAGACCAGCCCACTGCATGCCACCTGCGGGTGGTTCCAGGACTGGCTGGCGGAGGTCGTCCGGGACGGCAGCTTGACCAGGCTGGTGAACCAGGGTGAGCAGGTGCGGCTCGCACAGGCGGTCGGCGTGCTCGAGTACCTGGCCGCGCGCAGCGAAGACCCTGTCCTGCTGCCGACGCTGGCTGCGGAAGTCACGGGAGACACCAAGGCGCTGAACCATGGGACGGTCGTCTCGACGCTGGTGCTGCGGGCACTGGCTGCCAGGACCGGGGCTGACAGGCCCGAGACGGCCGAGGACCGCAGGGACATATGGGAGTCAGCGGGTGTTGTCCTGGACGACCTGGCGAGCCGGGTGCTCGTGCTGAACCTGCCTGCCGGTGGCGATGGGCTGGGCGAGTGGCTGAGGGGTGCGGCCCGGCTCGGCGTTCCCTTCTACGTCACGTTGCACCAGCTCATGAGCTTGCCACTGACGGTCGGCGGAGCACCTGTGTACGTGTGTGAGAACCCGGCCGTACTGCGCCACGCCGCTGCCGAACTAGGTGCGCGCTCAGCGGCGCTGCTCTGTACAGAGGGCCGCCCCGCAGCGGCCTTCCATCAGCTTGCGGGACTTGTTACCAGCGGCGGTGGTGAGTTGCGCTATCACGGCGATTTCGACTGGCCGGGCATTGCCATCGCTGGCTCCGTGATCCAGCGTCACGGCGCGCGGCCTTGGCGGATGAGCGCCGCCGACTACACCGCCGGAGTCCGCCGCGACGCCAGCTATGTGCGGCTGACTGGGACACCTCAGGCCACCCCCTGGGATCCGCAGCTCCGCGAGGTCATGGCCGCGACCGGACGGGCCGTATACGAGGAGAGCGTCACCAGCACACTGATAATCGACTTGCACGGGTGAAGGACACTAAGGCTATGGCCGACCTAGACCCGGTACCTGTCCTCGAGGCGGTGGCTCGCGACCCACACCTGCGGGTGTTCCTCGGCAACGGCAGGATCGAGACAATGCCCGCTAAGCAGTCCCGGCGGCGCCTGCTTCTCGACCAGATCGCCCAGGCCTTCGAACCAGGCGTGCGCTACCCGGAGTCCCACGTCAGCGAGTTCCTGGCCGACCTGCACCACGACTACGCCGCGCTGCGCCGGTACCTGGTCGATGAAGAGTTCCTGAGCCGCGCCGAAGGCCAGTACTGGCGCATCGGCGGCACCGTGCTCTGACGGCCCGTGCGGCCGCACCGCTAGTCGCCCGCTGGGAGCTCGCTGGCGGTCGGCGCCGGGCTGCGCGCCCCGACCTGCTCGGCTGCCCAGGTCGCCCATTCCCGGTTCATCGCCTGGAGACGCTTGCCGTACTCCATGACCAGTCGGCCGTATTGCGTGAGGTCGTCGGGGTCGTCCCAGTTGATCTCGGACTCCAGCGTTTCGAGCACGGTGAGGTTCTCGGCGGCACGATCTGCCAGCCAGGTCAGGTAGCCCTTCGCCTGGTCCTGGGTGAGCGCGCCGAGGAGGAAGACGCGCAGCAGGCCGTCACTCCGCGGGAACAGGTCGGGTTGGGTCTCGACCAGCCACCGGCGCAGCTCGGCTAGCCCGGTGGCCGTCAGCGTGTATTCCTTGCGGCCCCGGGCGCCGTGCGCCGTGACAGCCAGCAGGCCGGCGTCAGCCAGCTTCGTGAGCTCGGTGTAGACCTGGCTCTGCGTGGCCGGCCAGGTGTTGTGCAACGAGCGCTTGAAGACCCGCATGAGGTCGTACCCGCTGGCTGGACCCTCGCGCAGCAGGCCGAGCAGTGCGTGTCTAAGGCTCATGCCTCGTGACACTACCTTCCGCAACCTCCCGCAACGCCATGTTCTCTCGTGCAGAGACACTCCACAATTGACATGTCTATATAGGACACTCTACTGTCAACCTGTCTCGTTATCCCCTGGTCTCCACGGTCCGCTATGTCGCCGCCCACAGCAGGGCCGCCATGGCCCAGCACTCCGCCTGAGGCACGCCAAACACAGAGTGACCAGCGACGAAACCCAACAATGACCATCCCGCTGACCAAGCCTTGACGATTAAATGGCGAGTCAGGCGCTAGCAACAACGCCCGTCCTAGCCGAAGATAGCAACGAGGAGGTCCGTGGCATACGCCACCTCTGGCGGAAGCCTAGAAACGCCGTACTTCTGAGATTATCGGAGGAACTATGTTGGGTAAAACCGTCGCCGTGCTGGCATTAGCAGCATCATGTGTTATTACTGGCATCGAGCCAGCCATTGCAAGCAGCACGGCAAGCCAGGCGGTCAGCGAGAATAGTCCCTGGTATGCGACGGACTACGGCGCCTCGCTCAGCCGGGCCAACCCGAGTGAGCAAGTGCTCACCCCGGCGGCGGTGCCGAATGTCACCTACCTGAGGAGCACGACCTCCCCGCCGACCCCGCCCGGGCAGCAGTGCGGCCCGGAGGGCATCGCAGCGCCGGCGCTGGTCGGCGGCTACGTGTATGCCATGACCAACTATGCACTGAGCAAGTACAACGCCGCCACCGGGAAGCTCGTCTGGCGGCACACCCCAGATTCGACATTCTTCACGGAATACCAATCAATGTCTGTATCAAGCAGCGGCACAGTGGTTGTGGGCGGATCCCTGTGTGACTCGGCGAGCGAGCCAAGCAGTGGCTTCTACGCCTACAACGCTGCCACGGGCAAGCACCTCTGGTCGGTGGACCCCAGTGAGGGCCTTAGCCAGGCGGTGGTCAGCAATGGGTCCGTGGTCACGGCGGGATCCGACGCGGCTGGTTACTTCCTCTATGTCCTGAACCTAAGCAATGGGACGACCGTGTGGCACAACACGACCTCGTGCTATCCCTATTTGACTAGCCCGCTGGTGGTCAGCTCGCTAGTGATGTCATACGGCTGTGACAGCACAGGAGCAAACCTCACGATAGAGGCCAGGAACCTGAGCACCGGCGCACTGGTGTGGAGCCAGCCCGGCAACTGGACGCTCCAGCGTGGCAACTCCAGCGTCAACCAGCTCTTCGCCACTGACCCCGCGGGCGCCGTCGTGGCCCTGAACCCGCTAACGGGAAAGGTCGAGTACACGTTGAGCAAGGCCGTCAACGTGCTGGCGGTCGACACCTCGCGCGTGTATGCCACCTGCGGCAGCCAGTCCGTCTGCGCCTACAACGTCAAGACCGGCGCCCCGGAATGGACAGATGCAAGCCTTACAGCCACGCCGGCCCTCGCTGCCGAGGCGGATGGTGTCCTCTACCTCAACTCAGGCCTTGTGCTCAACGCGGCAACCGGCCAGGCCATCACCACGCTCCACAGCCCCAACTTCAACGCCCCCGCAACCGCGCTCGCAGTGGGCGACGGCCGGATAGCAGTCGTCTCCAACCCCAGCAAGCTCGACCTGCTCGGGCTGCCAGGCTACTGAGGCATGCCGAAGCCGAAATGATCACCGGAGCATGATCGATGTGCGCAAACGGACAAAAGTTTGTCTGTTTGCGCACATCGATCACTGCGATGGTCATTGTTGCTCTTGGAACGAGGCGATCTTTGTCCGCCAGGCCACATTCATCTCCGGCGCTGGACCGCAACCCACGCTCAGCGACGGCGCGGACAGGGGATGGCGGTCATGAGTTGTGTGTGGGCAGGGTGAGGGTGATGCGCAGTCCGTGGGGGTCGTTGGACGCCGCTTCGACCGTGCCGTCGTGGGCGGCGGCCACTCCGGCGACGACGGCAAGGCCGAGCCCGGAGCCTGGGCGCGGGGATGGGACTTCGGCGCGGTAGAAGCGCTCGAAGATCCGCGGCAGCCGGTCTGCTGGCACGCCGGGGCCCTCGTCACTCACCTCGACCGTGACACTGCCGTCGTACCGGGCAGCGGTGATGGTGGCGGCGGTGCAGGCAGGGGTGTGGGTGAGCACGTTCGCCAGGATGTTGTCGAGGGCGCGGCGCAGCAGTTCCTCGTCACCGTTGGTCATCAGGTCGGGGGCGATACCGGCGCGCCAGACTCGTTGCGGGTTGGCGATCCGCACCCGCTCCGCGCATTCGGTGACCAGGCCGGTGAGGTCGACCGGTTCCTGGAGCCGCTCGGGGTGCTGGTCGAGGCGGGCCAGCCGGAGCATGTCGTCCACCAGGGCGCTCATCCGCTGAGCCTCCAGGGTGATGCGGCGCATCGCCTCGTCCACCTGCGGGCGCTCGGTGAGCGCGCCCTGCTGGTACAGCTCGGCATTGGCGCGCAGTGAGGCCAGTGGGGTGCGCAGTTCGTGGCTGGCGTCGGCAAAGAACCGCCGGGTGGCCTCCTGGCTGGCCTCACGCTCGGCGATGAAGTCCCCGACGCGGGCGAGCATTCCGTTGATGGCAGTGGCCAGGCGGCCCAGTTCGGTCTGCGGATCGTGCGCCGGCACCCGGCTGGCGAGGTCGCCCGCGTTGATGGCATCGGCCTGGGCAGCCATCGTCTCGATCGGCCGCAGCCCGCGGCGCATGACCCAGAAGGCGCCGCCAGCGGCCAGCAGACCCGCGGCGGCCGATCCGGTGACCAGTATCAGCTCGACCTGGCCGACTGTGCTGTTGACCCCATCGAGGCTGGTGGTGGCGACGAGGATGTTCCTCTCGGGCGGCGGCGGCAACGGCATGGCCATGAGCCGCAGTGGCTTGCTCCCGCCTCGGCTCAGTACGGTCATGCCCTGCCCGCTGGAGGCGAGGCCGGTCAGATGAGCGGGTATGGGCAACCGCGGGACGAGACCAGGGTTGGTTCCGAACGAGAAGCCCCGGAATGAGAGGACGGGGGACACGGGCCTGACGGTGCGGCCGGACACGAGCTCGAACGAGAACGGCTGCAGGAACGGCCCGGCTGCCCGCTGCTCGACCGGAGGTCCGTGGACCGTGCGTGTCCAGCGCGCTGGCCGCTGTGCCCGCTGACGCGGAACCTGCGGCGGCGGCCGGAACTTGATGGTGCCGCCGTGGAGCGGCACGCCAAAAGACGACCGGTACTGGGGCAGCATCCGGTACACATTCAGGACGCTCTGCAGTTGTGAGTCGGTCTGGCCGGTCAGGTAACTGCGCAGGGCGGTGACCACCGCGATGTCGAAGGCCACCAGTGCGACCAGCGTGACCCCCAGCACGCCCACGAGCACCCTGGTGCGGAGCTTGGGCAGCCGGGGGCGTCGTGGCTTCACCCGCGCCCACCTGGGTTACCAGCCTGGGCCGGGACGGTGATGTCAGCCGTGCGGCGCAGGCCCACGAGGTCATCCGGGCGGGGCAGGCGCAGGCTGTAGCCGACACTGCGCTGGGTGTGGATCACGTCGGGACCGTGGGCGGCCAGTTTGCGCCGCAGGTAGGCGACGTATGTGGTCACGACCGTGCTGGAGCCGCCGAAGTCGTAGTCCCACACGTGGGCCAGCAGTTGCGCCCTGGTCAGCACGCGTCCTGGGTTGAGCATCAGATAACGCAGCAACCGGTATTCGGTCGGCGACAAGTCGATCAGGCGCGCACCCCGGCGGACCTCATAGCTGTCCTGGTCGAGCTCGATGTCATCGAACCTGAGCACCGGGCACCCAGGGGCGGCCGCAGGCCGGGTCCTGCGGAGCACGGAACGGATCCTGGCTGCCAGTTCCTCCAGCCCGAACGGTTTGGTCAGGTAGTCGTCGCCACCCAGGGTCAGGCCGGCCACCTTGTCGGCCTGGGTGTCACGGGCGGTCAGGAAGATCACCGGAACCCGCGAACCCTCGTGACGCAGCCGCCGCACGACCTCGAACCCGTCGGTGTCGGGCAGCATCACGTCCATGACCACCAGGTCGAACAGGTGGTCCCTGAGCAGCCGCAGCGCGCCCGCCCCGGTGTCCGCGGTCCTCACCTCGAAGCCCAGGAACCGAAGCGAGGCGGCGACTGCGTCGCGCAGGAACGGCTCGTCGTCGACCACCAGCAGCTCCCCCCGGTCAGGGGGGAGGTCGGTCACTGGGTCGGCCATCGTCTCGCTCCCTTGCCTCACCCACATCCGAGCACTTCAACAACAGTGTCAGCTGTGAGAAACATGCGAGTTTGATGTGTGCCGGCCACCGGCATGACGAGCCTGCGGTGGGTCGGCCAGTTAGCATGACCCGGTGGTAGACACCGTGCCCACCCGGCTCTTCTTCAGCCGCCTGCCCGGTGGCGACCTGGAGTTCTCCTGCCTGGTCCCGCTGGCCGAGGACAGCCAGGCCGTTTCGTGGCACCTGGAGTCAGTGGCCGGGGGAGCGCACTCACTCTCTGTCAGCCGCCCCTTCCACGAGGACGAACTGCGCCGAGGCAGGGCGGTCCTCGCCGCAGTCCTGCCCGGTACATGGCCGGAGAGTGTGCTCACGGTTGACCTGGGCGATGGCGCCTCCCACTACGGCGTGGGCCGGTTCGCCCAGACACAGCGGTTCGCTTTTCCCCTGGCCACGCACACGCTCGTCGTTGGCGGCCACCGCATTGGTGAGCCGCACCGTGTGGCGTTCGGGATACCGTCCCAGCAGTTCGGCTGGGACCTGGCTGGCCTGCGCTCCGACGGTTTGGCGCTGCTGAACGGCGAGCTGGGCAGCCCGCCGAGGTCAGCGGAGTTCGCATGTTTTGGGCAGGAGGTCCTTTCCCCTGCCGCCGGTATCGTCGTGGCGGCCATTGACGGCATCGACGACGCGGACACGTTCGAGGTCCCGGTGGTCCCGCCCGAGGGCGACCTCCTGTGGGCTATCGGCAACCACGTCGTCATCGAGCACGAGGAAGGCGTGCACTCCTGCCTTGCACATTTGAAACGGGGGTCGCCCGCCGTGTCCGCGGGCGAGAGCGTGTCAACCGGTGCCGTCATCGGTGCTGTCGGCAGCTCCGGAAACGTCTCAGGCCCGCACCTCCACTTCCACCTCATGGACGGCCCCGACCCACTGTCCGCATCGCCGCTGCCAGTCGAGCTGTCGGTAGAAGGAGAGACCTTCGCCCCGGTGAGCGGCCAGATCGTGTCCCCGTGACGGTCAGCTTTGTGTCAGTTCCAGGCGTCGGTGACCGGCGATGCGGTCGCGCTCGCTCCTGCGTGGGGCAGCCCGTACATGTCTTCGACCGTGCGCAGGACGCCGTAGTGGCCGGTGTGCTCGCTGTAGACACCCGGGCGCACATGGGCTCCGTAGAAGATGGTGGGCACCCGGTTGTTG
>DASYYE010000310.1:0-10643 GCA_035946955.1 Streptosporangiaceae bacterium | reverse complement strand
AGAAGAGACCACGAACCCGGGCAGTGGCGTGAGGGCATCGCTCTCGTCAGCGGGCCACTCCGCGCTCGCCAGCACCGTGAGCCCCGCGGGCAACGTAGTGGCCCCGCTCGCTGCTGGTCCTCGCTCGCCTGCGGGGCGCTTTGAGGCGCCGCCTTCCCTCGTCGCTCCCGCGCTCGCTGCGCTCGCTCCTCGCTCCTCAGTCCAGACGGCACCGCGCCCCTCCGGCTCGCTCCCTGCCCGTTCGTCAGCCCGGGTGGCGCAGCGGCCCTTTGGCTCGCAGGGACGCTCTGTGCACCGTTGGCTCACGCTGCTGGCAGGCTATGCCCCGGATCATGGCCGCATGATCCCTTCCGGTCGCTTTCCAAGCCCGACGTTACCCTACTTGTCAGTAACTTAGCGTGCAGGGCTACCCGTATAGCAGGGCAAGCACGCCGGGGCCCACCCCCGCAGCAGGGTGGGCCCCGGGTGGGGCGGGTCAGCCGCAGCCATAGGGGCTGATCGAGTGCACTGGCGTGGTGGTCACCTGCGGCTGCCCTATTCCGGAGGATGCCACCGTCACCGTGGCGGCCTGCACCCCCTTATGGAGGCCTGCCGGCGACGCGGCCGGAAAGTAACGCCCAGCCGACATAGGGCGCTCAAGCTGGGGAATACCCGGTACCTTCAGAAAGTTGAGCCTGTCAGACTCAACCAAGTTGCCGACGCGGGTGGAGACTGGCAAGCTTGCGCCGGGGAGACTCAACTCCATACGCAGACCTAACTACTACAAGCAAGGACGACTCATGGCACGTGCGGTAGGGATCGACCTCGGGACGACCAACTCCGTCGTCGCTGTCCTCGAAGGTGGCGAGCCGACAGTCATCGCCAACGCAGAGGGATCGCGGACGACGCCGTCCGTCGTGGCTTTTGCCAAGAACGGTGAGGTGCTGGTTGGCGAGGTCGCCAAACGGCAGGCGGTGACCAACGTCGACCGGACGATCCGCTCGGTCAAGCGCCAGATGGGGACTACCTGGAACGTCACCATCGACGGCAAGAAGTTCACCGCTCAGCAGATCAGCGCCTTCATCCTGCAGAAGCTCAAGAGGGATGCAGAGGCGTACCTGGGCGAGACCATCACCGACGCGGTGATCACCGTCCCGGCCTATTTCAACGACGCGCAGCGTCAGGCCACCAAGGAAGCCGGCCAGATCGCGGGGCTGAACGTGCTCCGCATCATCAACGAGCCGACCTCGGCGGCACTCGCCTACCACCTGGAGAAGGCGAACGAGGCCACGATCCTGGTGTTCGACCTGGGTGGCGGCACCTTCGACGTGTCTCTGCTCGAGGTGGGCGAGGGCGTGGTCGAGGTCAAGGCCACCAGCGGCGACAACCACCTGGGCGGCGACGACTGGGACCAGCGGATCGTGGACTGGCTGGTCCAGGACTTCAAGAACGGCTACGGCATCGACCTGTCCAAGGACAAGATGGCGCTGCAGCGGCTGCGGGAAGCGGCTGAGAAGGCCAAGATCGAGCTCTCCGGTTCCTCGGAGACCCAGATCAACCTGCCCTACATCACCCACTCCGAGCAGGGCCCGCTGCACCTGGACACCAGGCTCACCAGGGCTGAGTTCCAGCGCATGACCTCCGACCTGCTCGACCGCTGCAAGAACCCGTTCAAGCAGGTCATCAAGGACGCCAGCATCAAGCTGACCGACATCGACCACGTGGTGCTGGTGGGTGGCTCCACCCGCATGCCCGCCGTGGTTGACCTGGTCAAGGACCTCACCGGCGGCAAGGAGCCCAACAAGGGCGTCAACCCGGACGAGGTCGTCGCCGTGGGAGCCTCGCTGCAGGCTGGCGTGCTCAAGGGCGAGGTCAAGGACGTCCTGCTGCTCGACGTCACCCCGCTGTCGCTGGGCATCGAGACCAAGGGCGGCATCTTCACCAAGCTGATCGAGCGGAACACGACGATCCCCACCAAGCGGTCGGAGATCTTCACCACCGCCGACGACAACCAGCCGTCCGTGCAGATCCAGGTCTTCCAGGGCGAGCGTGAGATCGCCGCGTACAACAAGAAGCTCGGCATGTTCGAGCTCGCCGGCATCGCGCCCGCGCCGCGCGGAGTGCCGCAGATCGAGGTGGCCTTCGACATCGACGCCAACGGCATCGTGAACGTCTCGGCCAAGGACCTGGGCACCGGCAAGGAGCAGCGGGTCACGATCTCTGGTGGGTCCGCCCTGGGCAAGGACGAGATCGACCGGATGGTCGCCGAGGCTGAGCAGTACGCGTCCGAAGACGCCGCGCGCCGTGAAGAGGCGGAGACACGCAACCGGGGCGAATCACTGGTCTACCAGACCGAGAAGTTCATGGCTGAGAACTCTGACAAGGTGCCGGAAGACATCAGGAACGAGGTCACCGACGCTATCGCGGAGCTCAAGAAGGCCCTGGAGGGCACCGACAATGACACCATCAAGGAAGCCACCGAGAAGGTAGTCCAGGTCAGCCAGAAGATGGGCACCGCGATCTACGCGCAGGCCCAGGCCAGCAAGGCGCAGGGCGATGAGGCCGACGCCGGTGGCCCGGGGGCTGAGGACGATGTCGTCGAGGCGGAGATCGTCGATGAGGACAGGACGTCTGAAGAAGGTGGCGCCGCCTGATGAGCTCACCCGACGAGACAGGCAAGGGCCCGGTGATCCGTGACATGCGGCGCATCGACCCGTACACGGGCCGGGTGAGGGGGGATACGAGGGGCTCCGGGCCCGCGGGCCCGGTGCCGCCGCCACCTCCTCCTCCGGGGGACCGGGGCGCGAGCCGGCCCGGCAGGCCAGGTAAGCACGCGGCCTCCAAGCCTGGCCGCGACAGCGGCGAGCCACGGCGGGACACACCAGCCTCGGCTGCCAGCTCCGGAACCGGTGGTACTGGTGCCGGGGCTGGCAACGGCCCGGGCGCCGACGCCACCGGCAACACCAGCGCCGGCAACGCGGGAGCCGGCAGCACCAGTGCCAGGAGCACCGGCGCCGGCAACAGTGGCGTCGGTAACAGTGGCCCGGCCGAGGCACCGCCAGCGGCAGCCCCCACCACACCGCCGGCTCCGGCGGTCAGTGGCGGCACTTCGCAGCTCGCTGACCAGCTGGCGGAGCGCACCGCCGACTTGCAGCGGGTGAGCGCGGACTTCGCCAACTACCGCAAGCGGGTCGAGCGGGACCGGCAGGCAGTACGGGAGCAGGCGCTGGCCAATGTGCTCAGCGCGCTGCTGCCCGTGCTGGATGACATCGGGCGCGCCCGGGAGCACGGCGAACTCATTGGCGGCTTCAAGTCGGTCGGCGAGTCGCTGGAAGCGGCCATGGCCAAGCTCGGCCTGGTCAGTTTCGGCGACGAGGGCGAGCCGTTCGACCCCAGGGTGCACGAGGCGCTCGCCCACTCCTACTCCCCGGATGTGACCGAGGTCACCTGTGTCAAGGTCCTCCAGCCGGGCTACCGCGTGGGCGAACGTACCCTGCGCCCAGCGAGGGTGGTCGTTGCCGAGCCGCAGGAGGCCGGTGCCGGGCAGGGCAGTGCAGCAGGCGACGACGAGCAGGCACAACAAAGCCGTGGGGACAACGACTAAGGCGGCCAGACACCAGTGAGCACCAAGGACTACCTCGAGAAGGACTACTACAAGGTTCTCGGCGTCTCCAAGACCGCGGCCAGTGACGAGATCAAGAAGTCGTACCGGAAGCTCGCCCGCAAGTACCACCCGGACGCGAACAAGGGCGACCCCAAGTCAGAGGAACGCTTCAAGGAGATCTCCGAGGCCTACAACGTCTTGTCCGACGCCAAGCGCCGCAAGGAGTACGACGAGGCGCGCTCACTGTTCGGAGCCGGGGCATTCCGTAATCGCGGAGCAGCAGGCGGCCAGGCCGGCGGCTACCCGTTCGACCTGAACGACATCTTCGGCTCAGGTGCGGGCACCGGTGGCGACACGGCCGGCGGCCGCCTGGGCGACCTTCTCGGCGGCATGTTCGGCGGTGGCCGCAGCACCACCCAGCCGCGGCCTCGCCGGGGCGCGGACGTAGAGACCGAAACCACACTGGCGTTCAACGACGCGATCGATGGCGCCACGGTCTCGCTGCGGCTCGCCGGTGAGGGGGCCTGCCCGACCTGTCATGGCACCGGGGCCAAGTCGGGGACGGTACCCAGGGTGTGCCCCTCGTGCGAGGGGACCGGTCAGTCAAGCCGGAACCTCGGGAGCTTCGCCTTCTCGGAGCCGTGCCGGGAGTGCCGGGGCCGTGGGCTGGTGGTCGACGACCCGTGCCCGGCCTGCTCGGGCAGTGGGCGGGCCATGAGCACCCGGACCATCTCGGCCCGGATCCCCGCTGGTGTCGCCGACGGGCAGCGGATCAGGCTCAAGGGCAAGGGTGCACCCGGTGAGCGTGGCGGCCCAGCCGGAGACCTGTACGTCCGGGTCCATGTCACCCCGCACGCGGTCTTCAAGCGCTCGGGCGACAACCTCACCCTGACCGTGCCGATCACTTTCCCGGAGGCGGCTCTGGGTTCGGAAGTCAAGGTGCCGTCACTGCATGGCGGCACGGTGAACGTCCGTATCCCGCAGGGCACCCCGAACGGGCGGACGTTCCGGGTCCGCGGCCGTGGGGTACGCCGCAGTGACGGGACCGTCGGTGACCTGCTCGTCACCGTCGCGGTCCAGGTGCCCAACAAGCTGAACAGCGAGGCCAAGGACGCCCTCACCGCCTTCCAGAAGGCATCCAATGGTGAGGACCCGCGGGCCGACCTGCTCAGAAAGGCAGGCCAGACATGACCGGGGGGCGAGGAGGGAACCGAGCATGAGCGGCCAGTTCGTGGTAGCCGACGACTACCCGCTGTATGTGATCTCGGTCGCTGCCGAACTCTCCGGCCTGCACCCGCAGACCCTGCGTGCCTACGACCGGCTCGGCCTGGTCTCACCAGGCCGAGCACCCGGCCGGGGGCGGCGCTACTCGCTGCGCGACATCCTCGCACTGCGCGAGGTGCAGCGGCTGTCCCAGGAGGAGGGGGTCAACCTCTCCGGTATCAAGCGGATCCTGGAACTCGACGCCGAGCTCATGCGCACACGTGACGCCCTCGCCAGCCTCACCGCCGAGGTCGCACAGTTGCGCGCGGAACTCGAATCGACCAGGTCGGTCGCGGCCCGTCTCGCTGGCCTGCTGCGGGCACGTTCCGGCGGCGCCCAGCTCGTGCCGGTGCGCCAGGCCGGGCCGTCGGCCACGGCTGTCCCGCGCCCCGCGCTGCCAGCGGCCAGCTTCCGCCAGCCTGACGGCGAACGAGCACTGCCCGGCCAGCCGTCCCCCAGCGGAGCGCCCTGAGCGCCGACTCTGCTGGCATCTCCGCTCACCCATTCACGGAAAGCAGGTCATGGAAGACAAGCTCACACGCAAGAGCCAGGATGCGCTCTCCATGGCGGTCAGGCGCGCTGCTGCTGACGGCAACCCACAGGTGGACACGCTGCACCTGCTTGCCGCCCTGCTTGGGCAGGACAGCGGGACCGCGGCACCGCTGCTGCGGGCCGTGGGCGTGGACCCCGCCGCCGTCCTGGCTGACACACAGGAGCAACTGGCACGGCTGCCCCGCGCCGCCGGGTCCACAGTTGCCGCGCCAGACATGTCGCGGCGGCTGCTGGCCACGCTCGCCGCTGCTGGCAAGCACGCGCGTGAGCTGCAGGACGAGTACGTCTCCACCGAGCACCTGCTGGTCGGGCTCGCCGAAGACGGTGGGGCAGCAGCGGACCTGCTGCGCAAGGCGGGAGCCTCGCCTAAGGTGCTGCTCGATTCGTTCGAGAAGATCCGTGGCCAGGCCCGTGTCACGTCGGAAGACCCCGAGAGCACCTACCAGGCGCTGGAGAAATACGGGGTCGACCTCACCGAGCAGGCCAGGTCAGGGGCGCTCGACCCGGTAATCGGCCGCGACGCCGAGATCCGGCGGGTCATCCAGGTGCTCTCCCGCCGCACCAAGAACAACCCGGTACTGATCGGCGAGCCTGGCGTGGGCAAGACCGCGGTGGTCGAGGGACTCGCCCAGCGGGTGGTGGCCGGTGACGTGCCCGAATCGCTGCGCGGGAAGCGGATCGTCGCGCTCGACCTAGCGGCGATGGTCGCTGGCGCCAAGTACCGGGGCGAGTTCGAGGAGCGTCTCAAGGCCGTGCTCTCGGAGATCAAGGAGAGCGACGGCCAGGTCATAACGTTCATCGACGAACTGCACACGGTCGTCGGAGCCGGCGCCGCTGAAGGCGCAATGGACGCTGGCAACATGCTCAAGCCCATGCTGGCGCGTGGCGAGCTGCGGATGGTGGGCGCCACCACGCTGGACGAGTACCGCGAGAGGATCGAGAAGGATCCCGCGCTCGAGCGCCGGTTCCAGCAAGTCTTCGTGGGTGAGCCCTCGGTAGAGGACACCATCGCGATCCTGCGTGGTCTCAAGAGCCGCTATGAGGCCCACCACAAGGTGCAGATCTCCGATGCCGCACTGGTAGCAGCGGCGACCCTGTCCGACCGGTACATCACCGGCCGCTTCCTGCCCGACAAGGCAATCGACCTGGTCGACGAGTCCGCGTCCCGGCTGCGCATGGAGATCGACTCCCGCCCGGTGGAGATCGACGAGCTGCAGCGGGCCGTGGACCGGATGAAGATGCAGGAGCTGGCGCTGGCCCGCGAGAACGACCCCGCGAGCAAAGAACGCCTGGAGCGCCTGCGTGCCGAACTCGCCGACCTCCAGGAGCAGCTCACCGGGCTGGTCGCCCGGTGGGAGCGGGAGAAGTCCAGCCTCAACAAGGTCGGCGAGCTGAAGAAGCGACTCGATGAGGCACGCGGCCTGATCGAGCGCGCCCAGCGCGACGCCGACTTCGAGACCGCTTCCCGGATCATGTACGGGGAGATCCCCAAACTGGAGCGCCAGCTCGCCGAGGCCGCAGCCGCGGCCGGGGAGACGGGCACGTCAGTGGGGGATGCGGCCAGCGCCGCGCCCATGGTCAAGGAGGAGGTCGGCCCAGACGACGTGGCCGACGTGGTGTCGTCCTGGACCGGCATCCCCGCAGGCCGGCTCTTGGAAGGAGAGACCGGCAAGCTGCTGCGCATGGAGTCGGAGCTTGGCCACCGGATCGTCGGCCAGCGCCGTGCCGTGCAGGCGGTGTCCGATGCGGTCCGCCGAGCACGGGCCGGGGTGTCCGACCCGGACCGGCCGACAGGCTCCTTCCTGTTCCTGGGGCCCACCGGGGTGGGCAAGACGGAACTGGCCAAGGCACTGGCCGAGTTCCTCTTCGACAACGAGCGCGCGATAGTGCGCATCGACATGAGCGAGTACACGGAGAAGCACTCGGTCGCGCGGCTGGTCGGGGCTCCACCGGGCTATGTGGGGTATGAGGAGGGCGGCCAGCTCACCGAGGCGGTCCGGCGGCGGCCCTACTGTGTGGTGCTGCTGGACGAGGTGGAAAAGGCGCACCAGGAAGTGTTCGACATCCTGTTGCAGGTTCTCGACGACGGCCGGCTGACCGACGGTCAGGGCCGCACCGTGGACTTCCGCAACACGATCCTGATCCTCACCTCCAACCTCGGCTCCGCATTCGTGGCTGACCAGTCCCTGGATGAGACGCAGAAGCGCGACGCGGTGATGACCGTCGTGCGCCAGACGTTCAAGCCGGAGTTCCTCAACCGGCTGGACGACATCATCGTGTTCGATGCGCTGACCACCGAAGACCTGACCGAGATCGTCGACCTCCAGGTGGCCAGGCTGGCCCGGCGGCTCGGTGAGCGGCGGCTCAGCCTTACGGTCACCCCGGCTGCGCGGGAGTGGCTGGCCCTGACCGGGTTCGACCCCGTCTACGGCGCGCGGCCACTGCGCAGGCTCGTGGCCGAAGCCATCGGGGACTCACTGGCCCGCGGGCTGCTGGCCGGTGAGATCACCGACGGTGACGAGGTCCGGGTGGACCTCGACCCAGTGCGCGACGTCCTCACGGTCACCCCCGCGCGGGAGGTAGCGGCGCTGCACAGCAGCGAGCAGGACTCCTGACACCGCTTCACCTGGACGGACCTTGCCCTGGGGTTCCCCTCAGAGCAGGCCGTCCAGCAGCCTGTCATAGTCGTCCTCGGGCAGACCGAGGTCATTGCGGATCCGGAAGCGCAGCCGCAGCAGCAGCCGCAGTTCGTTCTCGTCCCGCCGCGCCGGGGTCTCTGGCTCGGCCAGCTCCGGCGTGGCGAAGTCACCGGCCCACAGCGGGCGTGGCACCGAGACCACGTGACCGTTGTGGGCGTTCTCGGAGCCATCCTCCGACGCTAGCGGCGGGCTCACGGGGGCTGGGGTCTTGCCCAGGCAGAGCTCCACGCCAGCAGTTGCCCAGGCGAGCGCCCCGGGGAGGTCACCCCGTTCGACCAGCAACTCCGCCAGGAGGTCGCACATGCGCGCGTCCCGGGGAGGTTCATGGGCGAGCTGGCCGATCAGCGACTCAGCGTCTGGTGCCTGGCCCAGCATGAACAGCGCCCGGGCCAGTGGCGCGCGCGGGTCGACCGAGGCCGGGCCACCGTCCTCCAGCGCACGCAGGAAACCGCGGGCCGCAGCCGCGGGGTCATCGGCGAGCAGCCACTGTTCACCGGCCCGTACATACGCTTCGGACCTGGGCATCGACTGGGTCTGGACCCCGGTGTCGGCGAGTTGGGTCATCGCCCGGGCGGCAGCCACATGGTCGCCGCTGCACGCAGCGTCGAACTCAATCGCGTCGAATGCCTCGCGACTTAGGGCAACCACGCTAGAAACGTACCCATCTGGAGCTTCCACCAAAGCGATAGAGGCCATGCGCTGCTAGCCCGGGGTGTATCACAGGACACGCCCTAGGGTCCATCGTCAGGCCCGTGATCTTTCCAGCGCGTCCCAGAACCCCCTGCGCAACGCGTGCCGCACCTCGTCGTGCAGCAGCGAGTCGATCGGCAGGGACGAGTCCTGGAGCAGTCTCGCCTCGAGGTCAGAAGGCATCCGCGGTTTGCGGGCGAGCACAGCCTCCAGCCACAGGGCCGGAGCATCGCGGGCAACCACCTGACCGAACTGAAAACCCTCACCGTGAGCCGCCTGCACCGCGTCGGCTACAGACACGCCCACCGCCCCCGGCCCGGGTGGCTGTGGCCGGGCCTGCTGAACCACGGTGTGCTGAGACATGCCGTGCGGCGTGGTGTGTTGCGGCACAGCAGCAGTACCAGGTGCGGGCTGACCCTGGTACGGGACATAACCCGGCCCGATGTACCCACCTGCTGGTGCTGGCGGGTTGGGCGGCGGCATCTGGGGTCCGTGCCGCTGGTCGGGCATTGTCCCCAGGCCATCCGTGGGCCCAGGCATGACGGGCTGGTAGGCACGCGGGACATGCTGGCCAGGCTGCATGGGCTGCCCGGCGGGGCCAGCGTCCCGGGACTGGGTGAGCGTCGGGCCGGAATGCCCCATCTGCGGTGTCATCTGGCCCGGCCCACCGCTGTTGGCGGCAGGGCCGCGGAGCCGCGCGGTCTCAGCCGGCGGAGCCGCGTGGTACAGCGGATTGGCCGGGGCACCGGGCGGAGACGTCCTCGGCGGGCCCTGGAGGCCGGGGTAGCTGGCCATGGCCGGATCGCCCATGCCGTATCCGCTGTCCGGCATCGGGTACCCGCTCGGCTGGCGCGTTGGCGACGGAGCGGGCGCCGGAGCCGCCACAGGGGGCGGCATAGCGTCCCCATAGGCCTGGCCGCTCGGGCTAGGCATGTGCTGAACCATTGGCGGCATGGGCGCCTGCTGGCTGGATGCCGCGCGAGGGGGCTGTGCCGTGAAGTCATGCTGGGGCGCGTGCGGCTGCTGGCTAGCGGCCCCCAGCGGCTGGGCTGGCGCCTGCTGCGGCTGGAACTGCGGTGCTGCTGGCGGCAGGCCAGGCTGGCCCTGTGGCTGGTGGCCCTGTGGCTGGTGGCCCTGGGACTGCTGCACCAGAGACGGCTGCACCGGAGACTGGTGGGCCTGGGACTGCTGCACTGGAGACTGGTGGGCCTGCGACTGCTGTACTGGTGGCTGGTAGCCATGCGACTGCTGGGCCGGAGGCAATGGGGCGGGCAGCGGGGCCAGTGCTGGCTCAGGCTGTACGGGCACTGGCGGACGGGTGTTGCGGTCCCTGGGGGGCATTGCAGGTGCCGCCTGGCCCGCCTGTGGCCCCTGGGCCGGCCCGGCCGACTGCTGCGGTGAAGACAGGATGTCCCGGCCATGCATCGGCCCATGCTGAGTCTGCGGCAGGCCACCGGGCTGTGGCTGCGCCAGGCCGTTGTGCTGCGGCCCAGGCTGGTTCTGCGGCATGCCGCTCGGCTGCGGCTGTGCCAAGTTGCCCAACTGCGGCGCGGGCGGCGTCAAGTTGCCCAACTGGGGCGCGGGCGGCTGTGCCAGGTTGCTCGGCTGCGGCCCGGTCTGTGGCAGGCCACTGGACTGTGGCTGCGCCAGGCCGTTGTGCTGCGGCCCAGGCTGGTTCTGCGGCATGCCGCTCGGCTGCGGTTGTGCTGGGTTGCCCGGCTGTGGCCCTGTCTGAGCCTGCGGCAGGTTGCTGGGCTGTGGCGCTGGCTGAGGCTGCGCCGGGTGCGGACCATGGTTGGGCAGGGCCGGCATTTCTGTCCGGGCGGCCAGGTCCGGTGGTGCGTTCCGCCCCGGTA
>DASYYE010000309.1:0-3346 GCA_035946955.1 Streptosporangiaceae bacterium | reverse complement strand
GGGTGGCCCGCCGCAGCTGGGTGATCCGGGCGGTTCCGGCGGCGGCCATCAGCAGGGCCGCGGCGATGGTGGCCAGCAGCAGGACGAACCCGAGCGACAGCCGCACCTGGGCGCCCAGGAAGCTGAGCTTCACGGCCTGCGCGTTCTGCACGATGAAGATCACCAGCACGATGAGGGCGAGCACCCCGGCGATCAGGGCGGTGCAGATGCCGCTGATCCGGGTGCGCAGTACGGGGCGGTGCGGTCTGGCCGCGCCGGGCGGGAAACGGGGCGGAACCGCTGGCGGACGGGGCGGCAGGGGGCCGTGCCGCGCCCGGCGGGGGTGAGGTCTGCGCGGGCATGGCGTTGTTTCCTTTCCAAGGACAGCGACGGGCTTAAGCGCGGGCACCGCGTGCGCGGATGCTGCCGGGCAGGCCGGTGCGCGGTGCCGCGCAGCCCCGGGTTGCAGTCAGAGGTGGCGCCGCAACCGCCTCCCGATGCACAGGGCGCAGCATGCGAGGACGGCGATGATGATCAAGACGGTGAACATGGCACGCTCCTCCGGTGAACCCGGGGGCCACGAGCCGCCGCTGGCGGTGTTTCCCGGGTTCTGCTTCGAAGCCTACGCTGGAACTATGAAACTAGCAATATTATTCTAGTATTGCTATTCTTACATGCGGGTAGAACTGGACGCTGCTGACCAACCATGCCCGGGTCCTGCTGGCCACCGCCGGCGTCCCGGGGATACGGCTGCGCGACATCGCAGCCACCCTGGGCATCACCGAGCGCAGCGCCTGCGCCATCGTCACCGACCTCACCGAGGCCGGCTACGTGGTCAAGCACAAGGAAGGCCGCCGCAACCGCTACCAGGTCCGGGCGCACCTCCCGCTGCCCGGGCCAGCCACCGCCCAGCACACCACCATCGGTGAACTGCTCAACCTCCTCGCCAGCGGGCCCGAAGCCACCGAACACAGCTGACGGTCCTCCCGCCATCAACCTGAACCCGGACGGAGAATTCCATGGACAGGCCCTCCCGCGCGCACACCTGCGCACGTTATGGCGGGCCGGCACGCGAGGTGGGCTCGGCCCAGCCGCCGTGGCCTGTCCGAGGGAGTAACGTGGCTGGCAGGCCCGGTCGCCCGGGCACGACGGCGTTGAGCCCAGACCTTGCTGACGCTTTCCTTTCCCCGGCTAGGAGGCGGCCAGTGGGGCACCGCCCGGGTGGCGGCGGCCAGAGGCCCCGCCCGCGATGGCGGGCGGGCCGCTGACATGGCGGGCGACCGACTGCGGCGGATCCTGAGCGTCCTGTCCGCTGGAGGGGAAGGGTGGTCTTCAGACCGGCTGTGTGCGGTGTGCCCGGGGATCCTGGGGATCACGGGCGCCGGGGTCATGTTCATGTCCGGTGACATACCGCGTGGCTCCCTGTGCGCTACCAACGAGGTAAGCCGCCTGATCGAGGATCTGCAGTACACGCTGGGCGAGGGGCCGTGCGTGGACGCCCACCAGCAGGGGCGGGTCGTGGATGAGCCGGACCTGGCCGATCCGGTGGCCCACAGGTGGCCGGCTTTCACCCCGCCGGTGCTGCGGGCGGGAGTGCGGGCGATGTTCGGGTTCCCGCTGCGGATCGGGACGGTCCGCCTCGGCGCGCTCAATCTCTACCGGGACCAGCCTGGCCCGCTGAGCGGCAACCAGCACGCTGATGCGCTCGTCGTGGCTCAGGTGGCCGCCCGCTGGGTGCTGGAGGCCCAGGCGGGGGCGGTCCCCGGCACGGTGGCCGAGGAGCTGGAGGCCGGCGCCGACTTCCATTTCGCGGTGCACAACGCGGCAGGCATCGTCTCGGTCCAGGAAGGCGTCAGCGTCGCCGAAGCGCTCATCCGGCTGCGCGCGTTCGCGTTCAGCAGCGGCCGCCCGCTCACCGACGTAGCCCAGGACGTCATCTCCCACAAGCTCAGGCTGGGATGACGCCGCTAGCCCGGCACGCCGGGGCAAGAGTCATCCTGGTACCAGGACGGCCGGCACAGGCCGACCGAGAACGTGCGCCAGCATCCCCTCCGGCCGCTGGGCGCTGTGGAGGGTGCGTGAGATGACCCGAGAAGCCGACGTGGTCCGGTCGCTGGTTGAGATGGCCGACACCCTCGTGGACGACTACGACGTGGTGGACCTGCTGACCGGGCTCGCCCACCGGTGCGTCAGCCTGCTCGGCGTCTCCGCCGCCGGTGTGATGCTGGCCTCACCCACAGGCAGCCTGGGGCTGGTGGCGTCCTCCAGCGAGACGATGCGCCTGCTGGAGCTGTTTGAGCTCCAGGCACAACAGGGCCCCTGCCTGGACGCGTTCCGCTCCGGTGAGCGGGTCGAGCAGGAGCACCTGGAGGCCGGGGCCGGCCGCTGGCCCTCGTTCTCCGCCGCCGCCATCGATGCCGGCTTCCGGTCAGCACTCGCCATGCCACTGCGGCTGCGGGAGGTGACGCTCGGCGCACTGAACATGCTCAACGTGACCAGTACTCCCATGGCTGAGGCGGATGTCATCGTCGCCCAGGCGTTCGCCGACCTCGCCGCCCTCAGCGTCGTCCAGCACCGCGCCAGCACCGAGGCCCAGCGGCTGAACGAGCAGCTCACCACGGCCCTGGCCAGCCGCGTGACCATCGAGCAGGCCAAAGGCGTGCTCTCAGAACGCGCTGGTGTCGACCTGGCCGAGGCCTTCACCCGGCTGCGGGCCTACGCCCGCAACAACAACCTCCGCCTGACGGATGTGGCCCAGGCAGCCATCAACGGCACCCTCAGCCCACTGGCGTGGGCACCAAACCCAGCCAGCCCCCCCGACCGCAGCCGGTGACTGAGCAGCTGGCGGTCCCGGCCTGCCCGGCAGTGCCCAAGCACGGACGTTGCAGCATGGGACGCCCGGCCCGTGCTGGCTGGAGCGCGCCCGCGCTGCGAGCTATGACCCGGCCAACCGAAGTGCCCGGTTCCCCCGATGGCCCAGCCCCTCGGAAGCTAACGTGCAGGATCATAGAAATAGTTTGCTAGTTTTAGATTACCTGTGTAGTGTCACAGACAGGCACCGGACCCCTGCGGCGGCTGGGCTCTGACGGGGCACCGGCCGCACAAGTAGCATTACCCCAGCAAAACGGTTCCAGAATTGGAGGGGTGATAGTTGGCTGCCGTGGGCTGGACCTTCCTGACCAACCACGCGCAGGCACTGCTGTGCATCGCACGCGACCCGGGTGTCCGCCTGCGCGACATCGCGGCGAGGCTCGACATCACCGAGCGCAGCGCCTACGGCATCGTCACCGACCTGGCCCGGGCCGGGTACATCGTCAAGCAGAAGGACGGCCGCCGCAACCGCTACCAGGTCCAGGCGCACCTCCCG
>DASYYE010000308.1:0-1996 GCA_035946955.1 Streptosporangiaceae bacterium | reverse complement strand
TGGCACGACGGCTGCGACGACCAGCTGGACGACACGCACCTGATGCGGATGGCTGGCCGGTTCGCCCGCCGGGTCAAGGCGTGGGGCCAGGCGAATAATGTCCCGGTCATCTACTGCAAGGCCGGGCAGCGCAAGCACCTGATCGCCGCGGAGCACCTCGCTGCTCACCCGCCGTCTGGGCCGGGGGTGTTCCTGGTCCTGGCCGCGAAGGCCCCGGCGTCGGTGTGGGAGGTCCGCCGTTCGCAGGCCACCGGGGTGATCGGCAACATCGCGAAGAAGACCGCGTACGTCAACCACTACTCCTTCCACATCATCGACCCGCAGTGGGGCCATGTGACGATCAAGATGTCGGGGCACCCGCCGTTCCCGGCGCAGGTCATCCTCAACGGCCATGAGTATGTCGCGGCGCGGGCACGGGCGGCCGGGATCGGGTTCGCCAAGGAGGGTAACTGCTTTACTGAGATAGCGGATCCGCAGGGCCTGGCCCGGGTCGCAGATGCCTTGTCGCAGCCTGCGGCTATAGGGCGCCTGGGCCAGGTCTGCGACCGGTGGATCTACACCGCGTGCCTGTGCTTCGGCCTGGACCTGGCCGAGCAGGGCATGAGCGGGTTCCGCTACAGCTACACCGTCTACCAGGCCGAGTACAGCCGCAACCTGCTGTTCCGCTCCGGCGCCCAGATGGACGACCTGTTCGACCGGATCATCGACCGGACCCGCTCCCGGCTGGACATCCCCACCCTGCGGACCCTGTTCGGCCTGAAAACCCGGCCGCATCACAACCGGGCGGCGGGCCCGCCCGCGCAGGAGATCATGGTCGAGAACTCCCAGTATGGCCTGACCTGGTTCCGGATCCGCTTCGGGCTGCTCCAGTGCAAGGCCTACACCAAGGGCGAGCACGTCCTGCGCTTTGAGGCCACCGTGCACAACACCAGGGAACTGCGCTGCCGCCGCAGCATCGACAACTTCCCCGAGATCATCACCCGCCTGGCCAGCATCACCGACCGGTTCGCCACCACCCTCGACTGCGCCGACATCAGCTTCCTCGCCGACACCACTCTCGACGACCTGCCGCTGCCGTCCCGCCTTGGCGCCACCCGGGTCGGTGGCATCGACCTGAACAAGCCGAGGATCCGCGCCGCCCTCGCCGCGGCGCTGGCCCTGGCCCCCGCCCCGCACGGCTTCACCGTCGCCGAGCACGCCGCCAAAGTCAGCACCATGACCGGGCACTCTGGCTACACGATCCGCCAGGCCGCCTACGACCTGCGCAAGCTCCGCGGCAAGAACCTCGCCGTCAAGCCCGGCCGCACCCGCCGCTACCACATCCCGCCCGGCGCGGCCCGCACCATCGCCGGCCTACTCGCCCTCCGCGACCACATCATCGCGCCCATCCTGGCCGACGTCCGCAGCCCCCGCAGGGGACGCAAGCCCGCCGTCTGGACCCGCATCGACCGTGACTACGAGACTCTCCGCATCGGCATGCAGACCCTCTTCCACGACCTGGGCATCACGCACGCCGCAGCCGCCGCATAGACAACATTTTGTCGATGGGAGAAATGCAAGCTCCTAGTAGCATGCACGAGGCGGGAACCCATCTGAATCGGGCTAGGTGTGAGATTCGGTGTACCACGCTTCATTTCGCATCGGCTCACCTCGCGCCGCCGTGGCGGCTGCCGTCGCGGTGGCTGCGTTGTGGTGCGCGGTGCAGGCCAGCGCCGCGGACCAGGGCCTGGCGGCGGTCCGCATGCCGTCGGCCAGCCAATTCCGCGTCAGGAACATTGACGTCGGCGGGGGTTCCGGCCAGGTCGGCGTCGATCCCGGGACCAGGAGCGCCTGGGTGGCCGCGGGCCGCCTTGTCCGGATCAGTGAGGCCACGCAGCGAGTCTCGGCCAAGATCAACGTAGGCCCGAATGTCAACTTGGTCGCCGTCGACCCTGGACGGCACGCGGTCTGGACAACGTGTAACAACGGGCTCTGCTCGCTCACGGAGGTCAGCGAG
>DASYYE010000307.1:0-4688 GCA_035946955.1 Streptosporangiaceae bacterium | reverse complement strand
AGGCTCTTCCTGGTGATCTTCTCAGTGCCGTCGATGATTGCCTGGCCGGCCGCGTCGCGGATGAGCCACAGTAGGCTGCCGATCAGGCCCCGGGTGCGCCGGTGCAGGTAGTCCGCGAGCGTGACGAGGGTGCCGTGCTTGTGCCGGTAGAGCCGCAGGGCGTCCTCGAGGGCGGCGATGAGGGTGACCCATTCCCGGCCGGGAGTGAACGCAGAGGCCGGGATCAGGGTGAACCGGCCGGCGACCTGGTCGCCACGGGGGCCGGCCAGCAGCGCTCCGCGGTCCAGGCCGATGCCGGCGTAGACGAAGGTGACGGGCAGCCGCTCGGAGAAGTATTTGAGGGTGTCTGATGCCTCGGCGCCGGCGCGGGTGGCCATGTCCAGGTTGTGCAGCTCGTCGACTTTACCGACCGCAGGGAGTCTCAAATGGCCTCTGACCTGCGCTGATACGTAGCTTACATGTTCTCGATGGGGAGCGGGGGGTTTCGGTGGAATCGCCGGGATCCAGGATGTGCAGGCTGGCTGGAATGCCCGATGGCTGCGGTCACCGGGTGGTGGCCGGGGCCATCGGGCAGGCATCGTGCGGTCAGGTCGCGGCGGACGGGTCTGCGAGCTGGGCTTCGAGGTCGGCGAGGCGGCGGTCCTGGAACCGCATGTTCGACCGGGCTGCTTTCAGCCGTTCGTCCAGGGTCCGGTTGTCGGTGGTGAGTTGCCGTACTCGCTGTTTGAGCGTGGTGTTCTCGGTGGTGATGCGCTGGATGGTCTCCTTGGTCCATTCGGCCTCCAGGTCCCGGACCTGGCCCAGGAGATCCCCGATGCGGGTGCGCTGTACGACGATCTCGGTGTGGGCGGCCTTCAGGGCGTCTTCGGCGTTGAGGGCGCGTTCCCGCCAGGACGCTTCCTGCTCGGCGTCCTGGACGGCCAGATCCTGGGCTCGCCGTGTGCCGTACTGGGCTGTGGCGCCGGCGACGGCGGCCCGGGCCTGCGGGTTGCCGTAGAGGAAGGTGCGGGAGACTCCTGCGCGCCGGGCGATGGCAGCGATGGTGACCGGCGTCTTCTCGCGTCTGAGCCGGGCGACGGCGTCGTCAACGCGCTGGAGGGCGGCCTGGGCGCTGGTGCGGCGTGCTGCGAGGGCGGCGGCAGTCTGCCGATGGTCGCTGCTGCTGGTAGCGGTGCTCACGCGCTCGCTTCTCCTGTGCCGCTGTCGTGGTCGTTGCCGTCCGCGTCGTCGTGCTCATCCTCCTGGCTGCCGGCCACGGCGAGGTCGGACGCGCGGAACGCGGTGCTCCAGACGCGGCGGAAGTAGTCCTGGGGTTTGCGCAGGTCCAGGGCGAGGGCGTCGTCTAGGAGGCCGAGCCCGGCCAGGGCCTTCTCCAGCCCGTCGATCGCGCGGGCGGTGGGCTCGAAGTAGTCGTGCAGGTAGGTGGCGGTGGCGTCGTCGGGCGCGCCCTCGGCGAGCAGCCGCCACTGCTCGCGCTTGCGTCGCCAGTAGAGCAGGTCAGCGCCGGACAGGACGAACTTGTCGCAGTTGTGGCAGTCCAGGTTCCAGGGGCAGGCGCCGCCGTCGACGACGGGCTGGAAAGTGCAGAAGCCGCCCTCGGCCGGGGTGCTGCGCCGCGACAGGTCCACCGCCAGGGCCTGGGCCTCGGCTTGGCTGAGCGGGGCCGCGGTCCCAGCGAGGAACTCACCGGGGCTGGCGGTTCCCGGCCCCGAGACCCAGACGTGCTGCAGCACGTTCTCCAGATCCGAATGGGAAAGGTGGACGTAGTGTTCCGCCATCCGGTCGCTGACCTGGCCGAGATACCTGCGGATGTGGGTCAGGGTCGCGCCATGGCGGAGCAGGCTGGTGGCCAGGGTGTGCCTGGCCTGGTGCGGGACGAAATGGCCGAGGTCCATGGCGTCCACCCAGGGCCGGAACCGGCTGTAGAACCACTGGTGAGTAAGCGGCACCGTTCCGTCGTGGCTGCGGTAGATCGTGGGGAACAACGCGAGCTGGGAGCGTTGCGCACCGGCCGGCCGGTAGCCGTACCGGGCGGTGAACCGGTCCAGGGTCTTGCGCTGGCGTTCGGCGAGAACATCGTAGAGGCGTTCGGGGATCCGGATCGCGGCGTCGTAGTTGCCGACCTTGGTCTGGTCGTGCCAGAACATCGCGAGCCCGCCGTAGCGGCCGATGCAGTCCCACCGCACCTTGATGACCTCGCCGATCCGGCGGCCGGTGGTGACGGTGGTCTCCCAGATGTCACGGGCCCCGTTGTCGTTGAGGTCATAGGCGGCGGCGAGCTCTGCGAGGTTGGCTTCGGCTGCCAGCGCCCGGGCGACCTCGTCGGGGAAGGGCCGGCGTGCGGTCCTGCCCGTGGTGGCGCCGGCGGTGGGGAGCGCGGTGATGAACTCCCTGTCCAGGCCCAGCTTGTCGGCGACGCCGGTGTCCAGCGCGTCACGCAGCAGCTTGCGGATCGCGTTGAACACCACCGATCGGGTGGTCGTGGTCACGATGCCCGCGGCCCCGCCGGGCCGTTTGACCGCCAGCGATTCCTGGCCCTCGCGTTCACGGTGCCGCTGATCGGCGACGAATCGCTGGGCGTGCTCACCTCGCAGGACGGCGGGGTCATGACCTCCGCCCGGCGCCTCGAGTTCCAGGAAGACCCCCAGCTCCAGGGCGGCCCGACGATAGCCGTCGAACGGGCCGCCCGATCTCGGACAGCGTGGTGATCGCAGCAGATCAGCCAGATAGTCCCAGGTCAGGTCCCGCAGCCAGCGCTGCGGGATACTCGTCAGGTCGAAATGGCTCATGCGATGCGGGAACAGCACCCCGAAGTGCTCGGTCTCCAGGAACCCGGCGTCCTTGGCCTCGGCCGGAGTGAAATAGACGAGTCTCAGCTCGTGCAGGATCTCCTTGGCGATCGCGCCAGTGAACGCCGGGGAGCAGCCGGCCCCGAACTCGAAATCGACCAGCGAGTTCACCTCAAGGGTCCGGCAGGTAGTCACCAGGGCGCGGATCCAGCCAAGATCCCATCGAGACGGCCGAGCCCGCTGGGTGTGCACGAACAAGCCCCACTGGATCTCCGCTCTCACCAGCGGACGCAGCCCGCGCAGGTTGATCTGCCCTGGCCACGGCTGCGCAGAGACCGTCGCGCACCAGCGCCGGAACGCCGCCTGGTCGGCGTACTCAAGCGGAACGGGCTTCCCGCACCGCTCATACCGCTGCCACCAACTCCCCGGCATAGCCGCCCTGCCGGGCGCGCCGTCATGGCGGTAGCGGCTGCCGTGCCAAGCGCACAACCCCAGCGGAGAATCAGCCAGACTCGGGCAGATGACCACATCGCATGGCCCGTAGCCGGGGCAGGGCTGCTCCTCGCTCACCCAGAGCGCGAAGTCCGCACCCTCACCCACGTCGTTCCTGCGGAAGGTCCACCTGCTCAGATGCCGTTGGCATAGCCGCAGGTCGCTGTGCGCCGCAGGCCGTCCAGGACAGATCCGGCAGATGACCTCCCGCGATCCGACCCGCTCGTCCAAGCCGTGTGCAGCGGTCACGAACGCGGCCATGCCGACGCCGCGCGCGCTCTCACCGGCCCACTGCCCCTGATGAATCGAGCACAAGTCCGACCCGCCCGTGCGCGGCCGCTCGCAATCGGCGACCACACAGGCCCACCGGTAGATCGGGTGACCACCCGGAATCGTGATGATGTCGGGTCGGTAGACCGGGTCGAAGGACGGCCCCGCGATCAACGTGGCCAGAATCTCCAGCCGATCCCGGCCGACCTGGCCCGGACGATCGGCCAACAGAGGCCGCAGGTACTCCTGCCGCCTCAACGCACCTCACCCCAGACCGTGCGCAGCGCCGCGTCGAACGCGCTGTCGTGCACGTCGACGTGCGCGTAGATCTCATCGACCATCGCGGTAGAGGCCCACCCGCCCGCATCGCGGGCGATCAGCAGGTCACCGCCCGAAGCCTCAAGAACAGCGCTCGTGAACGAGTGCCGGAACTCGTGCGGTTTTACCTTTCCCAGGCCGGCTCGCTCCCCGGCGCGGCCGAGCATCCGCCGGGCTGCGACCGTCGCCCATGGCTGTCCCTGGTTCTTGCCGTGCAGCTGGACCAACAGCATCCCGTGCCATGCCCGGTCGCGGGGATATTCGCTGGTCAGGTACTCGAAGTAGGCGTGCACCATCGCCGGGCTGACCCGCTTGATCAGCCCGCCGGTCACCGTTCCGTCTTCGACCCGCCACGGATGCTTGGTCTTGGCCTCGGCGCCGTTGGGGTTGCCGGGCCGGTGACAGACATGGACGTGCGGGGTGCGGCACTGCCCGCAGGCCGCCCCGTCCCGCAGGTGCAGGTCCACCAGGTGCAGCCCGCAGAGCTCGCCGATCCGCAGGCCTCCATCCGCCAGCCAGGTCACCGTGACGGCATCGCGGGCGCTGTTCACCGCGGCCAGCAGCCGCTCTCGTGCCCCGTCCGGGAGCATCTTGGGATGCCGGCGGTGCGGGCCCCGGGGTGCCAGCGGGTTCGCCGGCATCTCGGTCTTCACATGGCCCAGGAACGAGCGAGACCGGTCGGCCCGGGTCGGCAACCTGCCCCGGCCGAGCTGCCCGCCCAGGGCATTGTTCACCCCGAGCGCAGACTGGTGCAGATAGAAGCCCTTCAAGCAGGCCGCTGCCGTGGAGAGCGCGGCCCGGCCGTACGGACGCTTGCCG
>DASYYE010000306.1:0-6424 GCA_035946955.1 Streptosporangiaceae bacterium | reverse complement strand
TGGAGCGGCACTGGAGGAAACCACCCGTACCGGGCTCCGCCCGGCTCATCGGCCTCGTCCCCTGGGGCCGGGTACAGCCTTCCGGTTCCGGCGGGAACCACCATCCGTAAGATGGCGTATTTCTTGGCATCTCGGGCGGGCCGCCACGGCGCCAGGCACAGAATCCCGGCCGGGGCAGTGGCGCACATCTCGAACAGCGCACCGGCAGGAAGGACGAGACTGACGGCCCCTGAGCGGCGGTCGCCAGGTGGCGGTGCACAGCCATGGTGAGTCGGCGGCCGACCCGGTACCAGATCCGACGGCACGTGCGGAAGATGCGCCGCTACGGCATACAGCCAATCACCGTGATCGGCCCTTACGGCCAGTTCCCCGAGATGGCCGCCGTGATAGAGGGATTTTTAGTTGTGTCCGAGACTCCGTGCCCCCACGCCTGAACGGCAGGCAGTGCAGCGCTCGACTCTTGTCACGCGCCGGCGTGTGGCTCCCCGTCGCTGTGCTGATGCAGCGCCATGAGCAGTTGCGGCAGGTCTTCGGTGATGGTTGCCCAAAGCGCGTCGAGGTTGATGTCGAAGTAGTGGTGGATGAGGCGGTCTCGCATGCGGGCCGCGGCGGACCACGACACGTCGGGCGATGTAGCCCTGGTTTCAGAGCTGACGTGCTTGGCCGCCTCGCCGACGATCTCGATCAGCTTGGTCAAGGCGAGCCGCAGGAGCTCGTCCTGGTCGAGATCCTCCCTGGTGTGGCCTTTCGCGAATTCGACCGCTTTGGTGGCCGCTTCCGTCATGTGCCGCAGGCGGACAGCGTCCTCAGGCGGCATAGAGCTGGCGGGCAGAAGCCCTCACCTCGTCCCGGAAGAACCGGCTCAGATCTTCGTACGTCCGAAGTTCTACCTCGGCACCTCCCATCAGCCTGCCCAGTTCGATCTCCATCTCAGCGAGACGCAGCAGCCCGGGGATATGGCCAGCGTCGAACTGGACAAGCACGTCCACGTCGCTGCGGGGGGTGAAGTCGCCTCGGAGGGAAGATCCATACAGGGCAAGGCGCGCGATGTGGTGTCGCAGGCAGAAGTCTGCGAGCGCACTGTCATCCACCTCGATGCCTGGCCGGATCCGCATGTCAACAATCATGCCGCAGGCATATGTGACACGGCGACATCCCACCCGAGCCGCGTGCCACGCCGTGGTACCTCGGCACTTGAAACGGCCTGCCCGCAGTGGCATGGGCGGCGAGGTCGGAGCGGGGCATGGGCAAATGGTGCGACTCCGGGAGCGAGTCGCCGCTTACGTACATACCTGCAATTACCGGCGAACTGGTTCTTAAGGGCTGCCGGTGAGCGCGAGGGTCGACCGGTGGATCCGGTGGACCACGATCGGGTGCGTGGCGCTGCTCGCGCTGATTGCCAGTACGGTCTCTTACCTGCACATGCACACGCTCGTGGCCCGGCACGGCCAGCCGGGCTGGGTGGCCGCGCTCACGCCACTGTCGGTGGACGGCATGATCGTGGCCGAGCCGACCCTACCTGTCTACGAATCTCCATCCATAGGCCCAGCCCGCAGGCTTTCACGCCTTCGGGCTGAACTCAGGCCGGTTGGCCTGGGTTATGACCCGTTGGTGTAGGTGGTGTCGGCGAGTTGGCCTTGGAAGTAGTCAGGCTTGCTGCCGGCCGAGTTGGGCTGGTCGGGCCAGAGGCCACCGATGTAGCCGGCGCCGAGGGTGAGGTTGGTGTTGCCGTTAGGGTCGGGCTGGTACTTGATGGCGCCGGTGACTTCTTGGGTGATGTTGGTGCCGGGGATGGTTTGGGTGGTGCCGTCGATGCTGAGGGTCTGGGTTGTGGTGTCGCCGGTGCCGGTGGTGGTGAGGACGGCGTGGTGCCATAGGCCGTCGTCGACCGGGTAGTCGGAGACGATCGGCGCGATGTTGGCGGTGCCGGTGAACCACTGGGCGCAGAGGTGGCCGTCTGAACCCATGTAGAGGGCGGGGTCGTAGGTGCCCGAGGAGGTGCCGGGGGTGAGTGGGGTGCCTTGGAGGGAGGCGATGACGCCGTCGGCGGTGGTGGTCTTGAACCAGACGGAGATGGTGGGGTCGGCGTCGGCGGTGGGGACGGTGCCAGCGGACGGGGTGAGGTAGCTGTCCTGGCTGGTCTGGGCTGGGTCAGTCGGCTGGGTGAGGTTGATGTAGGTGTTGAAGTAGTTGAAGTAGGTGTCGCCACCCCAGGTGGCTCCGGTGCCGGTGAGGCTGGCGGCGTTGGTGCTGTTTGTCGTGTCGGTGGCGATAGAGGCCGAGGTGCCCTGGGCGAGGTTGCTGCCATCATTCAGTGGCCATTCGTCGGCTGGCGGGTTGACCGGGTTGGCGGCTTCCTCGGTGAGGGCCAGGCTGGGTGAGGTGCCGGTGACCGTGTAGGAGGTGGCGGTGTTGCCGGAGACGGTCCACAGTTCGGTCTGGCCGCTGGCGTTGGTGTCGGCGGAGGCGAGGGTGGGCGGGCTGGACCCCCACGAGACTGGGACTGTTACCTGTGTCCAGGTGCCGGAGGTGCCGACCAGGTGGGCGGTGGAGCCGGTGGGGTTGCTGGACTCCCACAAGGTGCCGGTTTTGGTGTTGAGGGCGAACAACACCGTGGCGGCGGGGTTACAGGTGCCGTGGGGGTAGCAGCCTGGCTGGGCGGTGGCGAGGGTGTAGTGCGCCCAGTTCGTGTCGGCGTGGTCTGGCCCGGAGCTGGACAGGAAGGTGGGTGGGTTGCTGCCGTAGTTTGCGATCCCTTGGGCGGTCCACAGATCGAGCTGGTAGGGGCCGTTGCCGGGTGCGCCGAGGATGCCGATGATGTCGGGGTATCCGGTGCCCGTCTGGCTGGCGTCACCAGCGGCGACGAGTTGGGTGGCGTTGGGAGAGGGGTTGGCGTAGGCGGTGTTGGTGAATACCCCTGCTGGCTGGGGGCTGGTGGGGCCGAACGCACCGGTGGGGACTGACCAGATGTTCTGCTTGTACGGCTGGAGGGGGCCGCTGGTGCCGTTGCCGCCGATGATCTGCGCCAGCCCGGCGTGGGGGACTGAGGGATAGTAGGCCATGACGTCCTGGACGCCGTGCCCGCTGAAGTCGCCGTGCAGGATGTGCGCGCCGGTCCAGTCGCCCGGCCCGTCATGGCCGGTGCCGTTGACCGCGGTGCCGAGGCTGCCGATGTCAATGGGCGTCCCCAGGGTTCCTGGCTTGTAGCCGCCGGGGTAGAGCCACAGGCCGGTGGTGTTGCCGGTGTCGGCCAGCAGCAGGTCGGGGCCGCCGCCGCCGGTGAAGTACCCATCGGGATATGGCGTGGTGACTGCCGTGACGTCGACAGTGGGGGTGGCTGCCTCGCTTCGGTTGCCGCTGGCTGCGAGGCCGTAGACGGTGAGCTGGGAGTAGCCGAACTCGGTGAGTGTGATGGGGCCGGTCCATGCTGGCCCGGTTGCCTGGGTGCCGCTGCTCCATTGGGCGCCGCAGCTGTTGCTGGGGGGCTGGGTGCCGCAGGGGTTGGCCTGGGAGACGGTGACGGGCAGGGAGACGCCAAGTTGGTAGGTGTAGCTGACCGGGCAGGGGTTCGTGCCGCCGGTGGGGTCGCAGTTGGGTGTCTCGAAGGTGGCTTGGACCGTCTGGCCTAGTGCGCCGGTGAACGACGTGGGACTGACAGTCGGGGCCTGCGGCCCGTTGGGGTTGTAGGTGAAGTAGCAGAAGTCGGCGGGGGCGGGGCTGGGCTGCTGGTAGTGGTTGGTGACCACCGCGTACCAGTAATAGGTGTAGGCGCCGCCGCTGCCGGAGGGGTTGAGGCTGGCCAGTTGAGTGCGTGGGATGGTGAGCTGGGCGGGCTGGCCGTCGCCGGTGGTGACTGAGGTGGGCGGGTTCTGCTGGGCGGAGTCGTAGACGGTGTTGCCAGTCTTGGGGTCGACAATGACGAACCGGGTGGTGAGGTTCCCGGTGTCAGTGGGGTCATACACGGTGGCATAGAAGGTGATGTCGTCATAGCCGATCTGCACCGCGCCACTCTGCTGGCGCTGGCAGGCCCCGCCCGGGCTGGTGGTCCGGTCTGGTTTGGCGGGCGGCAGTGTGTAGGTGGTGGTCATGGTGAGGTTCTTGCTGCCCGACAAGAACTGCTTCCACTGGTAGGGGTCGCTGCCGGACTTGGCGTAGAGCCCGAACGTTATGTCCGAGGACGTCGTCATGGTGCTAGCGGCGTCCTGCACGGCGTCGTTGGTATTCCAGGTGACATTGTTGGGGCGGGCAGGGCACCCTGAACGCCCGAAAGCGAAGTCTTGTTCCTGGACGAACTGTTCTTTGGTGGGCTGGTGCTGCCAGTCGGTACTGGGCTTGATCACCGAGGTGGTCCACAGGTCGGTCGGCTCTGGTTTGCAGTCGGCATAGACCGAGACCACATCGGTCATGAACAGCTCGGAGCTTTCAATGGTGGCGCCGGCCAGGTCCGCTGACAGGGGCATGCGGAAGAACGACCGTGCTTCGCCGATGCTCTCGTTCGTGCCGGTTATGGTGCAGGAGTTAGTGGGTGGGGTGATGTTGGCGGGGCATTGGCCGACCTGCAGGTCGCTGCTCTCGTGCCAGCCGCTGGTGTCGGTCTGGGCACCGGAGTCCACTTGGGTCCATTGCGTGGCTTGGGCGCCGATGGGGTCTGGGTAGAAGGTGGGGTCGATGTAGAGCGGGTAGGTCAGGCCTGCGCCGGTGAGCGCCGAGGCCGGTGGGGCGAGGGTGATGGTGTCGCCGGTGACGGTGGCCGGGACTTGGGTGACGTTCGCGGCGGTTCCGGGGGCGGTGGGGCTGGAGGCCGCTGGGAACCCGGTGGCGGCGTCCACGACGCTCCCGTCGGGTTCTGTGGTGGTGTCAGCACTGGCGGGGAGGGGGGTGGAGTCCCACATCCGCGGCGCGGGGGCGGTGAACACCGGGTCGGCGGTGGGCGAGGCGGCCCAGGTCAGGCTGCCCAGGTCAGGCTGCCCCAGGAGTCCTCTGACAGGGTCAGCCCGGGCGCGGACTCGCTGACCTGCAACGATGCGAGGGCGGGGTTGGCTGCGGCGGTGGCGTTGCTGATCACCAGGGTGGTGGTGACGTCGCCCTGGCCGTCGTCGGTGACGAGCAGATCGACGCCCGGCAGGACATCGGGGTAGGTGGCGGTGTCGCCATCGAGGGTAGGGGCGGGCAGCGGGGTTGGCCAGGTGACGGTGAGGGTGTAGCCGTTCTCGTCGAGGACCGCCAGCGGACCCGTGCCGCCATCGGACAGGGTCAGCGGCGCGGCGGTGGCCACCGGGGTGACCCTGCGGCCCGGGCCCCGGCGGAGCGCCGGGTTGAGGGGAACCCACATGCTGTGCCGCAGAGTGCGAGTTGGTTGCAGGGTCTCGGTCTGGGTGAGCGTGCTATTGGGGTTGGCGGCGGTGACCGAGTCCGGGGTGGTCATGGAGGTGACGAGGACGGGGTGGTGGGTGGCACTGGCCTGCGCCTGCGCCCGGGCCAGCGGTGACCGCGGTGGGCGCGTACCTGGGTGTGCCCGGCCGTGCATCTGTGCTGCGGGTGTGTGGTGGGCGGGCGGTGTTGTGGCGGCGATCGTGCCGATGGCCAGGGCCGGGGCGAGCAGGCAGGTGAGGGCGCGGCGCGGCAGGCGCATGAAGGCTCGGGTGGGCATGACGGCAGATCCCCGCTTTCGCCGATGAAGGGCGTCGCCCGTCCGGCGCCCGGCCGCATGAGTATGGCTGGGTGCGTCCGGCAAAGTCAATGAAGGCACGTAAAAATACCAGTATATGAAAATGTAACCGATAATGGTGTGTACGGGGCGCTGAAATGGCGGTTATGGTACGCGTGCCCGGCTGCGTCATGCCGGGGAAACCAACCCGGCAATGTGAGGTGAGGCATGGCTGGCTGCGCGCGTGCGTGGCGGGGGGCACTGCGGCGTGCGGTTGTGGTGGCGGCCGCGGTGGCACTGGCCGCCGGCACCGCGGGGGCGTCAGCCCCGCCGGGCCAGCACGGCAGCGGCAGGGTTGGCGCGCCACCACCAGCAGCGCATGCGGCGCTTGGGGTTAGCGCCTTCCATCCGCGCAGGGTAAGGCTGCCACAGCGTTCGGCCGCAACGCGCTATCCGCGTAATGACCACTGGCCGGGCGCGGCTTCCGGCACGGCGGTGCTGGGCACGCCCCCGGCGCCGCTGGTGGCCGGGCGGCACGCGCTGGCGCTGGAGCCCTGGTCACTGGGTGCCCAGTCGAACGCTGGGCGCACCCCGGTGTGGGCACAGCTGGTCACATCTGGGCTGCACGCGGTGCGGGTCCGCGTGCTGCCGCACGCGGCAGCGCTGGCGGCTGGAGTGGGTGGGGTGGCGTTCACCGCGGCGGCCCCGCCGGGTAGCCGCGGGGGCCTGATCAGGCTGGGTTTGGACTATGCCGGGTTCGCCCGGGTCTTCGGGGGC
>DASYYE010000305.1:0-2155 GCA_035946955.1 Streptosporangiaceae bacterium | reverse complement strand
GGTGTGCGCTGGCGGCTGTTCCTGTGGTTCGGGGTCCGAGCCGCGTCGTGGGTGCCGGTCTGTGTCGGCGTCGTGGCTCGTGGTGAGCGGATCTGCGGACTAATCTGCAGGACTGGGCGGTCGGTGCTCTGGCCATCCCGGCGAGCGCAACCGCCGCGTACCCGCGGTCGTGACCTACCTGAGTGCTGACCGCCCCGCGTGGGTGACAGCCGGCCGAGTCCGCGGGGCCGGCCGCTGGCCAGCCAGACAAGCCGCATACCGGCATGCAGCTGGGGGCAAGGTGGGCGCCCCCCTCGGCTCCGAATAGAGGTTGTGCGGATTGAGCCAGACGGCTGGCGGTCAGTCACCGGGCTGTCTGCCGTTAGTCCCGTGGGCGTCGGCCGGGTGCTGGGTACCGCCGACCCGCGATGGCTCGCTTCGCCGCTCACATCCCACCACAGGAGGATCGTATGCACTCTGACAATGCGAGGTGCTCGGCATGAGCTTGAAGCGAGCGTGGCAGGCCGCGATGGTAGCGGGTGTGGTGTGCTCGGCCGGGCTGGCTGCCAGCGCCCCCGCTGCCGCCTCCACCACGGTGGCGTGGGGAACGACCACCAGCGCCCCGGCGGGGACCCTTGGAGACCTCTTCGGTGTCGCGGCATCGTCGTCATCCGACGTGCTTGCGGTCGGCGGCTACAACCCAGGCGAGCCCCCCACCGCGCTGCTGACCAGGCCATACGCGGAGCACTGGAACGGCAGCGGATGGACAGCGACGACGGTGCCGCTGACGTCGGTGTACTCGGCGCAGGCTGCCCAGCTCAACGGCGTCGCCGAGGTCGCAGCGGGCGACGGCTGGGCGGTCGGCACCGTCGCGGATCCGTCGTCGCTGGCCAGCCAGACGCTGGCCTACCACTGGAACGGCACGGCCTGGCAGCGCGTCTCAACCCCCAACCCAGCTGGGCCGTCACAGGGCAATGAGCTGGCCGCGGTCGCGGCCCGTGCCACCAGCGACGTGTGGGCCGCTGGCGGCGACGGCGGCTACCCGGAGGCGTCGCTGGTGCTGCACTGGAACGGCAGCACCTGGGCACAGGTGCAGGTTCCGAGTATCGGCGCACTCGATGCGGTCACCGCTACCTCCGCCAGCGTCTGGGTTGCCAGCGGGAACAAGGTGGAGCGGTTCAACGGGTCGGCCTGGACCTCGCTGCCAGCCCAGCCGGGGAGCGTGTCCATCGCCGGCCTGGCCCACACCGCCGCTGGCCTGTGGGCGGTCGGCGACACGTCATTCGCGTGCGGCGAAGGCGGGACGTGCACGTCCTCCTACGCCGCGTTGTGGAACGGCTCGGCCTGGACCACGGTACCGGCCGGCGGGGGCACCGGACTGAGCGGCGTGGTTGCCGCGGGATCGGCGGTGCTGGCCGCCGGCGGGACCGGCGTCTGGCAGCTCAGCACCACCGGGGCCACCCAGCAGGTCACCCCCGTCCAGAATCCGCCGCAGCTCAACGCCATCGGCGCTGACCCGGCCGGCAACCCCTGGGCGGTCGGCTCGGCCTACGTGCAGGGAGCGACTGCGCCAGCCATCATCAACGCACCCGGCATCGGCCAGGGCGGCATCCTCGTGGACTCCGGCGCCGCGAACGCCGCGGTCACCTGGACCGGCCCCGTCAACGGCAGCGGCACCACCAGTGTGAACGGCACCTTCGCCACGGGCGGACTGCCCGACGGCAGCTACACCGTCATCACGAGCCTTTCCGGCTGCCAGCCCGGCGTCACCACGGCCACGGTCACCGCCGGACAGGTCACCCCCGTCACCGCCAAGGTCGTCTGCCCGCCATGACCCGAAACCGCCACCGACGGCACCTGTAACCACCAAGCCGCGCTGGCCCGGGAGGTATCACCCTCCCGGGCCGGCGCCGCCACCAACGGCGCAGTGGGCCGAAGACTCAAAAGCCCACGTCATCACCGCCGACGACCCCTGCCTACGTCCTCCATCTCGACGAGTCTCTGCACCAAATAGGCCGTACCAGAAAGGATGTCCGGGCGCTGGCCCTAACCCACGGCCATATCGACCACATCGGCATGGCCGCCGCCCTGGCAGAACTCGGAGCGGGCATCTACCTGCACCCCGCTGATCCCCACCTGGCCGCCCACTGGCTGCTGCGGGACTGATCCTGCTGGA
>DASYYE010000304.1:0-32353 GCA_035946955.1 Streptosporangiaceae bacterium | reverse complement strand
TAGTAGTGCTCGAGTATCTGCGCGGCGTCCTCGTAGTCCTGGTCGCTGAACGCGACCGACACGGTGGGGTCGCGGTCGGAGGCGAGCACCTCCAGCCCGCTCGGCGCCTGGGTGGTATAGGCCCGCACGTCCGCGTAGCGCCGGATCTGGCCCGCCTCGTTGAGCAGGTCCCGGACCGTCGCCGCGGTCTCCAGGCGCAGCTTGTCGCACAGCGTGCCGCGGTCGGGGTTGGCGTCCACGGCAATGACCCGGTCTTCCCGGACAGACGCCAGGGTCGCGCCGAGGCCCACGGCGGTGGTCGTCTTCCCCACCCCGCCTTTGAGGCTCAGCACGGCCACCCGGTGGTGACCGCCCGCGACCGGTGTACTGGCACGTGCGATGAGTGCCCTGCGTGTCTGCTGTGAGGCGGGCCGCGGGGCCCGGATACCGCCGCGTACCTGGTAAAAGACCTTCTGCAAGCCCGACAGTGGCGGGGCAGGGCGGCCGGGCGGCGGGAGGTCAACGGGGAGGCTCTGAGGGGCTTGGGAATCCCACTCCTGCTGTGGTGACGGCCAGGCAGTGTCGTGGGCAGCCTCCTCGGTCACCGCACGGGGGTCGTCCCCCCAGGGCGCTGAGGCCTCCTCCCACTGCCAGTTTGGCGGAGCAGACGGCACCTGCCAGGCTGGCTCGGCCCCAGGCACCTGTTCGGGCACTGGCGCGGGTGCGACTGGGACGGCTTCAGCCGCCGAGGTCTCCTGCTGCGTATGTGTGACTGCCGTCAGCCATGGGTCCGGGACCGGAGGTGGCTCGTCCTCACCAGCCCAAGAGTCCGGCACCGGAGGCTGCTCGTGCTCGCTCGGGCCCTGGTGGCCGAACATTGTCGGCAGGCCAGTGGCGGGCCAGGGCGCTCGCCCCTCGTGCCGGCCTTGGCCTGGCGCAGCCGACCCCAGTGGCGCGTTGCCACCTGCCGCTGCCCCGTCAGTGTCATGCTGAGCGACCACCAGGTCCGCCCACAACGACTGGCGCCTGCCCGTTGCCGTCTCAGAGGGCACCTGACCCATGGGTTGACCTGCGGCGGGGCCATCTCTACCGGGCGCTGCGGGACCGGCGGGGAGTGCGCCGCCTGTCTCCCCTGCGGCCGCCCCCCGCTGGCCGTTTGCGGACACCGCCGACCCGTCGTCGCCCTGACTGGTCAACACTCACCTCACCATCATCCTCAGCAGGGACTACGGCACTCCCCTGCCGGTGGTATACCCCCATTGAACGCCTTGGACAGGAGAACACCTATGCGAGCGGTCGTCATCACCAGCCCCGGAGGTCCCGAGGTCCTCCAGCTCTCAGACGTTCCTGATCCTGTCCCTGGGGAGCGCGAGGTTCTTGTCCAGGTTGTCGCGGCCGGGGTCAACCCAGCGGACCTGCTCCAGCGGCAAGGCGTTTACCCGCCGCCACCAGGTGCATCCCCGTACCCCGGGCTGGAGTGTTCGGGCAGGATCGTGGGGCTCGGCTCCGGGGTGACTGGCTGGCGGGAAGGCGATGAGGTGTGCGCCTTGCTGGCGGGCGGCGGCTACGCCGGCCTGGTATCGGTCCCCCAGCGCCAGCTCCTGCTGGTCCCTCCAGGGGTCAACCTCGTCAATGGCGCGGCGCTGCCTGAGGCCGTGTGCACCGTCTACTCCACCGTGTTCGCGATGGCCAGGCTGAAGCCCGGGGAGACACTGCTGGTCCACGGCGGCTCAGGGGGCGTGGGGAGCATGGCGATCCAGCTCGCGAAAGCGATCGGTGCCAGGGTGGTGTGCACGGCCGGCACCCAGGAGAAACTCCAGCGGTGCCGGGGACTCGGCGCAGACCTCGCGGTCTCCTACACCGATGATGACTTCGTCACCGCGGTGCAGGACTTCACTTCGGGGCGCGGCGCCGACGTGGTCCTGGACATCATGGGCGCCTCCTATTTCGAGAAGAACATGGCAGCCCTTGCCACGGGCGGGCGCCTGGTCGTGATCTCTACCCGGGGTGGCACGCAGGCCGGCCTCGACCTGGGGCTGCTGATGCGCAAGCGCGCCGCCATCTTCGCGTCCACGTTGCGCGCCCGCCCGCTGGGCGAGAAGGCCCGCATCGTCGTGGACGTCCGTGACCAGGTGTGGCCGCTGCTCGCCACGGGGCAGGTAGTACCGGTGGTGGACCGCTGCCTGCCGATGACGCAGGTGGCGGACGCGCACCGGCTGATGGCGGAAGGCACCCATATTGGCAAGATCCTCCTGCTGAACGAGGGGGTCTGCTGACGGCCGCGCAGGGGGCGTGTCGGCGCACGCCCGTGTTCATGGCAGGACGTGGGAGGGGACAGACTGGGATCATGAGTGATCAGATGAACCGCGCGGCGGAAGCGGACGCGGACGCGGACAGTGCGGCACCAGGCAGGATCGTGGTCGTCGGGCCGGACGGCATGGCGATCGGCGGTGGCGAGCCGGGCGGCGAGCGGCCAGTGGTCGAGATGGTGGAGCAGCCCGCCAAGGTGATGCGTATCGGCAGCATGATCCGCCAGCTCCTGGAAGAGGTCCGCGCGGCTCCGCTCGACGAGAAGAGCAGGGCACGCCTGCGTGCGATCCACCAGAGCTCCATCAAAGAACTGGAAGCGGGCCTGGCCCCGGAACTGGTGGCGGAACTCGAGCGCCTGTCCCTCCCGCTTGCCGAGGAGGAGACTCCAAGCGAGGCTGAGCTCAGAGTGGCTCAGGCACAACTGGTCGGCTGGCTGGAAGGGCTGTTCCACGGCATCCAGACCACCTTGTTCGCGCAGCAGATGGCAGCACGGGCGCAACTGGAGCAGATGCGGCGGGCACTGCCGCCGGGGATCGTCCCCAGCGACGACGCCCCGCAGCCGCCACGCGCGTCAGGCCCGTACCTGTAAACAGGGCCTGGTCTCCGGGGGATTAGACGCGGCCGTACCGCAGACGGCCCAGCCAGGCCGCTGCGGAGGCGAACTCGGCGTCGGAAGTGCCGGGCCGGACCTGTGCGGTGCCGCCGTCCTGACGCGGGTAGCTGCCCAGGAACCTCACATCCGTGCAGACCCGGCGCAAGCCCATGAGTGCCTCACCGACCCGGGCGTCGTCCAGATGGCCCTCACAGTCGATGGAGAAGCAGTATTTGCCCAAGCCATCACCGGTAGGCCGGGACTCGATGCGGCTGAGGTTGATGCCGCGCACCGCGAACTCCGTCAGCAACTCGACCAGGGCGCCCGCGTGGTCTTCTCGCAGGAACGTCACAAGTGAGGTGCGGTCGGCTCCGGTGCGTGCGGGCACCGGGCCGGGCGGACCCACCACCACGAAGCGGGTCACCGCGTCCGAGGTGTCACTGACATCGGGGACCAGCACGGCGAGCCCGTAGCGGTCAGCGGCGAACGCCCCGGCCAGGGCGGCGTCGAGCTTGCCCTCCGCCACCTGGCGTGCTGCCTCGGCATTGGACTCCACCGGCTGCCAGCCCGCCGTGGGCAGGTGGGAGGCCAGCCACCGGCGGCACTGTGCCTGTGCCTGCGGGTGGCCACCCACGGACGTGATGTCCTCCGTCGTGGCCCCGGGGGCGCTCAGCAGCGCGAAGGTCACGGGCAGCACTACCTCCGCCCGGATCGCCAGCTCCGCCCCGGTGGCCAGCTCGTCCAGGGTCGCGGTGACCGCCCCCTCGACCGAACTCTCGATCGGCACGATGGCCAGGTCCGCCTCGCCCGACCGCACCGCGTCCAGCGTGGCGGCGATGCTGGGGTAGGGCACCGCGGCCGGCGCTGCCCCCGGGTCGAACGAGCTGAGCGCAGCCTCGGTGAAGGTGCCTTCGGGGCCGAGATAGGCGTATCGCTGGGTCATGGCTTCATCGTGCCAGCCCGCAACGCCTGCCCGTGCCAGGGAGCCGGAACCCGCCGCCAGGGCCGCGTTGGCCAGAGCTTGACCACCAGCACCACGGTGACCCCGAGCAGTACCGCCGGGGTCACGCCGGTCCTGACCACGGACTCCAGCCAGCCGAGTCCCGCGGGCATCGTGATCCCCCGTGCGGGCAGGTAGCCGAACGCGAGAGCGGCGGTGCGGGTGAGCAGCAGCCCGTCGAGGCTGGCCCACGGCTGCGGCAGCCACGGCAGGATGGCGAGCGGAGCCCAGGCCAGGGCGTCGTACCACGGCAGCACATAGGGCCAGGCCACCAGCCACGCGAATCCGGCCACGAACACACACGCACCCGCGAGCACCGCCGGGCTGACTGGCTCGACCGCAGACCCCATCTGTCCCCGCCGCACTTGACGAGCGAGGTCCGCGAGAGGCCGGGCGAACAGTACGGCGACCACGGCTGCGAGCAGGAGCGCCCCCACCTTGACGGCGTTGTCCGCTGCTGACTCACTGCGGATCGCGAGGCGCAGCGCCGACCTGACCGCCCGCCACGGTGAGCCGATGGAGACGTAACTGCCAGCATGCAGGGCCGTACTCAGCGGGCGGATTCCCCAGGGGATGAGCCCGACAGTCCCGGCCACCACCAGCCCAGCCGCCAGGCCCCCCAGCGCTATCCACAACCCGGGCACACGCCACCGGGCTCGGTCTTCCGGCGTGGTCCTCGGCCACCAAGCCAGCAGCGCCGCCGCGCCTAGCCCCACCGCGAGCAGGACGAAGGACACCTTGACGGCAGCGGCGAGGCCGGCCGTAGCCCCCGCACCCGCTGCGGCCGCGAATCGGATGGGTGCGGCCGGGCACCTGCCGGCGCTACGCAACGCCACGGCGAACAGGCATACGGCGGCAACGGCGAAGAACAGGGCCTGGCTGTCAACGTGCGCGCCAGCGACGAGCACCTGCAGCAGCAGCGGGTTGAGCGTCCACAGCAGTCCGGCCCGCAACTGCCGCTGGCGGCTGCCCCGGGCGAGCCAGTGCAGCAGCAGGCCGGTCCCAGCGAACGCGGCGGCGTTGATCAGCGACACCACGAACACGGTGAGCCGCGCGGAGTCCCCCCCGGCCAGCGAGGCAAGCGCCTGCAGGCCGGTGGCGAGGGGCCCGTAGACCGATGGGCTGTTCTTCCAGTCCTGCACCGCCCGCGCCACCGGGTCACCGGCGCGGGCCAGCTCCCACGGGGTGGTGGTGTAGGGGTCGTGGCCGGTCACCACCATCCGGCCGTAGGCCGCATAGCTGAGGTGGTCCGAGGAGCCGAACGGCTGCACCAGCGCCAGCAGCGCTGCGGCGGACACCCCCGCGGCCAGCAGTGCCCATGGGGGGACGGTCCAGCCCCGCCGGGCGGCATACAGGCACATGCCGAGCCCAGCCGCGCCGGCCGCGAGCGCGGCGGCGGTCAGCGCCACCGCCAGGTACGGCGAGATGGCCAGGCCGAGCGACCACGGCGGCTGGCCAGGACGGCCAGGCAGGCCGGGTTCCATCACCGACGGGCCGGCCACGGCCACGGCGAAGGTCAGCCCGATGCTGGCCGATGTGGCAGCCAGGCCAGTACGGCCCAGGCCGGGCCCACTGACGTGCCCTAGGGCACCTGTCAGCACCGGCGGCCCCTGCGAGCCAGCAGGGCCCGCGCGACATCGGTGAACTGGCGGGCGCGGTGCAGCTGGGACCGCCAGTCGCCGCCGGTGGCCCGGTGGCCCATCGCGACCTCCACCTCGGTGACACGCATGCCGTGGCAGAGCAGGTCGATCGTGAGGGCAGTCTCCGCGCCGAAGCCCGGCGCGAGCGGGCGGGCGGCCTCGAAGGCGGAACGGGTCAGGCACCGCTGCCCATTGAGCGGCTGGGCTGGGCGCCAGCCGGTGGCGCGCTCGATCCCCGCGCCAGACAGCCCGACGACGAAGCCGTGACCGCCCTTCTTCACGCGGTCCTTGAACACCGCGATGGTCATGTCGGCGTCGCCAGCCCGGACGGGTCCAGCGAGCGGCCCGGCCTCGGCGGCGGTCTCGGCGAGGTCAGCGTCCAGGAAGAGCAGGTGGCGGGGGCTTACCCGGCCGTCATTGCGTTCCAGCAGCCGGACGGCCTCGGCGCCGGTCTCCATGGCCGCGGCTTTGCCGCGGGTGCGTGAGTGGCGGACCACCACCGCTCCGGCGCCCTCGGCGACCGTCGCTGTGTCGTCCCTGGACCCGTCGTCGACCACCACCACCAGGTCCACCCCGGGCAGCGAGGCGGCACCCGCCACGGTGGCCTTGACCCGGTCCGACTCATTTTTGGCCGGGATGACCACGGCCACGTCACTGGGCTCGGGCATGAGGCTAGTGGGACACCCCCTAGGGGCCGGTTACTCCGGCGACGTCATCGTGGACGGTGAAGACCGACTGCAGGCCAGTGACCTCGAGGATCTTCCGCACTCCCGCCCGCGGTGCCGCCAGCGCCAGCTCGCCGCCGCGTTCGCACGCGAGACGGTGCGCGGCCAGCAGCACGTTCATGCCAGTGGAATCGCAGAACTCAACGGCCGACATGTCAATCACCAGCCGCGCCGGGTCAGTGCCAGCCAACGCGGCGGTCAACTCGGTCTGCAGCCGCGGCGCGGTGTAGAGGTCGATCTCACCAGCGAGGGCAAGGACTGTGCGGTCACCATCAGACCGTCGCGACACCTTGAGCTCCACGTCCGAACCCTACCGGTCGCGGCCACCGCCCGGCCATACGCTCCCCCCACACGCGCACGCAGGCGAGGCCAGCGCGTGGCCTAAGTGCTGGCTGGGGCGCGTCTGTGGCCTGTGGTGTGGGCGGGTACGAGAACCATTCCCATTGAGCTCCGAGTGGCCTACGTTGAACTCCTCCGGCCGACAGCAGGGCGCCGCGAGGACCGCCCATACGGTGGTGCCGTGGCCGTTGGTCTCCACACCCCAGTTCCGGCACAGGTGCTCGACGATGGCCAGGCCGCGCCCGCCGAGCGAGGACAGGGACGGGTGCTCTGCCCGGGGGTGGGTGTTCGCACCGCCGTCTCCCACCGAGACTTCAAGCCAGCCGTCGGTCAGTGCCCACCGCACGTACACGGTCGAGCCGGGCAGCGGCCGCGCGTGCCGGATGGCGTTGCTCAGCAACTCGCTGACCACCAGCGAGGCGTCCCCCACGACGGATTCGGCGATGCCCGCCTTACGCAGGTCGGCAGCAAGGCGCCAGCGCGCGGCACTGACGCTCGCCGGCGCGCAAGGAAACACGACCTCGCTCGCGGCTCTCACCCCCTGCGTGCCCCGCCCGCGCAACCGGATACGACGGACATGCCCCGATGATCTGCCCCGAAACTCACAGAAACCTCACGTGCCCCATCCGCCGGCCAACAGGGGCCAACAGTGACTACTTTCCGTTGTGGAACCTATCCATTAGGTGATACCCACTGGTACGCAAGGCTTGCGAGAGCGTGAGCCGATGGCCGGCAGTCCCGATAGCATGAGGTCTTCGCCATGCCAGCGGGCCACAGCCCTCACCGGCCAGCAGGGCCGCAGGCCGCCCCCAGGGCCACACGCCAGTCATGCGGGAGCCGCGGGGGCGGGCACAACGTCACGCATCCTGGGCGAGGTGAGCTGATGGAACGGGCCGCAGGGCCGGCACCCTCCCCGGACGCACCACCCTCCCAAGACACCCCACCCGCGCCGGGCGGCAGGGCGGCCACGGGCGTCAAGCCTGCCTGGTGGCACCGGGCAGTCCTGCCGCACCTGCGGCACGCCCTGTCCTCACACGCCGGCCAGCAGGCCGCCATCCTCCTGGGCTTCCTGGCCGCTGGGGTGGCGCTGACCTGGCCGCGCGCGACCTACCTGACGGGCTCACTGCCGGAGTCGCGCGACTCCGCGGCCTACGTGTGGGGGTTCTGGTGGGTGGCGCACCAGGTCACCCACCTGGGCAACCCCTGGTTCACCCCGCATATGGCAGCCCCGGTCGGCGTGGACCTCGGGTTCCACACCCTCATGCCGCTGCCGGGCCTGCTGCTCACCCCGGTCACCCTCGTCTTTGGGCCCAGCGCGTCCTACAACCTGCTGGTGACGCTCATCCCCGGCCTGCTGTGCTACGCCTGCTACCGCGTGGCCAGGCTGTGGCTGTCCACGACCACCGGGGCGGTCGCGGCTGGCGCGTTCTTCGGGCTGTCCGCAATGCTCACGCAGCAGGACTGGTACCACGTGAACATCGCCGCCGGGGCACTGTTCCTGCCGCTGGCCCTGGAAGCCTCCGTGCGGCTCCGCCGCGCACCGGGGCCCCGGCAAGGTGTCACCTTGGGCCTGGTCATGGGGGCGGCTGTACTCACCGACCAGGAGTCTGCGGTGCTGGCGGCGATCGTCACCGCACTGGCCCTGGTGCCGTGGCTGGTGTGGCACCCCGGATGGCCGAAGGTGCGTGCAGCCACCGTCGCCGTGGCGACCGGGAGCGTGCTGGCGATCCCCCAGATCATCGCCATGGTGCAGGAGATCGGCGTTGGCGGCCTGGCAATCCCAGCCAGCACGCTGGCGGTGTCCTACAAGCAGTACGGGATAGGCCTGCCCGGCATGTTCACACCCACGCCCCGGGTGGCGGACTTCGGGCTCGGCGTACTCGCGAGCCCGTTCCTGCACAGCCGGGACAACGAGGGCATGCCGATGTTCGGCACCCTGCTCACCGTGCTGGCGGTGGCCGGCATCGTCGCGTTGTGGCGGCGGCGCAGCACCCGGCTGCTCGCTGCGATGTGGCTGGGGTGCGCCGTGCTCGCGCTGGGTGCCTCGCTGTGGGTAGGCAGGGTCCAGTACCTGCCGCTCGCCTCGGTGTGGAACGGGGTGCGGGTCTCGGACCTGATGCCCTACACCTGGTTCGTCCGGATCCCCGGGCTGTCCAGCTTCCGCGAGGCCGACCGCCTGGCGATCCTGGGCCTGCTGCCAGCGGCCCTGCTGGCCGGCGCGGCCGTGGACTGGCTGGCGCGGCGCAAGCAACTGCGGTACAAGCTGCCACTGATTGCCGCGGTGGCTGTCCTCGCACTGCTCGAACTCGGCTATTCCGGCACCCCCAAAGTGGGGAAGATGCCGACCAGCTACGCGGGCGTGGACAGGCTGATCAGCGCGGACCGCTCGAGTTCGGCCGTGGTCGACATCCCGTTCGGCCTGCGTGGCGGCATACCCGTGTGGGGGGTGCCCTACTTCCCGCAGGCACTCGTCATGGCCACCGAGGACAACCACCCCCGGGGCATCGCCTACACAGCCCGGGTGCCCAACAACACGGTCAATGCCCTCCGCAGGCACCCGTTCTACTCAGACCTGATCTTCCTGCAGCACCAGACGGTGCCGACCTGCCCGTGGAACCTGACCGGGTGCGTCTACAACCCGCACCAGCCATCCGCGGCCATCGCACGCGGCTACCTGGACCTCACCGCCGGAGAAATCGCGGCTGCCAGGCAGGACGCTGCCCGGATGCACATCGGGTGGGCAGTGGTATGGAAGCGCAACCCGAGTGACCAGGCATTCGTCCTGAACTACCTGCACGACACCGGGTTCCGCTTCGCCTACCTGTACGACATAGGTCACGACAACGTGCTGGTGTACCGACACGTCCAGGGATGAGCCGAACCGCACCGCGATCATGACGAACTCTTGTGAGTCTCATCACCGAGCCCTTCCTCACGCTGTGTAAGGCTCGGAGCCGGCAGGACAGCCCTAGGGGGGCCCAGGGGCACCGGGAAGGAGCGGATGGAACGCAGTGCCAGCACGCTGGCCAGCAGCGGGCTGACGGGGGAACCACAGGCCGGGGGAACACAGCCCGCTGGCGTGTGGGGCCGCAGCGTCCTGCACCGCAGCACGCTCGCCCGGCATGCTCTGCTGCTCGCCTGCTACCTGACCGCGGGCGTGGCGCTGACCTGGCCCCGGGCCCTGTACCTCGCGGGCCGCCTGCCGGCAACCCGCGACTCCGGCGGGTACGTGTGGGGGTTCTGGTGGGTCGCCCAGCAGGTCAGCCACGCCGGGAACCCCTGGTTCACCACTGACCTGGCTGCGCCCGTAGGTGCCCAGCTCGCCTACCACACGCTCATGCCGCTGCCGGGCCTGCTCATGACCCCCGTCACGCTGGTCTTCGGCCCCAGTGCCACCTACAACCTGCTGTCCATCGCATGCCCTGGGCTGCTGTGCTACGCGATGTACCGGGCCGCCCGGCTGTGGCTGCCAACGGTGGACGCCATCGCTGCGGGGGCCTTCTTCGGCCTGTCCTACAGCCTTGCCTGGCGGAGCTGGTACGAGGTCAACCTCGCGCTGGGGGCGGTGTTCCTGCCCATGGCGCTGGAGGCAGCGGTCCGGCTGTCCCGGCGGCCTGGGCCCAGGCGTGCGGTCGTCCTGGGCGTCGTAGTCGCGGCAGCGCTGCTCACCGACCAGGAATCGGCCGTGCTGGCAGTGGTGCTGGCGGGCCTGGCGCTGCTCCCGTGGCTGTGGCGGCAACCCACCGCGGCCAAGCTCGGGCTGGTCCTGCTGGCCGGGGCCGTCGCGGTGGTGGCGGCCAGCCCACAGATCATCGCCATGGCCGGGCAGAGCGCCACCGGCGGGGCCAGCATCCCCCGCTACGACCTGACGCAGAGCTACGTCGGGTCCGGGTCGAGCCTGGTGCAGCTGTTCGCCCCCTCGCCACGGCTGGCTGGCTACGGCCTCGGCGGGCTGGCCTCGTTCTACTACAAGGGACGCGCCGCCATGGTGGTGACCGGCTACGGCACCACGCTCACCCTGGCCGCGCTCGCTGGCCTGGCCGTGGCCTGGCGCCGCCGTGCCGCCCGGCTGCTGGGCATGCTGTGGCTCGGCTGCTCGCTGCTCGCGCTCGGGCCCGTGCCGTGGATCTACACCGGCCACAGCACGCCACTGGCGGCGCGCTGGCACAACGCGCTGGTGTCCATGGCCATGCCCTACACGTGGTTCGTGCGCATCCCTGGTCTGGCCAACTTCCGGGAGGCGGACCGGTTCACCGCGCTCGGGCTCGTCCCGGCAGCGCTGCTCGCGGGCGCCATGGTTGGCTGGCTGCGCACCCGGGCAAAGCCCACCGCCGCCAGAGGCGTGCTGGCCGTGCTGCTGGCGCTCGCGGCGCTGGAGGCCGGGTGGTCCGGCAACCCCGCTGGCCACCGGCCGATCGGGGCGATGCCCACCGCCATGCCGCGCCTTGACGGGCCGATCGCCGCGGACCACTCGGGCTCGATCGTGGTGGACGTCCCGTTCGGCATCCGCGGTGGGCTCCCGGTGACGGGCGGGGCGTTCCCGCCCGAGACCATGGTGCTCGCGACCGCTGACGGGCATCCGCTCGCTGACGCGTTCGTCTCCCGTATCCCCAGGCAGACCTTGGACGGCATCAGGCGCCAGCCGTTCTATGCGGCGCTGATGAACGCCCAGGGTGGGCCAGACCGTACCAGCAACGCCACCATCCAGGCGGCGCGGCGCAACGCCCAGGCCATTGACATCGGCTGGGTGCTCGACTGGACAGACAACCACGCGGTCAGCCGCCTGCTGCAGCGGACCGGGTTCACCCCCGCGTACCGGGTCGGCCGGGTCACCGTCTACCGGTCCACCGCCCCGGCCGCACACCACAGTTCCGGCGTCGATTCGCGCCGGGCACTGACGCAGCAACGCCCCCGGTTCTCTGGCACACTAGACGGTCCGTGACCAGCCTGCCCGGGCCGTCCCCGCGCGGCCGGACACCCCTGGGAAGCGGTGACTGCTTAGCCGCAGGTGTCAGACGCGGCCGAACACCACGGTAGGTTGCTCAACGTGAAAGCTCCCACGACCTCCCCCCAGGCCACCGTGGCACGGGCAGGTGGCCGACCACTCGCCATAGGCTCACCACTATGAGCGGCCGAGGACGCGTGAGCGCACCGGGTGAGCTGACCAAGCCCGCCAGCCTGGCCGGCCCCGGTGAGCTGACCAAGCCCGCCAGCCTGGCCGGCCCGGGTGACCTGAGCCGGCCGGGCAGCCTGGCGGGCCCGGGCAGCCTGGTCGGCGAGAAGGCTCCCGCCGGTGGCGGCACGGACACCCTGGCCCCCGAGCGGCCCCCGCCGGACCCGGCGAGCGTGGGCATACCACCTGGTGAGCCACTGGCATCGTTCGCGCTGCGGAACGGCCTCGAGCCAGCGTCGGTCCGGCCGCCAGCGTGGCGGTACCTGACGTCGCTCTGGCAGCGGCGGCAGTTCATCACCGGCTTCGCCACCTCGATGAACGTGGCGATGTACAGCGAGGCCCGGCTGGGACAGCTCTGGCAGGTGCTGACCCCCCTGCTGAACGCGGGTGTGTACTACTTCATCTTCGGGGTGCTGCTCCAGATCAACCGCGGGGTGCCCGACTTCCTGCCGTTCCTGGTCACCGGCATCTTCGTCTTCAACTTCACCCAGCGCGCCTGCATCACCTGCTCCACCGTGATGCGCGAAAGCCTGCCCCTGATCAGGGCGCTCCCGTTCCCGCGGGCCTGCCTCCCGCTCGGGTACGTGCTCATCGAGTTGCAGCAGCTCGTCCTGTCGCTTGTGGTCCTGATGGTGGTCGTGGCGGCGGCGGGGGACCTCAGCGGCTACTGGTACCTGATGTTCCCGGTGCTGATCCTGCAGTCACTGTTCAACGTGGGCTGCGGGTTCATCCTGGCCAGGTGGGGCTCGGCCTTCGACGACGTCAGCCAGCTACTGCCGTTCCTGGTCCGGACCTGGATGTACGCCTCCGGTGTGATCTTCAGCATCCAGACCACGCTGCGGCTGATCCCCGGCGAGTTCCTCTACAAGCACCCCGGTCTCGGCTACCTGCTCCAGATCAACCCAGCCGCCGTCTACATCACCCTGATCAGGAACGCCCTGCTGCAAGGGCAGCGGAACAGCATGCCCGGTTCCCAGCCGTACAACGCGCTCAAGTGCGCGATGTACGGCAGCCCAGGCAAGTTCGGCATCAGCCAGAAATCGGCGGAGTGGACCCACAAGGTCATCTACTACAGCGCCTACTGCCACGCCACGGTCAGCGAGCCAGCGCTGTGGCTGTACGCGGTGGGTTGGGCGGTAGCCGCGGCGGTCATCGGCTTCTTCTTCTTCTGGGCGGCGGAGACGAGGTACGGCCGTGGCTGAACCGGTGGTGGCTGAACCCATGGCGGCTGAACCCATGGTGGTCGTGGACAACCTGCACGTGGTGTACCGGGTGTACGGCTCCGGCGCGGACCGCGGCACCGCCGCGACCGCGCTGCTGCGCATGCTCCAGCGCCGCCGGCGGCCGTCGATCCGGGAGGTGCACGCGATCCGGGGCCTGTCGTTCGTGGCCTACAAGGGCGATGCGGTTGGGCTCATCGGCCGCAACGGCTCCGGCAAGTCCACGCTGCTGCGGGCGATCGCGGGCCTGCTGCCCCCCGAGCCGGGCGGCATGGTCTACAGCGCCGGGAATGCCGCCCTGCTCGGCGTCAACGCGGCCCTGCTGGACAAGCTGACCGGCGAGCGCAATGTGGTGCTCGGCTGCCTCGCGATGGGCATGAGCCCGCAGCAGGTCAAGGAGAAGTACCAGTCGATCGTGGACTTCTCGGGGGTCGGCGACCACATCAACCTGGCGATGAAGACCTACTCCTCCGGCATGGGCTCGCGGCTGCGGTTCGCCATCGCCGCCGCCAAGGAGCAGGACATCCTGCTGGTGGACGAGGCGCTGGCCACCGGCGACGCCCCGTTCCGGGTGAAGAGCCACGCCCGGATCAACGAGCTGCGCGCCCGGGCCGGCACGGTGTTCCTGGTCTCGCACAACTTGTTCGAGATCGAGGAGACCTGCAACCGGGTGATATGGCTGGAGAAGGGCCAGATCGTCAAGGCCGGCGAAGGCAAGGACATCCCCCAGATCATCGACGAATACGTGGCGGCGTCCGGCGGCGACCCAGTCGAGCGGCGGGCCCGCCAGCTCCAGACATCACAGGTGGCGTCCAAGCAGTAAGCCCGCGCGGCACAATCAGCCTTGCCGGGCTCATAGCCGCCCCACTAACCACGCCTTTCCCATACGGCTCTCCTGTATCCGCCCGGAGCCGGGTCCGCAGTGAGAGCCGATGATCGATGTACCGCCAAGGAGAATCTTTTGTCCGCCAGCGCACATTGATCACTGTGATGATCGTTGTGGCTCTTGGCGTGGGACGTTCTTTTGTACGTGAGCGCACATCGATCTTGGTGGACAGGGTTGTGGGTTTTGCTGCGGGCCCCCCTTACCTGTCCGTGGTGGTACATCCATGGTTGCGGTGATCATGGAAGCGGCCCAGTGTACCAGCCTGGTGGGCCTGGTGGGCCTGGTGGGCCTGGTGGGCCTGGTGGGCCTGGTGGGCCTGGTGGGCCTGGTGGGCCTGGTGGGCCTGGTGGGCCTGGTGGGCCTGGTGGGCCTGGTGGGCCTGGTGGGGCTGCCTCCGTGCCGTGACCGGCTGACGCGCAGTGCTAGGTCGGCTCGGGGCCGTCTGGTGCGGGGACAGCGTCGGCCAGGCGAAGGCGCAGGCACATGCGGGTACCACCGGTGTCGCGGGTAGTCGCCGCTATCTCGCCCTCCTGGGCGCGTGCTAGCTGGCGGACGATGTATAGACCCAGGCCGATACCGCCGAACCGGCGACGGTCGCCGGTGTCTCCCTGCACGAACCGCTCGAAGATCCGCTCGTGGTCGCCTGGGGCGATGCCGATGCCCTCGTCGTCGACCGTGACCTCGACCCAGTCCCCGGCCTGCCGCAGCCGGACTGTCACGGTGCCGCCATCAGGGGAGTACTTGAATGCGTTCTCCAGCAACTGGCCCACCACGATGTCGGTGGCCAGCGGATCCCCGTAGGCCTCCGGGAGCACCGCTGGGATGTCGGTGACCAGGGTGTGCCGCTCCGACAGGGAGCGGAAGCCCGCTGCTGTGCCGTTCACCAGCGTGGCCAGGTCGAATCGGCCGTTGCGGACAGCGAGGCGGTCTGCCCCCGCGCGGGACCCCAGCAGCAGTTGCTCGACCAGCCGGCCCAGTGAGCCGGCCCGCTCCGCGATGGTCAGCACCGCAGACCGGCGCTCGCCGTCGCCCAGCTTGTCCCACCTGCTGGCGAGCGTGCTCGCGAACCCCTGCACGACCGTGATCGGGGTCCGCAGCTCGTGGCTGGTGGTGGCGAGGAACAGGTCCTTGGCTTCTTCGAGCTCTTTGGCAGCGGTCACGTCACGGAAGTCGATGACTCGCTCGTCGCTGCCATCCAGGGCGTTGCACAGCACATCCAGCCAGCGGCCGGACGGCAGGCGGTGGGTGAGGGTCGGCCCGCCGGGTTCGGGCACCGGGAACGGCGGCGGCTTCCCGGCGACCTCGTCCGAAGACATCCCGGTGAGCTTGTGGGCGGCCGGGTTCCACTGCCGGATCAGGCCGTCTCCGTCGAGCACAGCGATGCCGTCGGCACTGCCATCGATCACCGCCCGCTCATGGGCTCGCTGACGCATGATCTCCTCGAAGGCCATCGCATTGGTGAGCGCCACACCCGCGTGGCCGGCCAGCAGCTCCAGCAACTCGAGCTCGACGTGCCCAACTTTACGGTGGCTGTACAGCGCGTAGAGGGCGCCGTACGGCTTCCCGCCGACGTGGGACAAGGCCAGCGCGATCGTGTGCAGGCCGGGCAGGGCCGACCAGATCAGGTCAGCGAACCGGCCGGAGTCACCGGTGGTCATCATCACCGTGCGGCCGGAGGTCATCAGCTCGCCCACCAAGCTGGAGGGCAGGTCAGCCGTCCTGCCCCGCAGGCTCGTCGGCAGCCCCTGCATGCTGACCAGTCGCAGCCGTTCGTCCTCGATCAGGACAAACCCGCCAGCGTCCGCGCTGGTCAGGTCGCACAGGCTGGCCGCGATCCGGTCGAGCACGGCTTCCAGCTCACGCTGGGCGTTCATGTCGGCCACCACGTCGGTGAGCTTGCGCACCACGCGCGCCCGCTCCGCCATGTAGTGCCGTGCCGCCTCGTCCTCACCTACCTGGTGACAGACATTGACCCAGCCGACCACACTGCCGTCGTCGCCGAGCAGGGTGCTCGTGTCGATCCGCAGGTCCACGAGGGTGCCGTCCTTGCGTGCCCGGCGGGTGACGAACGCCACCGGGCTCCCCGAGCGGACTCGCTCCAGCACCGCGTGGTGCTCAGCTTTCAGCTCCTCCGGGATCTGCGGCGGATGCTGGCCGACCACCTCCGCAGCGGACCAGCCGAACATGGCCTCGGCGGCCTGGTTCCACACCACGATCCTGTGGTCCAGGCTGAACGCCATGATCGCGTTGGCCGCACACGACAACACAGCCCGCGCGGTCACGCCGTCACGGGCTTGCCCGGATACTGCCGATTCCGGCTCCACCCCAGCATCGTGCCATCACCGCACCTGCCACGTGAACGAGACAGTGCCGGAGACACCCTGGGTGCCCGATGCCATGACAACCGGATGGAAGGTGCCCGCTGTGGTCGGCGAGCCGGTGACCAGCCCGCGGCTGCTGATCGCCAGCCCCGGAGGCAGCCCTTGCGCGGTGAACGAGAGCGTCTGGCCCGCGACCGGGTCGGCGGGCGTCACCTGGAGGCGGACGGCCTGCCCGACGGGGGTGTCGCGGTAGCCCGGGTCGAGCAGGGGGATGAGGCCCGGGTTGAGCTGGTCGAGGTCGGTCTTCCCAGGGGCGTTGATCCCGCTCACCGTGCCAGTGCTGGAGTACTGCCAGAACGCCCAGCGCTGCCAGCCGGGCGTCACGGCCGGCCCAGAGCCGTTGGAGTAGTCCGGCACCCACAGTGGGAGCTGGGCGAACGCGGCGCTGCTGCCGGCGCAGGCCTGCCACCACGGTGGCGGGGCATACACGATCGGAGTCTGCCCGGTCCTGGCCCGCACCTCGGAGTCGAACGAATGGACCCACGCCACCATGGCGGAGGCGCTGAGCCCGTAACACTGCGAGCCGTAGGGGTTGTACTCGATGTCGAGCATGACCCGTGGCCGCGGGCTCACCGAGGAGACCGCGTTGAGCAGGAAGTCAGCCTGGGCCACCGGACTGTTGCTGCCACCGTTGCCGTTGGGGATGGCGAATGCATAGGCAACCACGGTCATCCCAGCCGCCTTGGCACTGGTCAGGTCGGGCTTCGCATACGGGTTGGTGTAGTAGGTGCCCTCGGTCGCCTTGACCGCCGCGAACTGGATGCCTGCCGCATGGACCTCTGGCCAGTTGATGGCGGCGCCGTTCGGGTGCTGGTAGTCGGCCACGTCCACCCCTTGCAGCGCGCCTGTGAGCGTCCTGGGTGGGGCGGCGGCGTGGCCCGTGGCTGCCCCTGCGAGCTGGCGCAGCAGTTCGGGAGAGTGCGGGGCGCCCACGTTGGAGTGGTCCACCCGCCGCGGCTGGACCGCATGCGTCCCGGAACCAGCGCCGCCGAAGCCTGACGCCATCGCTGCGGCCACGGCAACATCTACCACCAAGCCCGCGGGCCCTGGCATATGCATAGAACCCCCACCCCCGCCAGCTGGCGCTCCCATCCCTGGGCGCCCTGAATCCTGGCTAAAACTTTCCTACTGCTTGGTAACACCTCACGTCCGGCTGATTTGTAACGAAACAGCAACAGATCCGCTCCGGGCAGGGGGCAAGCCGATACCCGGGGTGGGCACGCAGCCCCAGGTCAGCGGTTAGTCCTGCGGGGCAGCCGAGTTACTTGAGGAGGCGGGACAGGCGGCGGTCGGCGAGTGGCTTTCCGCCGGTCTGGCACGTAGGGCAGTACTGCAGGGCCGAGTCGGCGAAGGAGACCTCCCGCACGGTGTCACCGCACACGGGGCATGGCTCGCCAGCCCTGCCGTGCACCCGCAGACCCGCTTTCTTCTCCGATTTCAGGTCGGCCGCTGCCAGCCCGGCGGAACGTGCGACCGCTTCGCGCAGGGCACCTGTCATGGCCGCGTGGAGGCTGGCCACCTCGTCGTGGGTGAGCGAGGAAGCGAGCTTGAACGGGGACATCTGCGCCGCGTGCAGCACCTCGTCGGAGTAGGCATTGCCGATGCCGGCGATGACCTTCTGGTCGCGGAGCACTCCCTTGATCTGGGTGCGGCGTCCTGCCAGCAGGCCGGCGAGGACGTCTACGGTGAACTCCGCTGCCAGCGGGTCGGGGCCCAGGGAGGCGACGCCGGGTACCTGGGCTGGGTCAGCGACCAGGTAGACCGCGAGGCGCTTGCGGGTGCCCGCCTCGGTCAGGTCGAAACCAGTTCCCCCGGTGAACCGCAGCCGGAAGGCGAGGGGGCCCCGGCCGGGCTTGGGCGGCGCCTCGGGCAGTGTCTCGCGCCATCGCAGCCAGCCAGCCCTCGCCAGGTGCATCACCAGGTGGAGCGGTTCGGGCCCGGTGACGAGGTCGAGGAACTTGCCGTACCGCGTTGCGGTGGTCACGGTCTGCCCGCGCAGGGCGGTGAGGTTTGGCTTGAACGTCTTGAGCACTGAGACCTCGGCGCTGGCGGCCCAGTCCACCTCCTGCCCGACTGCCCGCTCGCGGAGGAAGACCGCGAGCGACTCCACCTCTGGTAGCTCTGGCACACCTCGATTGTGCACCTTGATGCTGGTCGTTGCGGTAACGGCGGTGTGCGCGGAGCATGGTGGGTAGAAGGACGCGACGATGAGCGAGCCAGAGTCTTCACCTCTCCCCGACCAGCCCGGAAACCGGCGGCGGCGGTCCAGTGAGGACGTGCCAATGGGCAGCGCGAGGGCGGCTGGCCCGCTGGACCACCCGGTGGTCGCCGGCTATGACGGCTCTGTCTCGAGCCGTCACGCGCTGGCGTATGCCGCGGGCCTGTCCCGCCGTCTGGGTCGGCCCTTGCTGGTAGTCCACGTCAGCCCGCCGGCTGTGTACTGCGAGCCATTCGCTGCGCAGGCCCCGCTCCTGTCCGAGAGCACGGAAGCCGAGGGGTGGATCCTGGCCGAACTGGATGAGGTGTGTGACTGCGCCGACCTGACCGTCGCCGTGGTGACCCGCCATGGCAGCCCGGCCCGGGAACTCGCCGCGGCCGCCGACACCCACGGCGCCGATGCCCTCGTCATAGGCGCACCCGGCTGTCGCTGGCACCAGTTCGCTGGCTCAGTCTCCAGCTGGCTGGCCCGCCACGCCCACTGCCCCGTGGTTGTGGTCCCCTGACCCAACCAAGTCACACTGACCCGACCTGCGGGAACTTTCGGCTAGCTTAAAACCATGCCGTACGCCGATCAAAGCTCATCGGGGGCAGGCGAGCACAATCTCTGGGGGGGTACCAGAGACCGCCGGTCGCAAGGTGGGGGTTCAGGCCAACCAGGCTGGTATAACCACCGTTCGTGGCAGTCCGGGCCATGGACGGACAGTGGCGACCACAGCCGTGGGGATCCTGGCCAGCCAGACGGCGGTAACCGTCGTTCGTGGGGGTCCGGGCCACGGACGGATAGTGGTGACCACAGCCGTGGGGGTCCGGGGGTTCGGACCCCCGGACAAAATCGCGGGCCTCTGGGAGCCGCCTTCGGCGGCGACAAAGGAATCCCGCTCGTGGGCGAGGAGGGATTTGAACCCTCACGTCCTTTCGGACACACGGACCTGAACCGTGCGCGTCTGCCGTTCCGCCACCCGCCCGTGGCAAGCAGTCAGGCTAGCACGTCCGCAACCCAACCCTGACCGTCGATACCATCGGATGCGAGCAGGGGAAGGAGGTACCCGGTGGGAGTCCTACAGCGCTTCGAGCGCCGGCTTGAAGGCATGGTGGAGGGTGCCTTCGCACGGGCGTTCAAATCCGAGCTGGAGCCAGTAGAGATTGCCAGCGCGCTGCAGCGTGAGATGGATGACCGTGCCGCGATCGTCGCGCAAGGCCGCACACTCGTGCCCAACGACTTCGTCGTGGAACTGTCCGAGACCGACTACGGGCGGCTTGAGGTGTACGCCGACAGCCTCGGCGTGGAACTGGCCACGTTGGCCCGTGACCACGCCAAGGAGCAGGGCTACTCGTTCGTTGGGCCGGTCCGGCTGCGTTTCGAGGGAGTGCCGGACCTGACCACCGGCACCTTCCGGGTCCGCTCGGGGGTGATCCGCGGCACCACCGTCGAGGGTGGGGAGATCCGGCGGCCCGCCAGTGACCTGCCCCGGCCACCCGGCACCTTCCCGGGCAGGCCAAGGCTGCTCGTGACGGGGCCCGAACCCAATTCGGATGGCAGCATGCAGCGGACCTACGAGCTGACGTCGTCGGTGACCATGCTCGGCCGGGGGACCGACTGCGACCTGCGGCTCGTCGACGCTGGTGTGTCACGGCACCACGCCGAACTGCGCAGGGAAGACGATGAGGTCGTCCTGGTGGACCTGGGGTCCACCAACGGCACCTTCGTGAATGGCGAACCGGTGAGGCGGGTCGTCCTCACCGACGGGACGAGGGTCACGCTCGGCCGCACCACACTGGTCTTCCGGCGGGACGCTCAGTATTGACTCGGAACCCACGAACTACAGGCTTGCTCGGTGACCTCGGCGCGTCAGGACACATGACCCGATGAACCATCCGCTTACCCTCCTCCTGATCAGGCTGGCCTTCCTGGCGGTCCTGTGGTTGTTCGTCATCGCGGCCGTGGGGGTGGTGCGGACCGACATGTTCGGCCACGCGCCGTCTGGGCGCCAGCAGCGCCAGCGAAAGGCACCACCAATGAACAACCCACGTCAGGCCCGCAGCCCCCGTCCAGGCCGGGTGGTGCGCGGCGCACCGCAGCGGCTCCTGGTCACCGAGGGGCCGAGAGCAGGCACCACACTCGGGCTCACCGACGAACAGATCACTATCGGCCGGGCAAATGACGCTACGCTCGTCCTCCAGGACGACTACGCTTCGAGCCGACATGCCAGGCTGTTCCCACAGGACGGTCAGTGGATCGTGGAGGATCTTGGGTCCACCAACGGCACCTACCTTGACCGCCAGAAGGTGACCCGGCCCACGCCCGTGCCTCTCGGTGTGCCGATTCGCATTGGCAAAACCGTTCTGGAACTTCGCAGATGACACTTGCACTCCGCTTCGCGGTCCGCTCAGACGTCGGTCTCCTCCGGGAGGGGAACGAAGACTCGGCGTACGCTGGCCCACGGCTGCTTGCGGTCGCGGACGGCATGGGCGGTCATGCGGCGGGGGAGGTTGCGAGCGCCGTCGCCATCACATCGCTCGCCGACCTCGACGAAGAAATGCCAGCGGGTGAACTCCTTGACGCGCTCGCCCACGCGGTCACCCGTGCCAACCGCACCCTGCACGACATGGTCACCCAGAACCCTTCGATCGGGGGCATGGGCACCACGCTCACAGCCATGCTGTGGTCGGGCACCCGGGCGGCCGTGTGCCACATCGGCGATTCACGCGCCTACGTGCTCTCCGCTGGCGAGCTGCGGCAGATCACCCACGACCACACGCTGGTCCAGTCGCTGGTAGACGACGGGCGCATCACGCCCGACGAGGCGGCCACCCACCCCCAGCGGTCACTGCTGCTGCGCGCACTGGACGGCACCTCCGAGGCAGAGCCCGACCTGACCCTGCGCGAGCTCGCCGTGGGCGACAGGTACCTGCTGTGCTCGGACGGGCTTTCCTCGGTGGTGAGCGAAGAGACGCTGCGCCAGACACTGATCTCGGTGGCCGAACCCAGCGAGACAGTCCTGCACCTGATCGAACTGGCGATCAGGGGTGGCGGGCCGGACAACATCACCTGCATTGTCGCGGACGTCGTGGACAGCTCCCACATACGCCGCCCGCCACTGCGCCCGGTAATGGCCGGTGCCGCCTCCAATGGCAGCGCCCCACCACCTCCGCCGCTGCGCACGAACAGCCCGGCCGGCCGCGCCCACGTGCTGGCCCGTACCGCCCCCCAGCCAGCGATCACCCTGGACCACGACGACGAGGACCCGCACAAGCACGATGACGAGCCTGACGAGCCGCACCGTGGCCGGCGCCGCTGGCCGGTCATGACCTCACTGCTCGGCCTGCTGCTCGTGGTGGTCCTCGCCGGTGGCTACCTGGGCTGGCGCTACACGCAGGACCAGTACTACGTGGGTACGAGCGCCGGGAAGGTCGCGATCTTCCAGGGTGTGAACCAGACCCTCGCTGGCGTGCGCCTGTCCCACGTCCACGACCTCACCAACATCCCGCTCGGGGGGATCCCCACCTCCGACCGCTCAACCGTCCAGGGGACGATCCTCACTTCGAGCCTTGCTGGGGCGCGCAACACGGTCGCGAGCATCCGCACGGACTGGACCGCATGCCTGAGCGCACAAAAACTCCAGGTCGAATACGACAACGCAGTCAAGGTCTACAACGCCAAAGTCGCGGCATACAAGAAAGCGCACGGCGGATCGCTCAAGCCGGTAACGGTCCACCACACGCACTACACACCGCCTAAGCTGACGGCGACCCAGCCGACTTGGCCCACCAATGGCTGCCCGCAACAGGCTGCAGCCGGGAGCCAGGGCGCTAACTCGCAGCCGAGCGGTGCACCCAGCCCCAGCCCGAGCCCCACGTCGAGCGCCAGCGCGACGCCCAGCACACGAGCGACCCCGAGCACGGGCCACCGCTCGCGGAGCAGGAAATGAGCGCAATCACGACCCCGGGGGCGGCTGGCGAGCCGGCAGTCCCTCCCAGCCCTGCCACCTCGCCTGGGGGGCTGCTGGCGGTCGCGATACCGCGTGGGAGGCGTGGCGCGGAACTGGCCATGCTCGCCTTCGCGATCGGCGTGGTGCTGTTCGCCTACGCGAGCGCGGGCCTCGGCCTGAACGGCCGGGTTCCGGGCGGCATCGTGGGTTTCGGTCTCGTGTTCACGGCCCTCGTGGTCGGCGCCCATGTAGCGGTCCGCAGGTTCGCTCCGTGGGCGGACCCGCTCATGCTGCCGCTGGCTGCGCTGCTCAATGGTCTCGGCCTGGTCATGATCTACCGGCTGCAGGAGTCCGGCCGCAACGGGAACCCCGGCCGTACTGTGTTCGGTACCGACCCGTCCTCCCTCACCCTGCAACTCGTGTGGAGCGTGCTGGGGGTCGCCGCCTTTGTTGGGGTGCTCGCCCTGGTTCGCCAGCCGCGGATGCTGCAGCGTTACACCTACACCCTCGGTGCCGTGGGCCTTGCCCTCCTCGCGATCCCGGCTGTACTGCCGAACTCCATGAGCTCCGTGAACGGCGCCAAGGTCTGGATCATCCTGGGCAGCTTCTCTGTGGAGCCCGGCGAATTCGCCAAGCTGGCGATTGCGGTGTTCTTCGCCGGCTACCTGGTGGCCAAGCGGGACGTGCTGTCACTGGCCGGGCGGCACGTGCTCGGCATTGCCCTGCCACGTGGGCGGGACATGGGGCCGGTGCTCATCGCCTGGGGAGCCAGCCTGCTGGTCCTGGTGTTCGAGACCGATGTCGGCCAGTCCGCCCTGTTCTTCGGACTGTTCGTGGCCATGCTCTACATCGCCACCCAGCGGACGTCATGGCTGCTCATCGGCGTCGGCATGTTCGTGTTCGGGGCGTTCGTGGCGAGCCGCCTCTTCAGCCATGTCGGCGAGCGGTTCACCATCTGGCTGCACCCCTTCGCTGGCAGCAACCCGTTCAATAGCTCCTACCAGCTCGTGCAGGGCCTGTACGGGCTGGGCTACGGCGGCGTGCTCGGCACCGGGCTCGGCCACGGCCAGCCGTACTGGACCCCCCTGGTCCAGAGCGACTTCATCGTCACCGCCTTCGGGGAGGAACTGGGCCTGACCGGCCTGATGGCACTGCTGCTGGTCTACGGCCTGCTCGTGCAGCGTGGGCTGCGAGCCGCGGTGGCGGTGCGCGACCCGTTCGCCAAGCTGCTCGCGGGCGGGCTCGCCTTCGTGCTGGCGCTGCAGGTCTTCGTCATCGTGGGCGGGGTCACCCGGCTCATCCCGCTGACCGGGATCACCACACCGTTCCTGTCACAGGGAGGCTCCTCCCTGGTGGCGAGCTGGATGCTGATCGCCGTGCTGATGCGGGTCAGCGACACCGCACGACGGCCTGCCCCACAGCCCATTCAGGACGAGGGAATGACCCAGGTGGTGAGAGGGGTATGAACCACGCGCTGCGCCGGATCTCCCTAGCCTGCCTGGTGCTGTTCGTGGCACTGCTGGTCAACGTCAACTACGTGCAGGGGTTTCAGACCAACTACCTGGCAGACAAGCCCGGCAACGCCCGCACGTTCGCTGAGCAGTTCAACTACCAGCGAGGCTCCATCGTCACGTCCGACAACGTGACGGTAGCGGAGTCCAAGCACGTCAGCGGCATCTACAGCTACCAGCGGTACTACCCGCAAGGCCCCGTCTACGCCCCCGTGACCGGCTACGACACGCTGTACAGCACCACCGGCATCGAGCAGGCCGAGAACAAGAACCTGTCAGGGTCAACGCCCGCGCTGACAGTGCCGAACCTGGTCGACCTGATCACCGGCAAGCCCAAGCAGGGGGCGAAGGTCCAGCTCACCATCAACTCCGCCGCCCAGCAGGCCGCCTACCACGCGCTCGCGCAGACCAAGCTGCCGAGCGGCGCCGTGGCCATCGACCCCTCGACCGGCGCGATCCTGGCCCTCGCCTCCTACCCGACGTTCAATCCCAACAAGTACGCCACGCTCGACGGGAACCAGCTCAACGCCGTCGACGCCAAGTACCAGCACGACCCAGCGCAGCCACTGCTCAACCGGGCTATCGACGCGACCTTCCCGCCGGGCTCGACGTTCAAGATCGTGACTTCTTCGACCGCGTTCGCCACCGGGAGGTACAACCCCAACACGGTGGTGTTCGCGCCCACCAACCTGAGCCTGCCCGGGACCACGAAACAGCTCATAAACTACGACAACCTGCCCTGTGGCGACGGCACTGGCCACGAGTCGGTGATCCTCTCCTTCACCTTCTCGTGCAACACCGTGTTCGGGAACATTGGCATGCACCTAGGAGGGGCGGCCCTGCACCAGCAGGCGGGGAAGTTCGGCTTCAACACCCCCCTGAACATCCCGGTGCCAGTCGCCGAGAGCCGCTACCCACCGGTGTCCGACCCCGCGTTGACCGCGTACTCGGCCATCGGCCAGTACAACGACCAGGTCACCCCGCTGCAGGAGGCCATGCTGTCCGCGGCGATCGCCAACCACGGGACGCTCATGAAGCCGTACCTGGTGCAGAAGGTGACCGCGCCCGACACGTCCACACTGGAGTCCGCCCAGCCGTCTGCGCTCAGCCAGGCAGTCAGCTCTCAGGTTGCCGGCGAGGTGGCGCAGCTGATGCAGTCGGTTGTCGACAACCCGCAGGGCACTGCCCACTTCAGTGCCTACTTTCCGAACCTTCCGATCGCCTGCAAGACAGGCACCGCGCAGAACGGCGTCAACAACACGGGCCTGGACGACGCAGTGATCACGTGTTTTTCGTCCAACCCGGAGATAGCCGTCGGCGTCATCGTTAAGGGGGGCGGTCTCGGCGCAGACGCCTCCGCGCCAGTGGCCGTTGCGATCATCAAAGCGTACAAGCAATACCTGGACACGCAGGGGAAGTGATGAGGGTACAGGGCCCACTCGGCCTGCCCATGGGCGTTCCCGCGCACGACAGCGGCAGCGCACCAGCCGCGGCACCGCGCCCGCAGGCATGGCCGACGAGGGCGTGCATGACACGCCCTGAGACCGAGGATGGACAGCTCCAGTGCGAGATATGACACAGCCCCGCCTCCTGGGGGGCCGCTACGAACTCGACGGAGTCGTCGGGCGTGGCGGCATGGCCGAGGTGTACCGGGCGCGCGACATCCGGCTCGACCGCGTGGTCGCGGTGAAGACACTGCGCGAGGACCTGGCCAGAGACGCGACCTTCCAGGCCAGGTTCAGGCGGGAAGCCCAGTCCGCAGCATCCCTGAACCACCCCTCAATCGTCGCTGTCTACGACACCGGCGAGGACAACTCCGGCTCCTCACACGTCCCCTACATCGTGATGGAGTACGTGGACGGCCAGACCCTGCGTGAGCTGCTCCGCAACGACAGGCGGCTGCTGCCGGAACGTGCCCTGGAGATCACCGACGGAGTGCTGCGCGCGCTGGACTACAGCCACCGCAACGGGATCATCCACCGCGACATCAAGCCCGGCAACGTGATGCTGACCCGCGGCGGCCAGGTCAAGGTCATGGACTTCGGCATCGCCCGGGCCGTGAGCGACTCACAGGCCACCATGACCCAGACCGCGCAGGTCATCGGGACCGCCCAGTACCTGTCCCCCGAGCAGGCCCGGGGTGAGCGGGTGGACGCGCGCAGCGACCTCTACTCGACCGGGTGCCTGCTGTATGAACTGCTGACGGGCAGGCCGCCGTTCCTGGGGGACTCCCCCGTCGCCATCGCCTACCAGCACGTCCGCGAACAGCCCGTGCCACCCTCGCACCTCGACCCGGACGTGCCCCGCTGGGCGGATGCCATCGTGCTCCGGGCCATGGCCAAGGACCCCAACGAGCGGTACCAGTCCGCGTCCGAGATGCGGGCGGACATCCAGCGGGCCCTGTCGGGCATGCCGGTGTCCGCGCCACCCATGACCGCGGGCTACGGCCCGACCCAGCGGATGGGTGCCGCCACGGGCCTGTCCATGGGTGGCCCGCCCACCCAGGGCATGCAGGGTTACGACTACGGCCAGGAGGACGGTTACCTGCCCCCCGAAGGCGGGAACCGGAACCGGACGGCACTCCTGTGGATCCTCGGGCTCGTGCTCGTCCTAGCCGTGGTCGCCGGGGTCGCGTACGCGGTCTTCGGCGGCGGCGGCGGTGTCGCGGTCCCACTGGTGCAGGGAGAGACACAGTCACAGGCGGAGTCCGCCCTCACCAAGGCAGGCTTCACGTTCACCGTGCAGGACCAGTCGAGTTCCACAGTCAACAAGAACGTCGTCATCTCGACCAACCCGCAGGGCGGCAGCATGGTCCCGAAGGGGACGAAGGTGACGCTCTTCGTGTCCACGGGGCCCCGGACCGTCACTATGCCAAGTGTCAGGGGGATGCCCGTGGCGGCCGCGAAAGCGGAGCTGTCGGGCAAGAACTACGGCTTCCAGGTCACGGTGCAGACAGCCACAACCTCCACCGGGAAACCCGGCATCGTGGTCAGTCAGCAACCCAGAGCGGGCAGGCATGTCCTCTACGGGGCAACAGTGACAATCTTCGTGCCCCCGAACGGAGTCCAGATCCCCAGTGTGAAGGGGGACAACTTCGCCACTGCAGTGGCGACCCTCCAGGGCGACGGGTTCTATAACATCACGAGGGTGGCCCAGGCTGACCCGCAGGCCCAGAATGGGACGGTGATCGGCCAGGCGCCCGCGCCGGGCACCATCGCATCCTCCACCACGCTGATCACGCTGACGGTGGTGGAGAACCAGCCGAGCCCGCCGCCGTCGCCGACGCCGACCACCCCGTCGCCGACACCGTCGCAGTCCAGCTCGCAACCACCCGGCCAGATCCCAGCACGCAACCACCACTCAGTGGTGCCATCTGCGCCAACACCGCAGCCCTGAGCTCCCATAAAGGAAACACAGTCCCTGGAGTCTCACTAATTGACACCAATAGGCAGTCCCGGGCCTCCCCTCCCAGAATTGGCTAGTAGGCTGACCACCACCCTGCGTGCTGACCCGGGCTCGACCGGGCTGCCTACCTTGGCCGGTGTCCAGCCGACCTGCTTGATCCGTTCAGGAGACGACGGTGCCGAAGTCCCGTAGCCGTACCAAGGCGGTCTACACCCCGCCACCGAAGCGGGCAGCATCAAAGATGCCCAGCCCGCGCTGGCTCGTCCCGGCCATGCTGGCCTGCCTGCTGATCGGGCTGGCATGGATCGCGCTCTACTACGTCACCGGCGGCAGCCTGCCAGTGTCCCCTCTTGGCGCATGGAACCTGGCAATCGGATTCGCCCTCATCATCGGCGGGGTCGGGCTCTCTACCAAGTGGCGCTGACCCCAAGACGGGGCAGGGGCGCGTCCTAGCCCGACGCCAGCAGTACGTGGTTGCGGACTAGGACCGCGGCCACAAGGACCACCACCACGACCACCGTGGCCCCGACCTGGACGAGTGTCCGGTTCCGGCGTGGCGCATAGACGTACGCGGCGGTGAGCAGACCGCCGGTCAGCAGGCCACCCACGTGGTCCTGCCAGGCGATGTGGGCCACGGTGAACGTGATCAGCAGGTTGAGGCCAATCAGGAAGACGATCGACCGGGCATCAACCCGGAGCCGCCGCGACAGCACGAACCAGGCCCCGAACAGCCCGAAAATCGCGCCGGAGGCCCCGAGCGCGGGCTCGTTCGGCGGCGCGAGCACGTAGAACAGGACCGAGCCCCCGAGCGCGCTCAGCAGATAGAGCGCCAGGAAACGCCACCGCCCCAGTACCCGCTCCAGCCCCGGCCCGACCATCAGCAGCGCCCACATGTTGAAGATGATGTGGGCCGGGCCAAAGCCGGAGAACCCCGGCTCGTGCAGGAACGCCGAGGTGATCAGGCGATACTCCTGGCCGAACGCGACACCGATGGGGTGGGCGCAGCCGTTGGCGTTGGCGCAGGCCGCCGCCAGCATCCACAAGTCCTGCACGATCGGGGGGTAGACCCACTCCACCAGGTACAGCGCCACGCAGAGGCCGACCAGTGTGTAGGTGACGACTGACCCCGAGACCGCCTTGCCACCGAACGGCGCTGTCGGCGTCCGCGCACCCCGGTTGCCCTCCTTGACGCAGTCGACACAGTGCTGGCCGACCGGTGCCGAGCGCAGGCACTCCGGGCAGGCAGGACGCCCGCACCGCGAGCAGGAGAGGTAGGTCTCCCGGCCCGAGTGCCGGTAGCACGTTGGGACGCTCGGGGTGGCCTGGTTGCCTGGGACTGCCTGGGGGTCCATTCTCTCCTAGCCTGCGTCTGTGGGGGTCTCTTGCTCGATCTGGACAGACTCCAGCACGATGTCCTCGGCAGGACGGTCGCCACGCGCGGTCTTTACCCGGCTGATCGCGTCGACGATTTCTTTGCCCTCGGTGACTTCGCCGAAGATGGTGTGCTTGCCGTTGAGCCAGGGAGTCGGCACGACGGTGATGAAGAACTGCGACCCGTTCGTCCCGGGCCCGGCATTGGCCATCGCCAGCAGGTAGGGCCGGCTGAACGACAGGTCGGGGTGGATCTCGTCAGCGAATTTGTAGCCAGGCCCGCCGGTGCCGGTGCCGAGCGGGTCGCCGCCCTGGATCATGAAGTCCGAGATCACCCGGTGGAAGACCGTGCCGTCGTACAGCTTGCTGGTGGTGGCCTGCCCGGTCCGCGGGTCGGTCCAGGTGCGTCCCCCCTGCGACAGCTCGACGAAGTTGCGGACCGTCTTGGGCGCATGGTCGGGGAAGAGCCGAACGATGATGCGTCCGTGGTTGGTCGTGATGATCGCGTTCATTGGTCTGGTCATGGCTGGCATCCTGGCACGGCATTGCGCCGACCGGGGAACCCCCTCCTGAAGAAACGTCAACGAAGCGGTGTGTCATTCCGGGCCATCGCCGCGGAACGCACACCAAGGGGCGAGGCCTGCTCGCCTAATAGTGAGCGCTTGCGAGCGTAGCGGACGTTCTAGGGACTCGTCGTCTCGACGGTCGCGGCACAGTGTGCTCTCCAGTTCGGCGGCTTGGTAGCGCTCGCGCGGCCCTCAGAATTCGTCTGTCCCGGTGACCTGCCCGATTGGGAAGATGTAGCGGGTGGCTGCGCAGATCGTCTCAAGCGTGTGGACAGGGGTGTCTTCGGTTCTGTAGCTCGTCGGATGACCGCCACGACATGCGACCGGCAGGCGTGCGCTCGGCCACCGGGCGCGGCGAAAGGCAGGCGTGACCGGCACTGGCCAGCGGACCAGCGGCCGGAGAGCTGCCCCCGGAGCACCCACCGCCACGCGCACCACCAGGAACGGCAGGATCCCCAAGGCCCCACGGCAGCCACCCTCGTGGCACAAGACCGCGACGGCCCAACGGCCACCCCCGCCCGACCAGGCAGCCCACGACCGTTCGGGGCAGCCCACTGAGCAGCACTCACTCAGTGACCAAGGAACGGTTGAGCATACGTCCCAGGGGAAGTGAAGGAGGGTAGCTACTCGGGGAGGTCTCACAGTGTTCCTCATGTCACAGTCGATGTCCGCCAAACGCCGCAGCGCCATGCGGGCGAGGGCGGTCCTGGCACGACAGCAGGCGCTACAGGCGGCTTCCCAGGTGGTCCCGCTGGCCACCAGTGCACGGACATCAGCAGGCCAGGGCGTGTGGCGTGCCCGGACAGGGGCTGCCCTCCGCATTGAGCGGACCGGGTACGCCTTCCAGGACCAGGCACTGAAGGTCTCGGCGATGCTGCGCCGTCTAGCCGCCCGGGTCGCGCCGCCGCCCCCACGAAGGCGCCGCCGCTGGCCGTTCCTGCTGGCAGGGCTGGTCGTGGCTGCGGGCGCGTTGGTCATGCTGAACCGCCGCAGGTCCAGGACGAACCTGCCAGTGGTCGAGGAGACAACGTCCGAGGAGGCCCTCGCGGGCACCGCGTCCCGTCCAGCCGCAGCCAAGGAGGAAGCCAGCAAGGCTGATGTGAACGGGCGCGTGCCCACGGCCTGACCCCTCGTAACCGCCGCACGACACCGGCGTACCCGCGCCGGTGTCGTGCTGAGCGGGCACAATGCGGTTGTGCTCCTTCGTGAACTGGTGGCGACCTCGCGGGCGGTGGCTGCGGTTCCTGGCCGCCTCGCCAAGGTCGAGGCGATCGCCGGGCTGCTGCGCACCGCTGCGCCCGATGAGATACCGGTCGCCGTGGCGTTCCTGTCCGGGGACCTCCCCCAGCGCCAGATCGGGGTGGGCTACGCCGCCATGGGTGACCTGCTCCGGGAGCCGGACGTGGCGGCTTCTGGCCCGCCGCTGACGGTCATGGCGACCGATGCGGTATTCGGCGAGGTGGGGGCGGTCTCGGGCGACGGGGCCTATGCCGAGCGCAGGCGCCTGCTCGGGGAGTTGTTCGGCCGGGCCAGTCCTGACGAACGGGAGTTCCTGGTCCGCCTGATCACTGGCGAACTGCGCCAGGGCGCGGCGGCTGGGGTGATGGCCGAGGCGGTCGCCCGTGCGGCTGGCGTGCCAGCCGGGGAGGTGCGCCGTGCTCTCCTGCTGACCGGGTCGCTGCCCCTGGTGGCCCAGGCAGCGCTCGACCCGGCCGCGGTCACGGCCCAGCCCACCGCGCCCGATGCCCCCGCGCGTCTTGCGGCGCTGCGGTCCTTGGGGTTGCAGGTGGGCCGGCCGCTACGGCCCATGCTGGCCTCCTCGGCCGCCACGGTGGCCGCTGCGCTGGCCAAGGTGTCGCCTGCGGCGGTGGAGTGGAAGATCGACGGGATCCGCATCCAGGTCCACCGGGACGTGACCGAGGTTGCCGTGTTCACCCGGACCCTGGATGACATCACCTCCCGGGTGCCCGAGGTCACCGAGGCAGTACTCGGACTGCCGGTCAGGGCAGTAGTGCTCGACGGTGAGGCGGTGGCGCTGGACTCCGGTGGCCGCCCACGCCCCTTCCAGGTCACTGCGGGGCGGGTTGGCAGCCGCCTGGATGTCGAGCGACAGCGTGCCGAGGTGCCGTTGACGCCGTTCTTCTTCGACATGCTGCACCTCGATGGGGCCGACCTCGTCGACGAGCCTGCCCAGGTGCGCTACGACCTGATGTCGGCCGTCGTGCCCGCTGGCCTGCTCATCCCGCGCCTGGTCACGGACCAGCCCGCCGACGCTGAGGCGTTCTTTGCTGACGCAGTGGCACGGGGCCACGAGGGGGTGGTGGTGAAGTCCCCGGCCAGCCGGTACGCGGCCGGGCGGCGCGGCAGTGAATGGATCAAGGTCAAGCCACGTCACACGCTCGACCTGGTGGTGACCGCGGCGGAGTGGGGACACGGGCGGCGGCGCGGGTGGCTGTCCAACCTGCACCTCGCGGCCCGCGACCCGGCCACAGGCAGCCTGGTCATGCTTGGCAAGACCTTCAAGGGGCTGACCGACGAGATGCTCACCTGGCAGACCGAGCGCCTGCTGAGCCTCGCGGACCCCGCGGAGTCCCGCTCGGCTGGCGACCCGCAGCAGGCCTATGGCGTGGTGCGCGTACGCCCGGAACTCGTCGTGGAGGTGGCCTTCGACGGGGTGCAGGCCAGCCCGCGCTATCCCGGCGGGCTGGCGCTGCGGTTCGCGCGTGTCCTGCGCCATCGCCCGGACAAAGCCGCTGCCGAGGCGGACACCATCGGCTCGGTCCGCGAGATCTGGGCGGTAACCGAGGGCTCCAGTCAGGACGGATGACCGCTCAGCCGTCAGCAGGGTCTGACGTGACCGGAGGACACGAGGCCTGTGCTGGCACGTCGATCCCTGCCTCTCGTAGCAACCCGGACAAGGCCCCCCACAGCAACCGGGTGACATATTCGACCACCCGGGCGCGGCTCATCGAACGCCGTCGCAGCCACCATTCGCCGGTGCTCTGCACCAGGCCGGTCATGCCGTAGGCCCACGGCTCGGCACCACCGGAGTCCAGCCCGTAGGCCCGCAGGTAGTCGCCGAGCACGGCGGTGAGCGCGGTGGCGA
>DASYYE010000303.1:0-2858 GCA_035946955.1 Streptosporangiaceae bacterium | reverse complement strand
GCAGGTGAGCGCCACCGACGGGATCCGCTCGGGGATCGTGCAGCTCTACGGCAAGACCACACCCGTCGTCGCCACCGACCCTGTCCAGGCCAGCCAGCTATTCGACATCGGGGTCACCCAGGGCCGGCTGACCAGCATGACCCCCACCGGGATCGCGGTGTCGACCCAGGCCGCGACCGACAGGCACCTCAGGATCGGCAGCCCGGTGACGGTGACGTACCCCACCACCGGGCGCAAGACCTACACCGTCCAGGTGATCTACAGCGTGCGGCAGCTGGCCGGCGACTACGTCCTGCCGCTCGCGGCCGCCCAGGCGAACTTCCCGCAGGCCCTCGACATCGACGTGTTCATCAAGCTCACTCCCGGGGTCAGCGCCAGCTTGGGCCGCCACGCGATCCAGGGCGTCCTCGCCGCCTACCCGAACGTGACGCTGATGGACCAGACCCAGTACAAGGCCCAGCAGGAGCAGCAGGGTGAACCAGATGCTCAACCTGGTCTACGGGCTGCTCGCGCTGGCCGTGGTCATCGCGCTGATCGGCATCGCCAACCCTGGCCCTATCGCTCTACGAGCGGACCCGCGAGCTCGGCCTGCTGCGGGCGGTCGGCACCACCCGGGGCCAGCTGCGCTCGATGGTGCGCTCGGAGTCGCTGGTCATCTCCCTGCTGGGCGCCGTCCAAGGGCTGGCGCTCTGGGTGCTGTTCGGCTGGGCGATCGTCGCCGCGCTGCACTCCCAGGGCATCACCCGTCTCGTGTTCCCCGTCGTCCAGCTGCTCGTCCTGGCCGCGCTGGCCGGGCTCGCGGGCATCGCGGCCGCCATCGCGCCGAGCAGGCGAGCCGCCCGGCTCGACGTCCTGCACGCCGTGACCACCGAGTAAGTCGGCGGGTATCCGGGGATTCGTCGCGACCCTGTCCAGGAACACCCGGGCCGCAGTATGGCCGCTATCGCGAGCATGACGAGACCGGCGAGCAAGTACAGGTTGCCTGCGAGCAGCTGTAGTCCGGCCCAGTGATACTCAGGGTGAATCTCTCCGACGTCGTCCCGCGTGTAAGGGGCATACCAGATCAGGCCCCACGGGACCGCCGAGCCACCACCTTTCCACACACTTGGCCAGGCCCCGAACACCACTGCCACCAGTCCAGCGGACGCCGACCACGCCACGCGCAGAACCCCCCGCGCACAGGCCGCCAGGTCCGTGAGTACCGCGAGCGCTGGTGCGACCCACACCCAGTGGTGGTCCCAGCTCACGGGCGACACGATGAGACCGGTCACGGCGCACACGACCCAGCCGTGCACCGGCCCTCGGTGCCGGTGCATCGAGGCCGCCAGCAGAAGGCCGGGTCCGCCGGCAAGCACCGCGAGCGCCAGCCACACCGCGGCCGGAGGCACGGATCCGGCAAGCCGCGCGGTCACGCCCAGCAGCGACTGATTCGCCAGGAAGCCGACAAAGCCGGTACGGCGCGCGTTCAAGAAGGCGCCTCCCAGCCACCAGGTGACCGAAGCCTGCGGGAACAGCAGGGCGCCGGCGACGACGGTTGCCGCGAACGTCCCGGCCGCGGTGGCCGCCTCGCGGTGGCGGCCGGTGAGGAGCAGGTACGGGATGAAGATCAGCGCGACCAGCTTGATTCCGGCCGCCGCCCCCAGGCCTGCCCCCTGCCATCGGAGCCTCGTCGTCGACAGGTCCCGGACTACAAGCAGCATGAGCAGCAGGTCGACCTCCCCGGTGTGGAGAGTCCGCTGGACCGGCTCGAGCCAGAGCGCGACCGCGCTCACAGCGCATGCCGCGCCCAGCCGAGAGGTCCCATGCCAGCCGAGCCCGCCGAATGCCAGCCACACGGTCGCCAGCAGGGCGGCCACGCTGGCCGCCAGCATCAGCCAGGTCGTCAGCCCCCATGGGAGCACTGACCCGGCAATGCAGAGCGCTGCCGCGAACGGGGTGTAGGTGAACCGCAGGCCCGGCGACTGCTGCCACTGGTACAACTGGCCGGGACTTCGCCTGGCAACCAGTCCCGCGTCGCGGTACACGGCCAGGTCAACGTCGCTGAGCAGCACATGTGGATGCAACGCCACGTTGGCCGAATACAGCCCGATGGCTACCGCCAGCGCCAGCGCCGAAGGCCACATCACCCAGTCCCTGCCGCGGCATTCTCCAGGCTCGCCCGGCACCTCCCGCAGCCCATGTCTCGCGCTCGCCACGTCCGGCCCCTTCCAAACCCGCAAACGGAAGCCGCGATGGGTATATCAGGACACTGCTGCCCAATGCGGGCACGGAGCCGGGATTTAACCCCGGCCTAAGTGCGCCTTGGACGAGCTAAGGCGAGGGGACCATCCGGCTTCTCGCGGATCCGAATTGCGCGGTGTGCGGGCCGACCGCTCGGCCCCGTAGCCCCGCGTCCTTTCGTCTTGGTCCCTCTCGCCGCTCTGATCCCACGGCAGTACCGGGCCGGGCACCAGGGACCAAGGGCCGGAGGCCTCGGGACCTTGGTCCCACCTGGCGACCATCCGGGTCCTTCGCCCCTAACAACACCCCTGAGCTGCTGGAACGATGGACTTGCTGACAGCATGAAGGGAGCGCCCTGGCAAGGGGCGGCGGGGAAGAGGAGCAGGCCGTGAAGGACGGAACGCCGAGGGGCGGCGCGCTGCTGCTGGAGGCCGCCGACCTGGACCGGCTGCATGGCGCGCTGCGGGACGCCGGATACCGCGTGATCGGGCCCACGGTCCGGGACGGAGCGATCGTCCTGGCCGAGCTCGGGTCAGCCGCCGACCTGCCGTTCGGCTGGGGGGTGTCCCTGGAGCCGGGCGGCTACCGGATCCGGCCGCGTGACGACACCGCGGCGTTCGGGCATTCGGCGGGCCCGC
>DASYYE010000302.1:0-17222 GCA_035946955.1 Streptosporangiaceae bacterium | reverse complement strand
GCCAGCAGAACGCCGCGCGAGCGCGCGGCATGCTCCAGCGCGTCTGCCTCCGTGCGGTGCGGGAGCGGCCGGCGGGTCAGGATCATCAGCAGCGGCATGCCGACAGCGCGCCGCGCCACATAGCCGGCCAGGTGGAGGCTGGTGGTGTCGGCGAGGTGCAGGTCCTCCAGCAGCAGCACCAGCGGCCGCCGACAGGCCCAGTCCAGCAGCGCGACCATGGCCTCGAACAGCCGTGCCCGTTCCAGGTCGGGGGACACGCTGCTGCGTCTGGCCGGCTCTCGCCCGAGTCGGCGTTCCAGGTCTGGCGCTATCGGGGCGAGCACCGACGGCCACATGGTGTCAGGCGGCGGCGCGGCAAGATCCTGGCATAGCTCGCCGATCAGCTCGGCCCACAGGCCCAGCGGCGCAGCGCCGCCCAAATCCAGCGCCGCGCAGCTCGCCGTGTGGGCGCCTTCGGCCCGTGCGCGTTCGGCCAGCTCGACGGCCAGCCTCGTCTTGCCGATTCCGGGTTCCCCGGTGATGGTCACCACGCCGCCCCGCCCGGCCTGCGCCTCCCGCCACGCGGTCAGCAGCGTGCCGAGTTCCCGTTCGCGGCCTACCATCGGCGGGTGCCGCTGGTAAGCCGGCGACGGCGACAGCAGCTGGCGCGGGCCGCGGGTTTCCCGCAGTGCCTGGGCGAGACGGCGGGTCGGGAGCGACGGTTCCATCCCCAGCTCGCGATCAAGCCGCTGGCGGAACCGCTCGTACCCGGCAAGAGCGGCGGCGGGATCCCCGGCGGCGGCCAGGCGCTCCATCAGCCTGCGCTGCGGCTCTTCGGCGAGCGGATCGAACGTGGCCTGCCGCCGCGTCCACTGCAGCGCCGCCCTCAGGTCACTACCGGCGACCGCCGCAGCCGCGAGTTGTTCCAGCACATCGGTCAGCTTCGCGCGGTGCTCGTCGCGAGCCTCAAGCACCCACTCGTCGTCGAACCCGGTGAGGAACTCCCCAGCCGCCATCGCCGCCGCCTCCTCGAGCCGGCCAGCGGCCACCAGCGTGTCGAACACACACGCATCCACCTCCACCAGCGTGCCGGGGCGCAGCCCTGCCACGTCACGGCTGCACGACAGATACGCCACACCAACCGGCCCGAGTGCGCGGCGCAACGCCCACAGCGCGCTGCGCAGACTGGCCCTGGCGCTGGCGTCCAACACGTCTGGCCAAAACCGGGCAGCCAGATCCCCGCGCGGGTGCAGCCCAGGGTGCAATGCCAGCCAGGCGAACAAGCCCCAAGCACGCCGACTGGGCGGGGCCTGCACGGGGGCACCGTCCAGCTCGGCCGCGAACTGCCCCAACAGCCGCATGCGCAGCACAAACGCAGCGTACCCCTGGCCTGCCCCGAGGATCAGCCCCGCACGCCGGCCAGAAATGACGGCGGCTACCCCGGTCCTTGACGGCCGGTTGACGCTCGCGTAACGCAACCCCGCGCAGCCTGGCGCAAAACGTCCAACGGGCGGCGGCAGGCAGGTGCCTCGGTACGACGCCCGGCAAAGAGCAGGACAAGATCGTGTAGTGAGGGAGCGGCAGGGATGAGAACCACAACCGCCGGGCAGCCGGTAACCAGGGTGAGCGCAGGGCCCTTGCGCGAGCGGGTGCGAGGCCACGTGCTCACCGCGGACGAAGAAGGCTACGACGAGGCGCGCGCCGTGCACAACGGCATGTTCGACAAGCGCCCGCTAGCGGTGCTCCGTGCCGAGCAAGTCGCTGACGTCATCGCAGGCGTGAACTTCGCCCGCGATAACGGGCTCGACCTTGCCATCCGTGCTGGCGGGCACAGCGCACCGGGATTCGGCACCAACGATGGCGGCTTGGTCATCGACATGTCACCGATGCGGACCGTCCGTGTGGATCCGCAGGCCAAGACGGCCCGCGCTGATGCTGGTGCCACGTGGGGGGACTTCAACCACGCTACCCATGTCTTCGGCCTGGCCACGACCGGAGGGATCATCTCTACCACCGGTATCGCAGGCCTGACCCTGGGCGGCGGCATCGGCTACCTGGCACGGGGATTCGGGCTCTCGGTGGACAACCTGCTGTCCGCCGATATAGTCACCGCGGACGGCAAGTTCGTCACCGCCAGCGCACAGGAAAACGAGGACCTTTTCTGGGGGCTGCGCGGCGGCGGCGGGAATTTCGGCGTGGTGACCTCCCTGGAATACCGGCTGCACGAGGTCGACCAGGTGTTCGCCGGGCCGATCTTCTACAACCTCGAGGACGCCGGCGCTCTGCTGCGCATGTTTGACGAGTTCATCCAGGACGCACCGGAGCAGTTCGGCGGGTTCCCGGCGTTCCAGATCGCTCCGCCCTTGCCCTTCATCCCGGAGAACCGGCACGGCGATACCCTCGCCCTCGCCGTGGTGCACTGGGCGGGCCCACTCGACCAAGCCCAGAAAGTCCTGCAGCCCTTCTTCGATGTCGCCCCGGTCGTTGCCAACGGAACCGGCCCGCTGCCCTACCCGGCGCTGAACGCAGCGTTCGACGGCCTCTACCCCAAGGGCATCCGCGCCTACTGGAAGGGCGCCTTCGTCAAAGAACTGCCAGAGGAAGCCATCGCCGTGCACGTCGAGCACGGATCCCAGGTTCCTGAGGTCAGCGCCACCATGCACCTGTACCCGATCAACGGCGCGTGCCACCGCGTCGGCCCGGCCGAAACCGCCTTCGCCTACCGTGACGCCACATACGGCATGGTCCTCCTCGCCGCGTGGAACGACCCCGCAAAGGACACCGAACGGATCCAATGGGTACGTGACTACCACCAGGCGCTAGCCCCCTACTCCGAGCCCGGCGGCTACATAAACTTTATGCAAGACGACGACTACCACAGAATCCAGGACAATTACCGCCAGAACTACGAGCGGCTGGTCCAAGTCAAGCGGGCATACGATCCCGGCAACGTCTTCCACATCAACCAAAACATCACACCGTAGACGCACCGCTAACCGTTAACCGGAATGCCAGCAATTTGCCCCACCCAGAAAATGACGGCGGCTACCCCGGTCCATGACGGCCGCCGACGCTTCGTTAGCGCAACTAGGCGCAGTTGGCGCAAACGACTCCAACGGCGGCGCCCCCTGCCGCCGCAGCACAACGCCCCGGCAAGGAGACTGACATGCCCTGTCGCAGCACCACCAAGACCGTTGACGACCTGCTGATCCAGGCCAGGGCGACGCTGCCGCACCGGCCCTCGCCTGCCGAGGCGTTTCACGCGCAGCAGAACGGCTCACTACTCATCGACATCCGAGGCGACGAGCAGCGGCGCGCCGACGGGCTGATCCTCGGCGCCATCCTGCTGCCCCGCAACTCGCTAGAGTGGCGCTGCGATCCTTCCTCCCAGTGGCGGCACCCCGCCATTACTGGCCGGGACGTGTATCTCATCCTGGTTTGCCATGAGGGATATCAGTCCAGCCTCGCCGCGGCGACGCTCCAGCAGCTGGGCTTGACCAACGCCACCGATCTTGACGGCGGTTTCACCGCCTGGGTCGCATCCGGCTTGCCGGTGATAGCAGCTTCGGCGGGCGTCCTCTGCGCGGCCAGCCACGCCGGGTCTGAGACAGTCCGGGCGTTGACGGCCGGATGACCGTCGCGGGAACGCAACCACGCGAGCGCTGGCCCCATCAGCTCAACCAGAAGGAGCAACCATGGCCGACATTGCCGAACTGCACGGTCGCGCACTCGAGAGCACTGGCGCGATCATCGCGGGCATCCCGCCGGATCGCTGGCACGACTCCACGCCCTGCGAGGGCTGGGATGTGCGCGTCCTGGTCAACCATGTGGTCTCAGGCAACCTGTGGGCGGCCGAACTGGCTGCAGGGGCGACGATCGACGATGTCGGCGGACAGTTCGACGGGGACCTGCTTGGCTCCGACCCTGCTCTGCCATACGCCGAGTCGGCGAAGTCCGCCGCGGCCGCCTTCCGCCGGCCTGGTGCCCTCGACGCGATGTGCGCGGTCTCATACGGGCCGGTCCCGGGGTCCGTCTACGCCGGGCACCGGTTCATCGACGTGTTCATCCACGGCTGGGACCTGGCCGCTGCGACAGGGCAGGACGCCACCCTCGACGAGGGCCTCCTCGAGGCCTGCCAGAAGGTCCTCGAACCACAGCTGGAAGCCTTCCGGGAGGCGGGGGCGTTCGGCGGGGAGGTCGATGTGCCGCCCGGCGTGAGCGCACAGACAAGGTTCCTGGCCCAGCTGGGCCGCCGCGGCTAGCGAAGTCAGACCTGGTGAGGTGAGCCTGGATGGCTGACGCGGTGGCCGCAACGGCGGTTGCTGCACATCAATTGATCGGCTCCAGGCCGCAATCCCGAAGGCGACACCAAGCGGAAGCACCGAATTGGCTATTCTGCGCGGTTCGGTCAGCTCGTGCTTCCCTCCAGTCGAAAGCGCATACTCGGCGATCTGCGCGATGTATGCACGCATACTTTCATCCCTCGTCACATCCGATGATTACCGCTGTTTGCTGATCATGAATTTATCGACTGCCCGGATGGCAGCTTGACCGTGTCCTGACCATCGTCCGGGATGTGGAGGTGGGGTGCCGAGCTGGACAGTCTGTCCGTGGCTGGCAGTTGGCGTCAATGAACGTCAGTATTCCCCATGGCATGCAAGAGGTCCGGGGTTCGAATCCCCGTAGCTCCACTGGTCAGGCCTGTATTCCGAACGGGAACCGCTGAGCGAGACTGCCCCTGAGGGGCAAGTTGACCGGTTGCCTGCCTCAGCATGTCACTGACCTGGTGTTCTGTCTTGGAGCCGTGTCCTCTGATGCTCTTGACTCGTTTCGTGGCAGAGCTCCGCTGGGCGGCGCGTTCCGGATCAGCCCCGTGTTCCTCGACGAGGTGTGTCTGGAGGGCTGCGGCGACCTCGTCCGCCGCGGGACCATCTGCGTCCCCGCCGAAGCCGTCGCGCGGGCGTGGCGCGGACCCCGCCAGGCACGGCTTGCCCGGCTACTCAAGTCTCCCGACGTCGAAATCGCGGTTATGACGCTGAGCTTGGCCCGGCACTGCGACATCGCTGCCTCCTGCTGGGGCGGCGTCTGCCCGGGAACCATGCGGTCCTCTCACGCGGCGGGGTCGTTCTCCGGACGCTCCCGAATTCAGGCCTGCCACCCGCCGTGGCGCGTAAGGGCGTTTGCCGTGTCGCTCCTTCGGGCCGGCCGGCGGTTCACAGCTCCCGCCGGATGACGCGAGGCCACCGCGAGCACCATGGGCGGCTCCCTCCGGTGACCCCGGGCCGCCTTGGCCGCCGTCGGCAGGCTGGTCCCGGTGTCTGCCCTCGCCTACATCCGCAATGAAAAACTAGCAATATATTTCTAGAAACAGTGGTAGACTCATGAGTGGTGGCGCGCTGGGGGCACACCGAAATACGACGATCGGCACCGGCGCGACAACACCTGAGGCCGGAGGCATCCCCGCATGACGATAACCGCGCACCCCGAGCTTGAGGGGCTGGAGCGTTACAAGTTCGGCTGGGCCGACTCGGACGCGGCGGGCGAGTCCGCGCGCCGGGGCCTGTCCGAGGAGGTCGTCCGGGACATCTCGGCGCTGAAGGACGAGCCGGAGTGGATGCTGGATCTGCGGCTGAAGGGCCTGAAGTTGTTCGGCCGCAAGCCGATGCCCGACTGGGGCCCGGACCTGTCCGGTATCGATTTCGAGGACATCAAGTACTTCGTCCGCTCCACCGAAAAGCAGGCGGCCAGCTGGGACGAGCTGCCCGCAGACATCAAGAACACCTACGACAAGCTGGGCATCCCCCAAGCCGAGAAGCAGCGCCTCATCGGCGGCGTCGCAGCTCAGTACGAGTCCGAAGTGGTCTATCACAAGATCCGGGAGGACCTGGCGGAGAAGGGCGTCCTCTTCCTGGACACCGACACGGCACTGCGCGAGCAGCCAGAACTGTTCCGGGAGTACTTCGCCACCGTGATCCCGGTGGGCGACAACAAGTTCGCCGCCCTGAACACAGCGGTCTGGTCCGGCGGCAGCTTCATCTACGTGCCGAAGGGCGTGCACGTGGACATCCCGCTGCAGGCCTACTTCCGGATCAACACCGAGAACATGGGCCAGTTCGAGCGGACGCTGATCATCGTGGACGAGGGTGCCAGCGTCCACTACGTGGAGGGGTGCACCGCGCCGATCTACTCATCCGACTCGCTGCACTCCGCAGTGGTCGAGATCATCGTGAAGGCTGGCGGGCACTGCCGCTACACCACCATCCAGAACTGGTCGGCCAACGTCTACAACCTGGTCACCAAGCGGGCGGTGGCGCAGGCCGGCGCGAGCATGGAGTGGATCGACGGCAACATTGGCTCCAAGGTCACGATGAAGTACCCGTCGGTGTACCTGATGGGTGAGCACGCCAGGGGCGAGACCCTGTCGGTCGCGTTCGCCGGCAGCGGCCAGCACCAGGACGCGGGCGCCAAGATGGTGCACTGCGCACCGGACACCTCCTCCCAGATCATCTCCAAGTCGGTGGCCCGGGCCGGCGGCCGGACGTCCTACCGGGGCCTGGTCCAGGTGCAGGAAGGCGCCAGCCACGCCAAGTCCACCGTCAAGTGCGACGCGCTGCTGGTGGACAAGAACAGCCGGTCCGACACCTACCCCTACGTCGACGTGCGCGAGGACGATGTGGAGATGGGCCACGAGGCCAGCGTCTCGAAGATCTCCGAAGACCAGATGTTCTACCTGATGAGCCGGGGCATGACCGAGGACGAAGCGGCGGCCACCATCGTCCGTGGCTTCGTGGAACCGATCGCTCGCGAACTGCCGATGGAATACGCGCTGGAACTGAACCGGCTGATCGAGCTCCAGATGGAAGGAGCGGTCGGCTGATGACGGCGCTCCAGGGCGCCGTGGAACCCGCCGCCCTGGTCGTCACCCGCTGGCGTGATGAACCGTCCTTCCAGGTGTGACTGCACTCACCGGCGTTCGGCCATGGCCACCGCTCTGGCGCTCATGGGATGGTGAGCAGAGGCGAGCCCTCGTCGGCGTCAGCAGCGAGTTGTGGTCCTACGAAGTGGCTGGCGGCTCAGCCCCGCAACCACGCGCCATAGGCTGGACCCCCCAACTGGGAGACTGTCCGAGGATCGGAGACTGTCCGAGGATCGCGGCCCTGAAGGGCGCTTCCGCCATCTGACATGGAGGCTGTTGTCCTGTGCGGAAGTTGACGTTGCCCCAGTTGGAACGGCACCTGTTCGCGGCAGTAGACATCCTGCGGGGCAAGATGGATGCCTCACGGGCGCGAGGCACGGTCGTACGCTACTGGGGGAGCAGGCGGAATGCCGCCTGAGGCGCACGGCTGAGAAGTGGCGCCGGTCCAAGGTAGCGATCGTGTCCGCCTGGAGCCGCTCGGCCACAGCGACCACTGATGCGACCAAGCCGAGCGGGAAGTCGTGGTAGGTCTCCACCAGTTCAACCATGCGGTCAAGATCGGAAACCACGATCGGCACCATCATGACCTGGCCCATGCGTACCGACCTGAGGAACTCAGCTTCGGCGTGGGCGCCCTTCTCGCGTTCCAGCAGGTACCGACTTCGGTCAGGACAGGTGCTGGCATCAGCAGCGGCGCCGGGGTGCGCTGCATCAGCCCGACGCACCGGGCGTGGTCCTTGTCATCAACATCCGCGGCAGCGAAAAGCGGCCCCGTATCCCAGACGATCACCGGGCGCCGCGGCCCATCTCCTCCCGCAGGATCTCCTGCGAGCGCGCTGCCAGGTCGCCCTTGCCGCTTGCCAGCGTCCCCACGAAGGACGGCAGCGGCCAAGTTGCAGTTTCTCGTGTCCGCCGTCAGGCCGCCAGCATCTTCGACCGGGGCACACCAGACCCTCCTCACGTGGTCGCCGAGGGGCAACATGAGGGGCACAACAGCGCTAACGAAGGCCAGCCTGAGCCAGTGACAGCCAGCGTGAGCTAGCGAATGACCTGCTCAGTGGCCATACGGGACGTTCAGGAACCGCTTGGTGATTCATGGCATGCAAGAGGTCTGGGGTTCGAATCCCCATAGCTCCACTGGTCAGAAACGAAATTCGAATATCCTGGCCGCTGGTACAGCAGGAAAGTACAGCAGCAGTGACCCGTTGAGACGCCACACAGGTGTCCGGTCCAGATCTCCTGCACCGGCAACAGCCCTGTACCCGCCAGGGTTCCTGTGCGCTGTACTGGGCCGTTGAGCAGGCAAAATGCTTTTTACTCCGTCGCTGTGACCCTGGCTGTCTGGTCGTTGTGCGGCCGTCGCAGCGCAGCGTCGCCGGGCTGACTCTTGCCGCGGGTGCAACGGGCACCAGCGTGGAGACCAGCGGCGTTGCACGCCTGGGGGAGTGACCGCGTCCCACCAGTTGCGGGTGGGCTTACTGAGCCGCGCGGGCGCGCCATGTGTACCCGGCGTCGCGCGGGCGCATCGCAGCCAGGGCGCGCGGCCGCCCAGCCGGAAGGGGTCCACCGGTCGGCGATGGCCGCGCGGGTCTCCGGGGAGGCTATCAGGCAGTACACGGTGTCGCGCATGATCAGCGGCGGTTCCGCTGAGTTGAGGACGATGACCGCCTTACCGCGCCCCGCGCCACCGACGGTCTTGATCGCCCGCGCGGTGGTCTCGGTGAACTCATCGATGTTGGCCCGGGTGCCCGGGCAGCGAATCCCGCCTGAAGTCTGGGGCCGTCCGGCTTTCTACCGGACCAACGTGGTGATCACCGCTGTATGGTCGGCTGGTTTCGTGCTCGGCGCTGCCGCGTACACGGCCGTCACCCTCCTGTCCGAGCCCACCATCACCGGAGGTGGTCTTCGAGGTTATCGGGTTCGCTGCTCCTGGCTTTGGTGACTTCGCGTATCCGAGGCAGCGGCGGTCATGCCCGGCGCGTGCGATAGCGCGCCTCGCTGGGGGCTGCGATGGGCACTTGGTGCTGAATCCGAGATCGGCGCCGGCTGCGGGGCGCCTGGCTGGGGCCGAGACGAAGAATCGTGCGATCGGGCAATGACAGGTAGCAACAAGCCTGGAGGCCAGATGAGTCATACACCGCGCACAGTGTGTGCGCTGGACGGCACCGGACGGGGGTGGGCTGATGACTCTGTGCTGATAGCCGATTCCTGCCGGTTGCCCGAACGGTTTGGTGTGTTGTTCGACCGGCACGCGGTGGCGATCCATGGGTACATCGCCCGGCGCCTGGGCCGCGACACGGCCGATGACCTGGTTGCGGAAACCTTCCTGGTGGCGTTCAGGCAGCGCGCCGCCTATGACCGCGGCCAGTCAAGCGCCCGGCCGTGGCTGTATGGCATCGCCACCCGGCTTGTTAGCCGCCACCGGCGGGATGAGCTGCGTTTCTTCCGGGCTATCGCCCGGACCGGGGTCGATCCGGCCGCTGAGCCGGTCGCTGACGAGGCAGGCAGGCGCGTTGATGCACGCGCACTGAACCGTCGTCTCGCTGCCGCGCTGGCAGCGCTGTCCAAGGCGGACCGGGATGCCCTGCTGCTGATAACCGAGGGTCTCGGCTTTGAAGAGGCGGCGCGGGCGCTTGGTGTGCCGGCCGGCACGCTGTCGTCCCGGGTGGCCCGCGCGCGCCGCAAGGTCCGCGAAGAACTCGGCGGCGTGAATCCGGCTGGCGAGGGTTGGGAGCAAGGGAATGGATGAAATGAAGCTCTTGGTGGAATTTCGCGCGACGGTTTCGCCGCCTGACGCCCGCACTCTGATCGCCGCCCGCGCCAGCGTGCTCGGCACCGGCGCCCGGGACACCACTGGCCGGCTGCGCCGGTTGCGCCGCCGTCGGGCGGGCTGGTGGGCGGGGGGACTTGGGCTGACCGCCGCTGCGGCAGCCGTAAGCATGGTGGTGGCCATGAGTTCGACGGCCACGCCCACCACGCCAGGCGGCAGCGACCATGGGAAGACTGGTGCGGTCGCGGTCTCCCGGCTCTCCGGCCGGCAAATCTTGCTGGCTGCCGCGACTGTCGCGGCAGCCACGCCGACACGCATCGGCAAATACTGGCGTGTAAAGGAGATTATGCCGAACCTGTTCCCCACTCGGCCGCCGGGCTGGAAGCCGACCGCCACGCTGGAGTCCTGGCAGACCCATGACGGCTCAGAGTACGACCTGGTCCCCGGCCGCAACGTGGCGTGGGAGAGCAGCCCGTACAAAGGATTCGACGTAGGCAGCAGCACGCTGACTGCCGAGCAGGTCCAGCACCTCCCCACCGACCCGGGCGCATTGGAAGCATGGATCACCCGATCGTGGGAGCACCCCATAGACGGGGTGCATGCGCCGTCCACCTACCCCGCACCGCCGGTGCCAGTGGTCTCCCGGCAGCCACAGCCAGCCTCCGTACTCCATGACGGCATGGCCATGGCGCTGACCAGCCTGCTCTATCAGGTGCCGGCTCCGCCCGCCGTCCGGGCCGCCGCCTTCCGGGCGCTGGCGTCAATGCCGGGCGTGACGAAGGTCGGTGAGGTCAACGGCGGCGTGGTGCTGCGGATTTCCTTCGACACTAGACCGCCTGCGAACAAATACCCCGGCGGCAGGCTTCCCCGCGGTATTGGCACGATGAGGCTGATCATCGATAGCTCGGCCTTTACGCTCCGCGCGTGGTCGGACTACCAGGTCACGACAACGATCCTCGCGGCCGGATGGACCAACTTCCGGCCGAGGGTCGTCTCGCCCTCCCAGGTGAACCAGCTCACCAAATAGCCACAACGTGCTCCCGCCAAACAGCTCCGGGAGCTGACCGAGGCCGATCCGGGCCAACCGCCTTATCACTCGTCCGCGACGAGGCGAATCGCAAAGATGCCGCAGTCGCCGAGACGGCGCAATGGGCCAGCCCGCTGCTGAGGCTCCGAGGTGCCGTAGCGGCCCGCTGGTGCGTACGAACGCTGACCGCCCGCCCGGGTACCGCCCCGCCCGGCCCGCCTGATCGCTACCGGCAGATCCTGGGGATCCCAGCTTCGGCAATGCCCTTCACCAGCTCCCGGCGTGGCTTCGCCCACCCCGATTACCGGTTGCGGAGACCGCACGATTCCTGTCACCGATCGAGAGGATCTCGATGCCACATCCATTGTTGCCACCAAACACGCAGCTAGCCCGGATCCCATGGCCTCATGGCACACGCCGCGTGAACCACTGCGTTCTGGCGCTGGCAACGGCCGCCGCCGTAATAGCTGGCATGACGGCCACCCCCGCGCGCACCACACCGATGGCCGCAGAACTCGCCTTGGCGGCGCGTACCCCGGCCGGGCCGCATTCGCCGGCGCCACTACAGCCGCCCGCACCAGGCGTCCCTGCCTCTTACCGGATCGTGCCCGGTGAGCACTACCTGGTTCCGGCCCGTTCAGCGCCAGCGCTCGCGCAGGCGCTGCGCCGCCTGCCCGGCGCCGAGACCGCCGCGGGCGGCCAGCTCGGCTGGGTCGCACCCGGGGGCATGGCCGCGGCGAACCCGGCGGCACCCACCGGGCCAGGCCGCACACACGGCCATTTCCCCCTGTACATCCTCCAGCTCAACGTCACCGACCTAACCGGCCAGCCGGCCAGCAACGCCGTCGACGTGGAGGTCATCAACACCGATGACGTCATCCGCGAGCAAACCAGCGTGCCCATCGCCGGCGGGGTCGGCCGGATCGCGGTGCCTGCCGGTCACTACAGCGTGTTCGCGTTCTTCGCTGACTTCGCTGACACCGGCACCGGCGGAGGGCGGGTGACCGCTATGCGAATGGTCACGATCAACGACTTGACAGTGCACGCGGCACCGGGCGTGACTACTGTGGCGGTGGATGAACGCAGCGCGACCGCGGCCGTTTCGGTGGCAGCCACACCGCGCCCTGCAACACAAGATCTACTCAGTATCGATTTCTACCGGCTGGCCGCTGCGGGCAACTACGCTTTCACCAGCATATCCGCGCCGCCGGGCATTCCCATGTATGTCAACCCGGTTCCCCCGGCGAAAACCGGCCGCCTGCACTACGTGGTCCAGTGGGGCGGAGTGGCGCCCGGCGCGAACCCCACCTACCGCTACGACGTTGCCTTCGCGGCCGACCATGTCCCGGCCAACGAGGTGTTCACGGTGCTGCCCAGCCAGCTTGCCACCGTGCACCAGCATTTCTCCGCCGATCCGGGAGCCGCCCAGGCGGGCGGCGCCGGAGCGTTGTTCAACGGCCCCGTCGACCGGGTAACCGCGCGCGGGGTCCCGACAACCTTCGGCGTCAACGTGATCCTCATGGAAAGCGGCCAGAACGGTGAGGCCATGCCCGGCAACCTGACCGACTACCTGGGCACCACCGATGGCGACCAGTGGGCCGAGCAGGTAAACACCCCCAGCGGCGCACTCGTGAACGCGGACGTGCACACGTTCCGCGCGGGCCAGGCCTACTCGGTGAGCTGGGCGCACGGCCCGCTGGCCGCCGGCCTCGGCCAGCACGACGGCGCGCAGGCCTGCCGCGCGTGCATCGCCGGCCGCACCCTGTCACTCGGCCTCGACCCGGCCGGCGACAGCGAACCCGATCATGTCACGTTCGAGCCCATCCTGTTCGAGCCCACATTCCTGCCCGCCAAATACCATTTCACGCTGTATCGCGACGGTGTCCGACTGGCGGACTCCACCGATTCCGATGGCGCGGTCGTGCCCGGCGTCCCCGACTCACCAGCGACGTTCCGCGCCGTTCTGGATGTCAACCTGACCGGTCAGCCGGGATTCACCCAGTCGACCCGCACCGACACTGACCTGACGGTGCGCTATGCCCCGGCGGCTGGCGCCCCGCTGCCCGCCGCGGACTCCTGCGCAGGAGGGTCCGCGCGCACACCCTGCCAGATCCTGCCCGCGCTGACGCTCAGCTACCAGCTGGCTACCGACGAATCCAACACGAGCCGATCACCGGTCCAGGCCATGGGGCTGCGGGTTGGCCACATCAGCTATGACGGCGCGGGCTCGCGTGCCGCCATCACGGCCGCGGCCGTCTGGGTGTCGTTCGACGGCGGCACTACCTGGCAGCGGGCCACCGTGACCGGGTTCTCCGGGCGCTACAGCGTGTCCTGGCCCAACCCGGCCTCGGCACGCGGGACTGAACCGGCGATCCGGGTGACCGCGTCCGACGCGCTCGGCGGCTCGATCACACAAACGATCTTCAACGCCTACACCATCGAGGCAGCCACGACGACTGGGAGCACCCGATGAGACATGCCATGATCCGTGCCGCGGCCATTGCGGCCGCCGCCATCTCGGTCCTTGCCGCGGGCGCAGCGGTGGCCAGCGGAGCACCTCAGCCGGGTGCGGCACCGCAGGCCCGCCCGGCCAGCGTCCAGGACGTATGCCCCGTGGCGGCGCCGGGTCATTTCCGCTGCTTCGCCGAGCTGCGCATGGACGTGCATGGCGGCACCGGGGTGCGCGGGCCCGCGGCCGTCGCAGCCAGGCATCCGGCCGGCGCGGCGCTGCCGCAAGGCTACGGGCCGGCCGATTTGCGTTCTGCGTACCAGCTGCCCGCCAGCGGCGGCCGCGGCCAGACCGTTGCGATCACCGACGTGGGCGACGACCCGGTAGCAGAGGCCGACCTCGCCGTCTACCGCGCCACCTACGGCCTGCCGCCGTGCACCACGGCGAACGGGTGCTTCCGCAAGGTCAACCAGCGTGGCAACACCGATCCGCTGCCACCCGACCAGGGCTGGGGCGGGGAGATCTCGCTCGACCTCGACATGGTCTCTGCGGCCTGTCCCTCCTGCCATATTCTGCTGGTCGAGGCGGACAGCCCCACTATCGGCGATCTCGCGGCCGCCGAGGACACCGCGACCAGGCTTGGCGCGAACGAGGTGTCCAACAGCTACGGCGCTCCCGAGCAAAACGGCATGCAGCCCTATGAGGCGGCCTACGCGCATCCGGGCGCGGCGATCGTGGCATCCTCAGGTGACTCCGGTTACGGCATACCGCAATTCCCCGCTGTATTCCGAAGCGTCATCGCGGTCGGCGGCACCACCCTGACCAGGGCGGGCGCCCACGGCTGGGCGGAGGCCGCCTGGCCCGGCGCGGCCAGCGGCTGTTCAGCCTGGATTCCCAAGCCTGCCTGGCAGCACGACCCCGACTGCCCGGGGCGGATGGTCACCGATGTCGCGGCCGACGCCGACCCTAAGACCGGGCCCGCCATCTACGACGCCCATGATGGCTACGGGTGGACGGTCGCCGGCGGAACGAGCGCGTCCGCACCGTTCATCGCAGGTGTTATCGCGCTTGCAGGCGACGCTCCCCGGTTGCCCAACGCGTCGTATCTGTACACACACGCGCACGCGCTCCACGACATCGTTACCGGCAACAACGCCGCGCTGACCCAGTGCGGGCGCGACTACCTGTGCACCGCCGTACCCGGGTACGACGGTCCCACCGGCAACGGCACCCCCCACGGTCTGCGCGCCTTCTGACCGATCCACCCACTGGATCGGATCGGCTGCGGCGAGAGGAGTCACGCCTAGGGAAGCCGTTGTTTGCGGCCGGCTCGGCCAGAGTCTGTGGCCTGTTGAGGTAGTCCTGGGCGGATGCCATCATCAGGCCATGCAGACGCCGTTGGAGCGGCGGCACTGGGCGGACTGCGGCAGTTCTCACTGGAGTCGTCTCGTCCGGGCAACCGACGCGCCGACTGGTTGACTATTTGACATAAGCTTCCGCACTAATATGATTGAGCGTTGACAATGTAAGACCGAGGGTGGCTGGCATGCCCGACGACGACCGGATGCCTGGGTATCTGGGGCCATCGTGGCGGAAGGTACGCCAACTCTGGCGAGGCAGGACGGCAGCGTAATGACGACCTACACGGACGAGGACCAGCACAGAGCCTTGGCACTCCGGCTCCGCGCAGCCAGGGAATCCCGGGGACTGACCCAGGCGCAGGCGGCAGCCGAGCTTGGTGTGAGTCGGCCATTGCTGATTGCGATCGAAAAAGGGACTCGTGAGGTCGGCTCTGAGGAACTCGTCAGGCTCGCCCAGATATACAGCAAGCCGGTCAGCGAGCTCTTGCGGCCAACCGCCCCGCCGCTCGCCATCGGAGCTCGCTTCCGGGCAGCCCTTGCCCAGGTACCACATGCTGAGGCGTTGCCCGATGTAGTAGCGCAGCTTGAAGAGCGGGCCGATAACTACCTTGACCTCCTGCGCCGCGCCCACAGCCAACCGCCCGGCCGCTTCCAGCCAGTCCGTAGCATCAACCACCTCGATCCATGGCAGGCTGGGGAAGACCTCGCCACCGAAGAACGCAACCGGCTGGGAATCGGGGACGGACCAGTCCAGCCCCTGCGTGAAGTACTGGAAATAGAGGTCGGCCTGCGGATCTTCCTGCTCCAGCTTCCCAACCACGTGGCGGGGCTCTTCGTGAACGTCGAAGCCCTGGGCGGCTGCATCGGCGTCAACATCAACCACCCAGCCGAACGCCGCCGCTGGACCATGGCGCACGAATACGCGCACTACCTGGCAACCCGTGACCGCGCCGAAGTAACGGCAGTCTCCCAGCGGCGCCAGCGGCCAGAGAGCGAACGATTCGCCGACGCGTTCGCTGCGAACTTCCTCATGCCACGCAGCGGCTTGTCTCGCCGTTTCCACGAACTCAAGCGCAGCAATCAAGGCAAAGTAACCCCAGCCACGTTGGTTCAGCTCGCCCACGCCTACGGCGTCTCCGTCCAAGCGCTCACCCTGCGGTTGGAAGACCTGCGTCTAGTGCCAACCGGAACCTGGGACCGACTCCTCGATAACGATTTCCAGCCGCGCGCAGCCGCCCGCATCCTCGGCCTTGAACCCGGTGAGCAAGCTGCTGATGCTCTGCCTCTCCACTACCGGCTTCTCGCGGTCCAGCTCTATGCAGATGGTGAGATCACCGAAGTCCAGCTGGCCCGATACCTAGGCACGGACATAGTCGGTGCCCGACGGGCCTACCAGCAACTCACCGAGACCGGCGACGTCTCTGAGGACGGATCACCTCAGATCGTCGACTTGGCCGAAGCTGGATGAGCCTTGCCCCGCCAACTTCTCCTGCTCGATGCGTGCGTCGCGATCAACCTCGCCGCCACAGACCAACTTCCGGATATTGCTGAGACGCTCAACCTCACCTCTGTCCTCACCCAGCAGGCAGTGGCCGAAGTTGGACATCTGCGCGACGTCATCGACGGAGAACTGGTAGCCACCCCGATCGATCTCAGCCAGCGCCACCGCGATCCCGTTCTCCAACTCATCGACCTGGAGCCTTCCGAATACGCTCGCTACATCCAGCTCGCCAGGCTGGTGGACGACGGCGAGGCAGCCACCATCGCCGCCGCTGTCCACCGGTCCATCCAGCTTGCGACCGACGACAGGAAAGCCCGCAAGCTCTGCGCGCAGTGCGGCCTCACTGAACCTCTGCGGACTCTGGCCCTGATGCACAGCTACGCCGATAACGCCCTATTGAGTCACAGCGAGACCCACGATCTTCTAATCAAGATCCGGGATCGAGCAAGCTTCCAGCCACCCCGTACCGATCCCTACCAAAAATGGTGGAACGAGTACTTTCAGGGCGCCTGAAGTACCTTCATACTTTGGATGGTCGGCTGGGTAACGTATGTAGGGTTGCAACCCGGCTGAGTGCATCACCGCAATGGGCACTGCCAGGGGATTGGTGCAGCACGAAAGTACAGCAACCCACACGCACGGGGCGGACCATGGGAGACGCGCTAGGACGGTGACCTGCACGGATAGACGCGGGTTGACATGCTGCCGACGGATGTCATGCAAGAGGTCGGGGTTCGAATCCCCATAGCTCCACCAGGCAAAACACCTGGCCCGTGATCTTGAAGCTGTCGGGTGAGTGACTAGCTGAGTCACTAAGTGGCGTCCAGGTCAGCCATGCCTTCAGCAGCGGAGCTTCTGTGATCATTTTTGACACTAACCAGCTAGAGAGTGCTCAGCCGCCAGACGGGCTGCTGATCGCGATGCTCCGGATGCTCGGCCGGGAGACAGATCATCGGCTCTGGTTGCCTGAGTTGGTACTTGAGGAGCATCTTGCGCACTACCGGCGGGGTGTAGAAGCTGCGGAGAGTAATCGACAGACGACTGAGAGCGAGTTGAGGAGGCTAATCCCGTACCTGCGTCATCAGGAGCGGCCGCCGCTTGACGTCGATGACGCGGTCAGGGACCGGACCCGGCGTCTGAAGGACGCTGCCTCGGGACGGCGTTTGCCTCACCGGCAGCAGCCTCATGTCGGGGCGGGCACGGCCCGCCCCGACATGAC
>DASYYE010000301.1:0-8503 GCA_035946955.1 Streptosporangiaceae bacterium | reverse complement strand
TCCCGGCATCATCGTTCCAGTCGAACCGCATTGCCGCCCACTGCTCGGGGAGGCAGAAGCTCTCAAAGTCGATAACGTGTGGCGCTTGCCCGGACCGTAGTGGCCCAGCGCCATTTCGGTCATGGCCGGTCAGCACCACGGCGGCGGCTCCGTCGCCGAAGAGGCTGTTGACAATCCCGGTGCGCGGGGTCTCATCAAGAACATATATGGCGGAGTTGATCTCACAGCAGACGAGCAGCGCCACCCCGGCTGGATGGTTCTGAACCCACTGCACGAGCGGGTTCAGCCCATTCAATCCGGCGTTGCATCCCATGCCCACAACGTCGGCTCGCGTGAGACTGTGATTGAATCCGAGTTCTCGCGAGAAGAGCGCACTGAGCCCTGGAACCATGAAGCCGCTGGATGTGACGCACAGCAGGTAGTCGACATCCGATACAGACAATCGCGCGGCGTCCAGTGCGTTCCGGATCGCACGCGACCCGATCTCGAGTGCCCCCTCCCGGAACTTGGCGTGCAGGTCGGCTGCGGACTCCGGGAACGCGCGCCCGGTCTGGGGGTCTTTCGCCGGCAGGTAGAGATGCCTCTTCTGGATGTGGGGCGACCGGAGGAGCTTCTTCACGACCCTGTTCTCCAGGCCGAGGAGCGCGCCGATCTCTTCCTGTGAGTAGGACGAGTCAGGGAATGCGCTGCCAACCGAAGCGATCACTGCCGTCCGCTCTGGCAAAGCAGCTTGCCCCCGAATAGGGCGGAGGTCGAAGTTGTCAAGCCTGAGCGCATGGCCATTTCTGAGCACGGAGATCTTCCCCCATCGATGGCATGAACGTGTTCGGGATATGCCCTAGCCACAGGAGCAGGCGCCCCCGTCGAGCTCGGCGGACCTTGGTGGTTCAGGCAGTAGCGGCGGTCAGGTCGGCACAGGGGGAGATGCGGTTCCCAGCCCCTCTCGGTAGAGACCGGCACTCCCATCGGCCACTTCCGATTATGGGGGATCGCGGGAGAATTCCCCAGAGACGCGACCCCGACATCACTCCGACATTGCCCCCACACCTGCGCGGGCCCATAATCATCCAAGCCGCTGAAGTCACGCTTGAGTCATGGTTGAGGTCGGCTCAAGGCCGGATACGGCTCAGCCCAGTCGCCTCGGCTACTGCAACGGGTCCCTGGACGGCGGCTCACGGAGGAGTTTCTCCCGCTGCTGGCTGGCCGGCTCCTTGCGGTGCACTTCCTGCAGCTTCCAGTCGAAGCGAGGGTCGTCCTCGAACTCCACGGCGGCCGGCCGGGTTCCGTCCGGCCGGCCGCCGCCAGATCACTGTCCGCAAGAGGCTGAGATCAGCCTCCCGAGGGGACTGACCAGACCCTGGTCGCCCAGTTCGACGCAGCGCCGGCCTTCACTCTTGTCAGCGTGTGGACGTACTCCGCACCGAAGAAGATCCGGCCGTTGAAGAAGTTGCTCGCCGAGTAGTCGCCATACCGGCAGGTAGGCCCGTTCCCGGCGCCCGGGTAGCAGGTGAAGTCGTCGAGCGGCGTCCGCCCGTTCACGGCAATGTGGATCGGGCCGACCGCGCCCATGGCACCGTTGAACTTGATGTACGCCGCGCCGGGGAACCTGTTCGCTCCGCCAATCGCGAACCCCATGTAGCCATGACCGCTGGCATTGACCGAGATCGACGGGTACAACAGCATCCCGTTGATGTGGACATAGCCGTTGCCCAGGTTCCTCACCGACACCGAGGACGTGCCCGGCGTTGGGCGCAGGGCGAACCAGGCGAGGCCAGAGTTGGCCCCGCCGCCGCCGGCGTTCACGCCGGTGACGATCTGGACGTAAAGGTTGCCGCCGGCGAACGTCATGTTCTGCTGGGTTGGGAAGCCGCTGTCCAGCGGTGAAGCCACGAGGGCGCCGACGGTCCTCCCGAACGGGATCGGCCCGGCCTTCTGGGTCGCTGGCGGCGGCACGCTGTAGCCCTCGGTCGCGACGTTGCGCTCCACCAGTGGCGGCGCCGACGCGACGTTGAGCGAATCAGTGCCGATGAGCGCCCACACCTGGAGCGAGGAGTCGCTGAACGCGTTGGCGTTCGCCTCGACGAAGTATTCGTCGTTCGGCGCGGCCGAGCCCTGCGTGACCTCCGACGGTGCGAGGCGGAAGCCGCCGAATGGGTCCGCCAAGGTGGGCACCTCGTACAGGAACGCGGGCGGAAGCGGCCCGCCCATGGCCGCTGAGATCAGCAGGCTCTTGGAGACCGCGAACAGGTCGGTGCCGTGGAACGACGTTTGCCCGAACTCGTTCACGGTGAGGTAGAAGCCACTGTTGTCGGCGCCGGTCATGTCGAAGTCGCCGACGCACGGGCAGTCCGCCGGGTCGATGAAACCCTGGCCCGTCGGGATCGCGAAGATCGTGTAGGAGCCAAGCGCGTTCGAGGTCTGGCTGACCGCGACGTACTGCACCCCTGGCGGAAAGCCCGGGCCCAAGACGAAGCTGGCGAACGTGAAGCCGGTGATGAACCAGTGCTTGGTCTGCGGATCCCAGTACACCCGCGGATCCGAAATGCAGTTGACCGGGAACTGTGTGGCGCTGCAAGGGCCGATACCGAAGAAGGCACTCGCAGACACAGGAACCGTCAGCGGGGTTCCCGACGGCTTGAACGCCTGCAGGCTCGCGTTCACGAACTGCAGGACCGCGGTGCCGGCCGAGCTCGTGCCCGCCGCCAGTCCCATATCGGGCGGCGAGATGTCGAACCCCATCGTGTGCTCGTTCGTCCCCGTATTCATCCCGTTGAAGCCGATCTCACCGGGCACGTTGCCGGCGAATCTCGTCCTCAGCGTGGCACGGGGCATCAGCGCGCTGTGCCGAAGCGCCGCGCTGGCGTTCCGCTCCGCGGACGACGGTAGGAGCCGCGGTACCGCGTGCGGAGTGCCGAGCCGGGTTCCGGGCCTCGTGGCCGTGGCCTTGGAGAGTGCGCTGAGGTTGACCGTGCCGACCCGGGTGATCTTCACGGCCGTACCCCTGGTCGCCTTGGGTGGAACAGCCGCGTGGGGTGCGCCCGTCGCAGCCCCGGCCGCTGCCGGAATGAAGGCGGCCAGTGCGAGAACGCCGACCATACTGCCCAGGCGGAGTCGCCAGTGACTCCGTCCACGTCCGGGTTCTACTGAACCGTTCGTCACGATGTTCTCCTTTCACGGATAGAACATGGTCGCTATTAGCCCTATAGCGACCTAACGAGGCTTTATAAATTGACTAGTGCTATCTGTCCTATCTGGCGCGTGGACGCCTAACTCAAGGTCTAGCACATCAGCCGTAAGCTCCGCTGCTATCCCTGCCGTGCCAGGCAACTGGCCAAGGCCATACATGTCCTTTAGGCCTGCGAGATCGAAGGACGAAGAAGGCGGTCCTGTAACGACACCGACAGCAGCGCAAGTGATCTACGTGCGAGACCTGGCATTGAGCTCCACCAATGTGGTCGTTCCCCACCCCCGGGGGAGCGGACGCTAGACGCGTCTTTACCCCACACCCGGGGGTCCGGTGCGGGGCATTGCCGTTACCCGCGCCGGGAGAGCCGGTACGGGACCTCATCGTGCCCGTCGGGGACTGCTCAAGCGCTACCACGTAGCGTTCATATAGTGCGCCGTGCGGCCAAATTCGTCAACCCTAACTTTCACATAGCGGTAGCGGAGCCTATACCTGTGGGCCAGTGCCCCGGAATAGTGACGCGATGTCCGGTTTGAGGGCCCTGATCGGTGTTCTGGTGTGTGGCAGGCGAACAGGCACGGTTTCCAAGATCATGTGATTGTCGAAGTCCCATGATCGCTGGGAAGACCGTGCCTGCCTTGTCATTGGGCCCGATAATCCCGCCCTGGAGCAGATGCACGACCTGCCGCCCGGCGATTGGGCGTCGCTGGCCGGTCAGTGCCCGAGCCTGCTGGAGTCCCTGGCGAGAGTGCCCGATCCGCGAGACTCGCGCGGGGTGCGGTACACGCTGACGTCGTTGTTGCTCAGTCGTTGCGGATGGGGTGGACGCGGATGACCTTGCCGTCTTTGGACAGCAGCACGGACCCGGCGACGATGGCTGGCCGCACTGCTGATCGTGCACGCCAGCCGGGGGCTATGAACAGGCTGTGAGCGTCCCGGTCGATGCTGGCAGCGACCCTAACGCCCAACCGGGACTCGGCCGGCACCTGATCTGTCCGCTGCTGGGTTGGGATCACCTGCCGGGAGGAAGAGGATGAGCATCGTGACGGCAGCAAGAAGGGCCGGGCGCGCGCCTCGTGCCCGCAGGCAAGGGAGAGGAGGCCGACACGGCACGCGCTGATGTCCTGATCCGGGGTACCACCGTCGCCACGGTGTTCTCCTGGCCTGCATCGCGGCGATCATCAGCTACGGCCATATGCACACGCTGGCGTTGCGGCGCGGGGAGGAGCCATGGAGTGCCGCACTGTTGCCGCTCTCTGTGGATGGGATGATCATTGCCGCCTCGCTCGCGTTGCTGTCCGACTCGCGGCATGGGCGGCGGGGTGGCATCTTGCCGTGGACGCTGCTGGTCATTGCCAGCGGGGCCAGCCTGGCTGCCAACGTTGCCGTCGCGCACCCGACGCTCGTCAGCCGGACTATCTCGGCATGGCCACCGTTCGCACTGATTGGGGCCTACGAGATGCTTATGCGGCAAATCCGCAACTCCGTCGCGAGTGACCCCGAGCATCAGGCGATCCAGGGCCAGTCAGTGGTCACCTTGCTCAGCGAGGAAGTTGGAGGATCCAAGCAAGCGGCCCTCCCGGCGGGCAAGAAGTCGGCGGTGACACAGCTTCCCCACGGAGGGATCGTGAAGCGGCGGCCTGCTGCCGAGAAGCGACAGCGGGAGGCGTGGCAATGGGCACTTGACCACCGGCTTCCGACCGGCGAGCTGCCGACCGGCGAAGCCATCGCCGGAGCCTTCCAGCGAAGCGCCCGCTGGGGACGGTTCGTCAAGAGTGCGGGACCCAGTGGCGAGTACGACCGGAGACCTGAACGGCGGGCTGCATAGCTACCCTGCCTGGTGGCCATGGCGTCAGCCTGTTGCCCGATCATGGGCTGCGGGCGGTGCCTGATGGACCCGGAATGATTGTGCGTGCCAGCCGTCCTGCAGGTAGACGGCTTGACGGGTCGTCAGCGCGTCCAAGGCCGCGCTCAGCCGTCTCCATACGTACAGGCGGAGACGCTCCGATGCCTCTTCGCTGGTGCAGAACTCGAAGGCCGCCAGTTCGCCGTCGAGGAGTCTGAGGCTGGTGGCCTGTTCGTCATTGAGAACACCGCCGTCGAAGATGAACATCAGCGAGTCATCCCATGGCCCGTGGGGTGACACCCAGTCCACGCAGAGCAGGGCACCCGGCTGGGTATCCAGACCGAGTTCTTCCTTGACCTCGCGGCGCGCGGTCTCAGCGGGGGGCTCGTTGGCCTCGCTCATACCGCCTGGCAGGTCCCAGTCCGGCTTGTACTGGGGGTCGACAAGCAAGATCCGGTCGTGGCGGTCGCGGATCACCATGTCAGCGCCGACTCGCTTGCGTGGCTGGGTGGCGTTGCCTTCGGCCAGGTGTGCCCGCCATGCTTGCGGGTCGCGTTCGTACAGCGGTGCGCCGTTGCTCACAGACCCGGCTCCCTGGGTGCTGCGTCGTTGCCGACGTCCGTGCCGGGCCAGGGGTAGAGCCAGTGGCGTTCACGCAACGCGGTGCGGACGGCGGTCAGGTAGGCCGCGACGACCACGCTGGCTCGGTAGGGCTCCAGGAGCCTGGCCAGCTCGCGGAACTGCTGAACGACAAGGTAGGAGCTGAGTGTCTGCGTGGCGCCAAGTGCCTGCTGCCCTGCCGCGCAGGCCGCTTCTGGCTCACCTTGGGCGAGGAGGACGCTGGCGAGCATGAGCTGCCCGAAAGCACGGCTCCGCGCGTGGGTGCCGGGACGGACCTCGATGATGCGCTGCGCGTGGCGGGCAGCGGCACCGAACTGGCCGAGCTGGCGCAGGCTGCGCGCGGCCTCACTAGCCAGCGAGCCCTCGTCGAAGCGGCTGGTCCACGGCGAGGGCGGCTCGCTGTGGTCGGCGTCCAGTGCCTGTTCGGCCCGCAGCAGCACCATGGCGCAGGAGGCGGGCTCGGGCTGCGGCAGTGCGGCCAGCCCGCGGGCTTCCAGGGCCAGCAGGCGGGCCGCCAGCCCTGGGTTCGGCGGTGCCTGGGCCAAGACCTCCTGGCCCTGGCGGGCCAGGCCGATCGCCTTCGCTGGCTCGCCCTGGTGCAGCGCCAGGTGGCTCATGCTGCCCATCACGTGGGCGGTGAGCTGGCCATCGCCGCCCACGGTGGCCAGGCCGAGTGAGCGTTGGAAGTGCTGTCCGGCGGCCACGTCACAGCCGGCGTCGTGGGCCATCCAGCCAGCCATCTCAGTCAGGGCACTCGCCGCAGCGAACACGTTCCGCTGGGAGCCGCCACCGGCCGCGCCGAAGAGGCGGGGCGCCACCGCGGTCTGCAGATAGCACAAGACCGTGGCATACAGGTGACCTCCGCCGGCCTGCCGGTCAGCTGCCCGGAAGCCATCCATGGCAGCCAGGTCTGAGCCGTCGCCTGCCAGCGCACTCGCCGGGGGCATCATTAACGGAATGCCCGGGACAGCCATCGCCGCGTCACTGCTCGTGGCCCGACCAGCAGGGCGCCACGGGTCGCGTTCGCTGGGCAGCGTTGGCCACCACGGGTCGGCTGAGGGCTGTGACCTCACCCGGAGGGCCGCCTGCGCGGACTGGTCCCAGGCCGCCAGGAGGGCGCCGTCCGCGCTGAGGTGCTCATCCAGCGCCACGGCCAGGTCGCGGGAGCCTCGTTTGTGCCCGTTGGCCACCTTCGATAGGTAGCCCACGTCGTAGTGCGACCGGCGCGCCAGCGCGTGCAGAGACATGCCTCGCGCCTGGCAGAGGCGGCCGAGCTCGTCTGTGAAATCGCTCATATGCGGGTGTGCCCATTCACGTTGCCTCGTTGCCCGCGTCGTGGGCAACGAGGCAACGTCTACCAGGCTACGCCGACGCCGGGTTGACTGCCCGTGTGCGATCAACCACGCGTGAGGGAGGAAACCGCGATGCAGCTCGCGCCCGGCAGCGCTGCCAGCCAGCCCGAGACCCCAGCCCGGCCCTTGTGCCCGGGAACCGGTGGCCTGCTGGCGGGCAGCCGGTTCCCGGTCGGCCCCGCCTGGGCGTCATGACCGCGACGCTGAGCGGGACTGGGCAGGTCGCTGATGACCTCTACCTGATGGCGCACCACGAACTGAGCGGCAAGCCGTACGTGCAGCCGCGTGCGCTGGGCCTGGGTCTGGCTGGTGGCCTGCTGGCCGAGCTGATGCTTGTGGGCCGGGTCACCCTGGTGTGGGAGCGGCTGGTGCTGGCCGAAGGTGCCGCCCCGGGGGACGGGCTGGCCTGCAACGTGCTGGGCCTGGTGGCTGGTGAGCGTGAGCACCGTCCCGTCCGGGAGTGGCTGCTGTTCCTCGCGCGCACCGCAGCCGACGACGTGGCCTGCCGGCTGGCGCGGTCGGGGTATCTGACCTGGGCCGGTGGGCGGGCCCGGTGGCGTGGCGGCCGGTGGGTGCCGGTGGACGCGGACTGCGCGTTCACGCCCCTAATCCGGGTGTGTTCCGCGCTAAACCCCGCCCGGCCCCCGTCCGCCCACAGTCTGGTCCTGGCCGGGCTGGCTGCCGCCTGCGGGCTGGGTTTCCGCCTTGCGGACTACGCGCCCGGCAACGCCGGCCGCAGCGTGGATGAGGCGGTGGCGCTGCTGGTGCCCGGCCTGCGGGAGTTGGTCGCCCAGACCCAGGCGGCGGTTGACAGTGCCCTGCTCTCCCACCGTGTGTGTGACCGCTTGCCCACCTGAACCCCAACGAGGAGTCATGTGATGTCCAGAACTCAGACAGCCGCAGCTAAGCCCTCCGCCGTGTCTCGGGCGCTGGCCCGCGACCGGCTCGGCGTGCCCGCGGTGCTGTTCTTCGTCATGGCCGGTGTCGCCCCGCTCACCGTGGCGGCGGGGGTGATCCCATCGGCCTACCAGACCACCGGCTTAACAGCCATCCCGGCGGCGTTCCTGGTCGTCGGGGTGATCCTCGCGCTCTTCGCCACCGGGTACGTGGCGATGACGCGGTACATCACCAACTCGGGCGCGTTCTACGCCTTCATCGCCCAGGGCCTCGGCCGCACCGCCGGCGTCGCCGCCGCCTTGGTGGCGCTGCTGTCCTATTCGTTCTTGCAGGTGGGGCTGTATGGAGCGTTCGGCCCCAGCGCCGCCACCGAGGCCGCCGCCCACCTGGGCGTAGATGCGCCCTGGTGGGCGTGGGCGCTGGGCGCCTGGGCGGTCATCACCGTGCTAGGGCTGCTGCGGGTGGACATCACCGGCAGAGTCCTGGGTGTCCTGCTCACAGCCGAGGTCCTGGTCATAGTCGCCGAGACAGCGGCCGGCCTGGCACACCCGGCAGCCGGGCACCTCAGCTTCGCGACGCTATCCCCGGCCGGCCTGGCCACCG
>DASYYE010000300.1:0-2096 GCA_035946955.1 Streptosporangiaceae bacterium | reverse complement strand
CCGCTGACGGGCGCTGCTGTGGGTGAGCCGCTGGTGGGCCATTCCGAAGCGGTCCGCGCGGTCGCGTTCGCCACCGCCACGGCAGGCATGCCGCTGCTCGCGTCGGCCAGCGAAGACCGCACCGTGCGGCTGTGGGACCAGCGCAATGGCGAGCCGGCGGTGCGAACCCTGACCGGCCACACCGACTGGGTGGGCTCGCTGGCGTTCACCGCCACCCCGGACGGGCGCCCGCTGCTGGCGTCGGCCGGCGGTGACAAGACCATCCGGATTTGGGACCCCGGCACCGGCTCACCGGTCATGACGCTGCGGCGCAGGTCCGTCATCCGCCGCCTCGCCGCGGGCGGTCCCCTGCTCGCGATCGGCGATGATGAAGGTCTCAGCGTCATCGAACTGGACGCCACACACGATGAGGGACCATGCTGCTGACCGACCAGCTGCCGGGGACCGCCGACCCCGACCTGGTGTTCCAGGCTTTCGTCGACTGGGCCGCCGGCCAGGGACTGACCCTGTACCCGCACCAGGAAGAGGCGCTGATCGAGGTCGTCTCCGGCGCTCATGTGATCATGAGCACGCCGACCGGGTCCGGCAAGAGCCTGGTGGCGGCCGGTGCCCACTTCATGGCGCTGGCGCAGGGGGTGCGCAGCTTCTACACCGCGCCGGTGAAGGCGCTCGTCTCGGAGAAGTTCTTCGCCCTGTGTGACATGTACGGGGCGGACAGCGTCGGCATGATGACCGGCGATGCCAGCGTCAACGCATCAGCGCCGGTCATCTGCTGCACGGCGGAGGTGCTGGCCAACCTCGCCCTGCGCGAGGGGACACAGGCCGATATCGGCCTCGTGGTCATGGACGAGTTCCACTTCTACGCCGACCCTGACCGTGGCTGGGCCTGGCAGGTGCCACTGATCGAGCTGCCCCAGGCTCAGTTCGTGCTGATGTCCGCCACGCTGGGCGATGTCAGCCGGTTCGAGCGTGACCTGACCCGGCGCACCGGCCGCCCGGCCGCCGTCGTGCGGTCGGCGGAACGCCCGGTGCCGCTCCAGTTCGCCTATGTGACCACGCCGCTGCACGAGACCCTGGAGGAACTGCTCTCCACGCACCGGGCACCGGTCTACATCGTGCACTTCACCCAGGCCGCCGCGGTGGAGCAGGCACAGGCGCTGATGAGCGTGAACGTGTGCAGCCGCGCGGAAAAGGACGAGATCGCCGCGCTGATCGGCGACTTCCGGTTTACCAGCGGTTTCGGCAAGACGCTGTCGCGCCTGGTCCGGCACGGCATCGGCGTCCACCATGCCGGGATGCTGCCCCGTTACCGGCGGCTGGTGGAGACCCTGGCCCAGGCGGGCCTGATGAAAGTCACCTGCGGCACCGACACGCTCGGCGTCGGCATCAACCTCCCGATCCGCACTGTGCTGTTCACCGGGCTGTCCAAGTACGACGGCACCAAGACCCGCCTGCTGCAGGCCAGGGAGTTCCACCAGATCGCCGGGCGGGCTGGCCGGGCCGGTTTCGACACTATGGGTTATGTGGTGGCACAGGCCCCAGAGCATGTGATCGAGAACGAGAAGGCGGTGGCCAAAGCGGGCGACGACCCGAAGAAGCTGCGCAAGGTGGTACGGAAGAAGCCACCCGCTGGTGCGGTCGGCTGGGGGAAGCCCACGTTCGAACGGCTGGTGGCAGCCGAGCCCGAGCCGCTGAGGTCCAGCTTCGCGGTCAGCCACGCGATGCTGCTGAACGTCATCAGCCGGCCGGGCGACGCCTTCGACGCCATGCGTCACCTGCTGACCACCAACGACGAGGACGCACATGCGCAGTACACGCACATCAGGCACGCCTTCGCGGTCTACCGGGCGCTGCTGGCAGGCGGCGTCGTGGAGCGGCTGGAAGAGCCCGACAGCGAGGGCCGGCGCTGGCGGCTGACCGTGGACCTGCAGGCCGACTTCGCGCTGAACCAGCCGCTGTCACCACTGGCGCTGGCCGCGATCGGACTGCTGGACCGGTCTTCGCCTGAGTACCCGCTGGACGTGCTGTCGGTCATCGAGGCCACCCTCGACAACCCGCGCGAGGTGCTGGCGGCCCAGCTGTTCCGGGCGCGCGGT
>DASYYE010000299.1:0-13614 GCA_035946955.1 Streptosporangiaceae bacterium | reverse complement strand
CCTGCTCACACGGCTCGACGTAGGCGTCTTGCAGTTCCAGCCGGAACGCCGTGTGCTGGAAGCCAGCGAACACTGAGTGGAACTCTTCCTCGCTCAGTGTCCGTGTTGGCCTCATGGCTGGCCCCGCAGCCGGTCAAGCAGGTTTCGTGGGACGAAGACCGCGTCCTCGTCGGCGGCGAGCTGCCGCAACTGTGCGCGTGTCGCCTCGTCGAGCCGTTTGCCCTGTACCACATAGCCATCCGGGCTGGCCACGTCGTACAGGGCTGGACACCCCCCGCCGCCGGAACCGTCGTCCTTCCACATGAAGTGGATCTGCATGGCACCTCCTCAGAGTGCAGCATTGCTGCTCCTATGCTCGAAAATTGCGGCATCAAGACAATTATCCATGCACCACAACGCATCGAGCCTTTCCTCTTCCCCTGTCTGGAGGTGAGTCCGCACTCTCACGCTTACGCATAGCCTAGCAATGTTTTAACTATGCGATTTTAGTGCGAAATAGTTAGTGTCAGCACCGCGCCGGCACACCATCATTCTTCATAGTTGGTCGGTTTGGTGGTGTACGTGCGTCCGCTGGGTGTGGTCCAGGTGAGGACGCCAGGCTGGTCTTGGGTCAGTCCCCAGCCATGGGCCTGCTTGGCCCGGTGGTGGTGCCGGCACAGCAGCGCCAGATTGCACTCACAGGTCCGGCCACCATGCTGGTAGGCCAGGGTGTGGTCAACGTCACATCCCTCCTCTCCATCACTCGTCACTGTCCGTGATTGTCCACGTCCGGACGTCCACGGCGTGTATGGCCCTACGCGCGCAGGCGCGCGCGAGGCATGCACGAACGGTGGACGAGGGGCCGTGACCGTCAGTCACCAGCCGGGCCAGGTCTGCCCGTCGCGCCGTCATGCGGTAGCGGGCAGCCCAGGAGCTGCCCACGAAGAGCCACGAGCCGTCAACCCCCGAGAGTGGTCCACAGGGCGCCCAGGCGGCCCTAGAGGTTCTCAGGCCGGGCCCGCCGTCCGGCGCCCCATGCCCGAGCGGCCCGAGGTGCTTCACCGTGCCTCTCAGCGCGCTCCCGGTGCTGGGCCTCAGGAAGCCCGCCCTGAAGTCGTGCAGTTGATCTTGTGCATGCACGCTTCGCGCGCGTCTGCACTCAGTGCCGCCGTGCGCGTGCGCTTGCACTCCTCATCGGCCGGCTTGTCATCTTTACGTGGGTTCCTGTCCTGCGATTGTCAGGAGTTTGGCATCCGGTCTGTCATTGCGGCCACCAGCGAATACACACCAGTCTGGGAAAGGGAATCCCCCTGGCACGCGCCAGCGGCGCCGAACGCGACCGGGCCAGGAACCGCGACAGAAAGGTGAAGGGCGGTCATGCCAGAGCTTCCAGAACCGCGAATGACGGGTGAGGGGATGCATTCTGGTAATCGACCGTGGTCACGTTCAAGAGGAGGGAGGTGATCGGGTGACCGAGCCGGACGCGGAGCAGCGCCGCCGTGACCATTGCCAGGTGCCTTCCAATGAAGCGTGGCACAGCCACCAATTCCGGGTGAGGCACGAGTTCCCGGGAGAGGTGGTTTACTCCCGCAAGTTTCCAGCCTTGCCCGATGCTGCGTCGTTGGCTCGCCGGCTGGCACGTATGGCGCTGGTGTCGTGGCATCTCCCGGGCGAAGCGGTCGAGACCGCAGAACTCTTAATAGCAGAAATTGTCAGCAACGCCGTGAGGTTCGGCGGCAGCCTGGAACCGAAGTGTTCCGAGCCTCGCTGCGCCGACAGTGTTGGGCTCATCCTGAGACTCCACGCAGATGAACTCATTATCGAAACGTCTGACTCTAATCAGTCCCCGCCGGTCCTGGCTGAGCCCGGCTATGAGGCTGAGTACGGGCGCGGCTTGTGGCTGGTCGACCAACTCAGCAAGAAGTGGGGGCATCACAACCAGCCGTGGGGCGGGAAAACGGTGTATTGCGTGGTCGGTATTTGAACGGCCGTCACAGCGGGGAGGTCCAGCCTGAGCCAGAATATGACAGCCTGCTGGAGCGCTATGACCCGGACGAGCATGATACCGCTGTCCGCATTGGAGAGGCTAACCCACAGTGGCATGTCATGTGGGCTCGTGGAGCAGGCGTTTTTGGGCTTATCCCCATTTCGCCGCCCCGCGTGGCACCCTCGTCAGTTCGCCGGACCCGGGGTGAACTGATCGCCCGGATGCGCAGCGCAGAAGTCGAAGCAAGCTTCTGGCAGGCAAGAAGACGGTAGGAAAGCTGTCAGCCAGCCAGCAGTTACCCGGGGCCAGGTAGGACAGTAACCAGGCATAGGGGCGCTAACCCCGGCCCGCGCCCGAAACGACCACGCCAAGCCCACCGGGCGCGGGCCGGTCCATCAAGTAGAGCAGAAAGAGGTAACTGAAGCGACAGGCGCAGGCTGGCTCCGCATGGCTAGCGCCATGCCCCGCTGGTTTTCTTGGCATCCCGGAAGCTGCCAGCCGCGACCCTTGCAGGTATCTCCTCCCATTCACGGATGACCCTGCGCCTGCCGTCTGGAACCTTGGGCCAGCTATCCCGGGTCACGAGCGCGTTGCCATATACAGGCTCCCAAGAGATCGCGTAGAAGAACTCGGCTTCGGGAAGCAGGGTGCGCAGCACGTGGACTGCGCGGCGGTGATACCACTTGCCCACGGCCGCCAGTGGCAGGCCAAGCGCCAACGCCTCATGCAGGAACGGCAGAGAGAATTCAACATTCTGCCACGTGTTGGCGGAACGGTCCTCCACCCGGATCACGCCGTCCGGCACCCCGGCTTGCGTGAGCATCTGGTAGAACTCACGGCCTTCGATAATACCGTTGTGGCGGTTGACGCCCCCGGTCACAATCACAAAAGGGGCCAGCCCGCGGTGGTAGCGTTCAGCAACAATTGTGACTGGCTGAGCCTGGTTAGTGCCGAAAATAATATGGGCAGCCGGCTCATCCGGTGGTGGCGCTTCGATATCCACATACCCGGTGATCGAACTGACCTGATCCGGGCTAAGACTGGTGTCATTCATGCTGTGTCCCTACCGGGCCGCTGATCGCCAGCGGTTTCGCCGAACGTTCCGAAGCCTCAAGGTACCTGGTGTGGTATTCGGCGGCCGGGGCAGCCTTCGGGGAACTCTCCACCAATGCCTGGTCTAGCTTTCCGGCTAGCACCATAGTCGGCCACACGGGACGGGAACACTCCAAAGCCGTGATACCAGCAGACGAAGCCTCCTCCACCCGGCCAAGGCCAGCTTCCGCGAGCGCGAGGATCAACAACGTCCGTGCGTACTTAGTCGGCTCGCTGCCGGGGCTGCCAAGCCAGGGCCGGTACACAGACCCGATAATCCGCCGGGTAGTCTCCGCCGAATCCCGGTACTTCTTCACCAGCAGTAGCGAAGTCGCGGTATAGGGAGGCTCCTCGGCACGGGGAATGGAGAAGGCGCCAGACGCAGCCGGCCCCGGACCTAGCTTTTCCACAGCCATAGCGGCGTGACGCTTAGCACGGCCCATTCCCACGGCGTCGCCCATCAACGCCCGCGCACGCATCTCCTGCGCCGCCAGTTTGGCATGAGCGGCGCTGCCCAGCACGGTAACCGTCTGCCCATGACATGCCAGCGCAACTGACCGGTGCGCCTGCCCGTGATAGTACGCGATCAACGCCCTGGTCAGTGACGCCCAGCCGAGCAATTCCGGATGCCCGCCATCCCGCCCACGACGCTCAGTATCAGCACACCAAACCAAGGCGGCCGCGTGCTCCCCCATATCAGTCGCGGACACCGCGAGAAGAGCTGACAACCACCCAGCCGTAACAACCAGGTCAGCATGCCGCCCACTACCCCCACCCTGCCTAAGCAGCGAGTTAGCAAAAACCCTCACGCTCAGCAGATCATCATATACAGCCGCAGAAGGGGCCACGGAAACAATATGCGAGTAATGCTCAACCAGCCCAGAAAGAGCATCTGCGGCAGTGTCCAAGTCCGCGCCTTCCAAACCAGACACAGCGCCAGGCATCGCGGCCTGGAGTGCTTCCCCCACCCGCGAATGCTTTCCAGCCAGTGCAACAGGAGCCGCGAAACCCATGATCCGCAGCAATTCGCGCCGCTTCACATCCTCAATCTCCGCGAACTCCGGTGTGCTGAAAACATGACCGGTCAGGCTCTCGTGCGTCCCCGGCTGAGAGTTTGCGGCATCAGCGGTTGGCACTCCAATACTCTGGGCCGCCCGTTTGCCTGGACGCTCGAAACCAAGCTCCGTGACCGGACGGCCACACAGCACCGACAGCACCCGCCGATAGGCCGCCTGCGGCCACTTGGTTTCCCCGTCCTCCAAGCGTGCCACAAACCGCTCGGACGGAGACAGACGCTCACCAAGTTCAGCGGCCTTCCGCGCTATCGCCTCCGCGAACTCAGCCCGCGTTTCCTGCCGCTCATACTCACGGATACGCCGCAAGACAGCATTCGGCATCTTCACGCGGCCAGCCTCGCCTACGAGCAACGGATCAGGCTGCGTAGTCTGATCCGTTAAGCCACTACCCGGATGCTGCGTGCCCACTGCCAAACACTCCCAGCGTCGAAAGACTGCCTGCCACGCATAACCATACCTCTGGAGCGCCAGGTCACATGGACCAACTCCGCAGCGCACGCACGGCCGCAGGCCGGCCCTACCAGGCCCTGTTTCGGCTAGACACTCTCTCCCCTGCAAGGCCGATCCCGCGAACGGGCAGCGCAGCCCGCATGTGGATAAGTCGTCCGCCGCAGGTGGGAACACGGACTCCCACATCAAGCGTTACCAGGTTATGACTGAGGCTAGAGGGAGCGGCTTGCCGGAGAATGAAGCGGTGTGCGAGCGACTGCGCCAGGATCGTGCGTGCTAGCTCAGCAGGGTATCGAGCTTTCACAGTTTGGCCCAGACCCTGTAACGGGCAAGGTCAGAATCTACCTTGCCCGTTACAACGAACTTGCAGAGAAAGTCTTGACCGATCGGTACGGCTCCGCCGTAGTGGTCGACACTGAATCAAGAAGATTTCGTTTTACCTGACCTGTCGCCGACACCTTATGCTACAGGAGACAGAACCCCTTGATTGGTCACGGCTGAATGTGGCCCGTTCACCAACGAAAGCATATTGGTAATTTGCTCGTACACGCAGACGCTAGGATCGGGGTTGCCGTCGGGTCTATTCGCACGGCTGATTGAATACCCACACCAACGACTTGGTTGGGATTGCTGGTGCGCTGAGCAGCGCGAGATAGACAGCTGCACGGAACTGGTCCAGGGTGCCAGCGGCGCCAGCGGCTTTGAGCTGCGTGGCGAGGCCGGTGAGGTTGCGGTCGGCAGCGAGCACCTCCGCGGGCGGCAGGTCACGCCCGGCCAGCGCGGCGGTCCCAGCAGGCTCGTTCCAGCGCTCGACCGGGCCTCCCACTGCGCCCGCTCCTTGCGCTCCTTGGCCGCCGCCGGGTCAACGGCGATCACCGCGCGCCGCGCCGCCCTGTGCAGCTCGGTGGTGGTCTGCGTCCCGGCGCACGCCAAGATGGCCTGCTCCACGGCGCTACGGCGCGCCGGGGCCAGTGAACTGGTCTCATCGGCGATCACCCACGCACGCGGCAGGTCGATCTCCCCGGACGCCAGCGCAGCCGCGGTGGCGGGCAACTCTGACAGGTCCAACGCCAGGTTGACCACCCGGTCCGCTGCCCGGCCGGTCAGGGTCAGTGCCGCGGCGACCTCGTCGGTGATGTGCTCGGCGGCACCGGTCTCCCCGGCTTCCTCCTCCGCCAGCCTGCGCCGCGCCAGGTCACCGGCTACGGCCAGTTCCATCGCAGCCGCCCACGACGCAAGCCGCCGTCCAGCCCGCAGCACCCCGATGAGCTCGTCGTCGGACAGCCGCTCCAGCCCGGCCTGCCAGACATCACCGGCCAGCCCCGGCCCTGGAGGGATCAGGTCACCCACACCCCCGGCGGCAAATCCGAACCCGCCATTCCCTGAACTGCGGTCCCAGAACCCGGCCTTGATCGGGTTCGGCAGCTCCGGCCCCGGATGGCCTCGAGGTACTCGTCCTGCAACTCGCTGGGGAGGTCCGCCAGCCAGGCGTCCTCACCCTCCAGCGGGCGGTCGCCGTCGTCCGGGGACCAGGCCCCCTCGTCATCCTCCGGCGGTTCCCACGAGCCATCACATGCCTGCACCGCCAGGTCCCCGGCCAGCTCCGTGTCCAGGCTTGCCCAGGCCTCGGCGGGCGAGTACACCCGGGCCAGCAATTTCGCCCGCAACCGCGCCCGCCCGGGCAGCCACGCCGTACATGAGTGCCCGGCGGGTACCCGCGGTCCGCTCATCCGCCGCATGAATGGTGGTTCGCTCAAGACTCAGGTGGAACCCCAATACGGCATATGTGAGGGTCATGTCATCCAGACCATTTGTGTTCAATCCGAGGCCATTGAATGAACTGGGTGAGCAGAGGCAGGTGTGGTCCGCCAGCGATGGCTCACGCGTGGACTCACCGGAACCTGTGGGAGTGCCCGGTTGGTCAGCTGGCCAGCGTGGCCAGGTGGGCCGCCAGATCAGGTACGGGCACCGTCGTCTGCTCGCCGGTGGTCATGTCGCGGACGGTGACAGTCCCTGCCTCGTCTTCGGCGGAGCCGTACATGAGTGCCCACCGGGCTCCCTGGTCGCTGGCCCACTTGAGCTGGCGGCCCAGCTTGCCGGAGGCGCCGAGGTAGACGCTCGCCCGCAGGCCAGCGCCGCGGGCTTCGGCGGCGAACGCGAAGCTGCGGGCTGCGAACCGCGGGTCCATGACTGTGACGGCCACGTCCAGCCGCGTGTGGCGCTCGCTGCGCTCCGGCATGCTCAGCAGGATGCGCTCGATGCCCAGGGAGCCTCCCGTGGCGGGCACGCCGGGGCCGCCCAGCTGCTCGATCAGGTGGTCGTAGCGGCCACCCGAGGCGATCGAGCCGGGCACGCCGTCAGCCACCACCTCCCAGATCGGGCCGGTGTAGTAGCTCAGGCCGCGCACGAGGCGTGGCGCGAACCCCACCCGCCCGGGCGGCACCTGCCCGGCCACCAGTCTCAGCAGCGCGTCCACCTCGTCCAGGCCCGCCGCCCCTTCGTCGCTCCCCTTGAGCGCGTCGCGGAGCCGCTGCTCCGCGTCGTCGGCGGTCATCACGGCCACCAGGTCGGCCGCACCATCCCGGGCCAGGCCACGCTCACACAGTTCCGCCACGACCTCGCCCGGCTGGAGCTTGTCGAGCTTGTCCAGCGTGATGAGGACACCCGGCCCCAGCTCAGTGGGGACGCCGAATACCTCGAGCAGCCCCATCAGCACCCGGCGGGAGTTGAGCAGGAACCGGAACGGCCCCACCCCCAGCCCGTCGAGCGCGTCGTGCTGCGCGCACAGCACCTCCGCGTCGGCAAGCGGGGAGGCGCTGCCCAGGGTGTCCACATCGCACTGGGTGAACTCGCGGTAGCGGCCGTGACCGGGGCGGTCCGCCCGCCACACCGGGCCCAGGGCATAGCGCTTGTAGGGAGTGGGGAGCTGGCTGCCGTAGGCGGCGGCGACCCGCGCCAGCGGCACGGTGAGGTCGTAGCGCAGGGCCAGGTCCGCCTCGCCGGTCCCCTCGTGCTCACCGCGGCGCAGGATCTTGAAGATGAGCTTGTCGCCCTCGTCGCCGTACTTGCCCGTGAGGACATCCAGCCGCTCGAACGCGGGGGTCGCGAGCGGCTCGAAGCCGTAGCGCGAGAACACCGAACGGATGTGGCCGAAGACCCGCTCCCGGGTCTCGTACTCGGCGGCAAGGAAGTCACGGGTGCCCGAAGGGGGGTCGAACTGCATTGGCATGCGCCTATGCTCCCCGACTCAGGCCGTCCCCGTCACATCGATATCCGGGTCAGGCTCCCGCAGCGGGCTGTTCCTGCCCCAGTTTGCGGATCTTCACAGCCGTGCCGTACGCGCAGATCTCCTGCCCGACCTGGAACTCGCTCGCGTCGAACCGCATGGCCAGGATGGCGTCCGCGCCCTTTTCCGCGGCGGCTTCGCTCAGCCGCTCCTGCGCCTCGATCCGGCTCTGCGCCAGCATCTTGGTCATGCCCCGCAACTCGCCGCCCACCAGCGCCTTGAGACCAGCCCCGAACTGGGCGCCCACGTTGCGCGAGCGCACCGTGATACCGAACACCTCCCCGAGGACCTCGGTGACCTCGTACCCCGGCAGGTCGTTCATGGTGGACAGGATCATCGCATGCCCCTTCCCGGCCCGTGACCGCCTCTCGCCGTCATCATCCGCCCGTGCGGGTGCATCGCGCAGCCGGGAACGTAATCTGGAGCCGTGGTACTAGCTCCCGAGGGGCGCAGGCTGCTCCGGATCGAGGCCCGCAACGGGCAGACTCCGATCGAGCGCAAACCGCCGTGGATCAAGACCCGGATGCGGACCGGGCCGGAATATACCGCACTCAAGGACCTGGTGCACCGCGCCGGGCTGCACACGGTGTGCGAGGAGGCGGGCTGTCCCAACATCTTCGAGTGCTGGGAGGACCGGGAGGCGACGTTCCTCATCGGCGGCGAGCAGTGCACCCGCCGCTGCGACTTCTGCCAGATCGCCACCGGGAAGCCGGAGCCCCTGGACGAGGGTGAGCCGCGCCGGGTCGCGGAGTCGGTGGCCACGATGGGCCTGCGTTACGCGACCGTCACGGGTGTGGCCCGTGACGACCTGCCCGACGGCGGCGCCTGGCTGTACGGCCAGACGTGTGTGGAGATCCACGCGGCCGTGCCGGGCTGTGGTGTGGAGCTGCTGGTCCCGGACTTCAATGCGGTGCCGGAACGCCTCGCGGCCGTGTTCGCCAGCCGGCCCGAAGTGCTCGCCCACAACATCGAGACGGTGCCGAGGATCTTCCGCCGGATCAGGCCCGGGTTCCGGTACGGACGCTCGCTCGAAGTGCTGCAGGCGGCCCGCGACGCCGGGCTGGTGACCAAGTCCAACCTGATCCTGGGCCTTGGTGAGGAGCAGCACGAGATCGGCGAGGCCCTGGCCGACCTGCGCGACGTGGGCTGTGAGCTGCTCACGGTGACCCAGTACCTGCGCCCCTCGGCCCGCCACCACCCGGTCGAGCGGTGGGTCCCTCCAGAGGAGTTTGTGACCTGGCGTGAAGAGGCGCTGCGGCTGGGTTTCGCCGGGGTCATGTCCGGCCCGCTGGTCCGTTCCTCTTACCGCGCGGGCCGGCTGTACCGGGAAGCCCTGGCGCGCCGGGCAGGCGGCGAGGACGGCCGGGTGGCCGCCCAGGGCACATAGGGCACAAACGTGCTCCGGGCGCTGCGGCCCGGCTTCACTCTCACGCCCTGCTGCTCATATCCTCCCTTGCATGGCGAACAAGCCCGGTGGACCCGGGAACCTCCCCGCTGACCCGGCCAGCATGAGCCGCGTACAGCAGATTCGGCTCGTGGCCGGGATGGTCCGCAAGCAGAACCCCCGGGCACTGCCCATCGTCGTCGGGAGCGGGGTCGCTGTCCTGGCCGTCCTGGTCGTGATCGGCCTGCTGACCGGGCTGGCACCGCTGCTGATACCGCTGGGCGTGCTGCTGTGCATCCTCACGATCCTGCTCCTGTTCGGGCGCTTCTCCCAGTCCGCCCAGTACGCGGCGGTCGAGGGCCAGCCGGGCGCGGCAGCCGCCATCTTGCAGGGGATGCGGGGCGGCTGGACGGTCACCCCTGCCGTGTCGGCGAACCGGAACCTCGACGTGGTGCACCGCGCGGTCGGCAAGCCCGGCGTGGTGCTGATCGGGGAGGGCGCCCCGAGCCGGCTGCCGGGGCTGCTCGCGGCGGAGAAGAAGCGTGTCTCCCGGGTCGCCTACGACACGCCGATCTATGACTTCCAGGTGGGCAACGAAGAAGGCCAGATCCCGATCCGCCAGATCCAGCGCAAGCTGATGCGCCTGCCCCGCAACCTCAAGGGCCAGGCGGTCGCGGAACTGAACTACCGGCTCAAGGCACTGCCCCAGACACTCCAGGGCCCCAAGGGCCCGATGCCCAAGACCGGCCGCATGCCCAAACCCCCGCGTCCCCGCTTCCGCTGACCACGCTGGCCCTGTCATGATCCGTTCAGTTCTTCCCCCCTGGGCGGGGGAAGAACTGAACTGCTGTTGGTTGTCCACAGCCGCCGCGAGTACGAGCGTGGCGCTGGGGTAGCGACCCGGAGGGCAGTCCGGGCTGGCAGAGAGGAGCAGCGGAATGAAGGTTGGCCTGCATATCGCGGACTTCACCTGGGGTGGCGGGGCACCCGCCCTGCGCCCGCGGCTCATTGAGGTGGCCCGGCTCGCCGAGGACGCGGGGGTGGACCGGATCAGCGTCATGGACCACGTGTGGCAGATCGGGCACCTGGGCCCGCCCGAGCACGAGATGCTCGAGGCCTACAACACCCTGGGCTTCCTGGCCGGGGTGACCAGCCGGGTCAAGCTGCTCACGGTCGTGACCGCGGTGGTCTACCGCGAGCCGGGGCTGCTGGCCAAGGCGGTCACCACGCTGGACGTGCTGTCCGGCGGGCGCGCGATGCTGGGTATCGGGGCGGCCTGGAACGAGGAGGAGGCCCGGGGGCTGGGCCTGTTCTTCCCGCCGCTCGCCGAGCGCTACGAACGGCTCGAGGAGACGCTGCGGATCTGCCTGCAGATGTGGAGCGGCGACGACCTGCCGTTCGAGGGCAAGCACTACCACCTGGGCCGCACGCTCAACTCACCCCAGGCGCTGACCAGGCCGCACCCGCCGATCCTCATCGGCGGCTCCGGCGAGCGCAAGACGCTGCCCCTGGTGGCCCGCTACGCCGACGCCTGCAACATCTTCGACATCCCGGAGGCTGCGCACAAGCTCGAGGTGCTGCGCGAGCACTGCGCCGCCGAAGGGCGGGACTACGACACGATCGAGAAGACCGTTCAGGTGCGCTACGACCTCGGCGAGAACGGTGAGCGGGTGGAGCAGACCATCGAGCACCTGCATGAACTGGCCGAGCTTGGTTTCGTGGTCGGGCACGGCACGCTGGCCCGGGTCGGCACCATACGGCCGATAGAACTGATGGCCGAACGCGTCATCCCCGCCGTCGAGAAATTCTGAAACCTAGGCACTCCGCCAGGGACCAAGACTCCCGTTCGGGTCTTCGTGCATCTCGAACCAGACGGTCCGTGACCCGGTGCCGCCGCCGGACCTGCCCCAGGCGAGTGACAGCGCCTCCACGATGCGCAGTCCACGGCCCCGCGGGCCGTCGGTCCCCTGAGGCCGCGGCAGCCAAAGTCCGCCCTGGTCCTCGACCTCGACCCGCAGCCATCCGCCAGCCAGCGTCGCGCACACGGTGAACTGGCCGCCTGGCTGGCGCGAATTGCTGTGCTCAATGGAGTTGGTGACCAGCTCCGAGAGGCAGACAGTGGCGTCCTCGGTCAGTGAGGAGCCATCCAGCAGGACCGCCAGGGCCCGGCGCGCCTGACCGACATGTTCTGGTGTTGCGGGGAAAGTACGGCAACAGCCACTGGGCGGGGGGTCGGTCAACATGCTGACGTTGGCGGTGTCGCTCGCTAACTCCCGCATTAGTGGCCTTTCCTCAAATGGGTGGCGATTGCCATTCTGCCCTTTTCACGGCTGGTCATACCCCAAGCGTTGGTAAGTTTCGTGACCGGTATCGGCCACGCCCGGACGCAACCTTTACCGTCGCAGCGCTGCCATGTGTCACACCGCAGGCCCTGGCAGCGCTGGCGCCCGGGTCGCAGTGAGCCCGGCGTCGGTGGCCAGGGCCGCGAAGGCAGCTGAGTCGGCCACGGCCGCGCCGCCCGGGTCGTTGTTGAAGTACACGTACACGTCCTGTCCGTCCGGCCAGCGCTCCGCGATGCGGCTCACCCACGACCGCAGGGTGGCGGCGTCATAGCGGGGCCACGGCTGGGCGGTGCCCTCGTGCAGGCGCAGGTAACCCCAGCCGGCCGGCCGCCACAGTGGCGTCACCGCCTCCCCCAGCCGGTCCGCCCAGCACAGCGCGGCACCGTGGGAGCTCAGCACCTCCTGGACGCTTGCGTCCCACCACGAGGGGTGGCGTGGTTCGACCACGATGCGGACGGCGTTCGCAGTACCTGGCCGGCCCGCGTTGTCGTGGGTTTTGGCAAACTCGGCAAGGCAGGCATCGAGGAGGTCTGGGTCGGCGGTAAGCGTGGGCGGGAGCTGCAGCAGTACCGGGCCGAGCCGGCTCCCCAGGCCGGCGGCGGCTGTCATCAGCCTGGCCACGGGCTGCGCGGGGTCGCGCAGCCGCCGGACGTGGGTGAGGTACCGGCTGGCCTTGATGGCCATGACGAACCCTTCCGGGAGCCTGGCCCGCCAGCCGGTGAACGTCTCGGCGGAGGGGAGCCGGTAGAACGTGCCGTTGTTCTCGACGGTGGCGTAGTTCTCGGCGTAGTACTCGAGCCAGCGGCGGGCAGGCACCTTCGGCGGGTAGAACACGCCCCGCCAGTCGCGGTAGTCCCACCCGGAAGTGCCGACGTAAAGGGGCACGCTCCCGTCCTACCCGGCCAGCACGCCCCCGCTCACCGGCACGTGGCCCGGTAGCCACAGACCACGAACACGTCCGCCACCTGGCCGGCGGGGAGGTCGAACACCAGCTCACCGAGGTCACACGGCTCGCCACGGCGCAGGACAGGGAACTCCCTGTCGAGCACTCCGTGGTACAGCACCGGGCAGCCGGGGGTCACCATGCATTCCACCTGGGTTCCCTCGCACTGGCACTCCTCATCCGGCCCATGGCCGCTGTCGTGCTCGGCCACGAACCGTGCGGACAGGCTTGCGTGGCAGTCTGGGTCGCGGACCGCCACGTACAAGCCGAGCTGGCAGACCTGGATGTCGCGTCCGCAGGGCAGGTACGGGAAGTGCTCCCGGCCCAGCCGCAGCACCAGCCGCGCGTCCCGCCCGCCAGGCTCACGGTCCGGGTCGCAGCGGTCCGGGTCGCGGCGGGCGGGGGCAGGGTGGGTGAGCCTCGCCCAGGCGTCCGGCAGGTCATGACGGACGTCGAACAGGCGGACGCCTCCGCCAGGCAGGTGCTGCTGCGCCTGCTCGCTTGCGGCACGCCGCAGCGCCTCACCGCCCTCCCGGGCGGTGTAGTTCAGGTGCAGCACGACGTCTGTCACGGTGTCGAGGTCGAAGAAGTTGTTCTCCGGCGGCAGTTCGATCCGCCAGCGGCTGACCGCGCCCGCGAACTCGAACGGCAGGTAACGCTCGTCACGGAAGCTGAGCTCGAACATGCCACTGTCATTTTGGCCGCTGGAGGTCGCGATCGCCTCGGTCGCCGCGTACTCGCGCACGATACGCGGGTCACCGGGCAGCGCCAGGTAGCCCCCGGGCGGCTCCTCGTGTCCACAGCCACAGCGGCCACACTCCTCCCGGCAGCGGCACGGGCCGCCACAGCCGCAGCCGTGTCCGCGCCGTTCGCCGCAGCAGCGCCCGGCCGGCCCGGCCAGCCTCGGGTCGACGCGCGTGCTGCTGCCGAGGAGGGTGAGCTTGGCGTGCACGCCGGTGTAGGGGCCGACAACACATGGGATGGTCAGCGTCACGTTCTTGATCCGGCGCAGGAACTGACCGGGGTAGTCGAGGTCGAACAGCCACTCCGGCACCTCGATCTCGGCCCACCCCCG